>CAUTNG010000001.1:0-65773 GCA_963539995.1 uncultured Candidatus Saccharibacteria bacterium
CTTTGCACTTTGCACTTTGCACTTTGCACTTTGCACTTTGCACTTTGCACTTTGCACTTTAAATATTTTCTCAGATCCTTCATAATTCTATGCTTAATTATACCATAATCATAATCAGAAAAACTAGTCAAATCCTATGGTTTTAGACTAAAATACCCCGGTGCGCCAGCCACATCCAATCTCGCGTAGGTTTTATCTTTCGGATTCGATTCACTATACGAAGTCCCGTTTCCACCTACAAGATTCGTATTATCCTTAAACATATCCTGTGAATTTGTCATCGCCGTATTTACGAAATTTGCCGAAGCATAAATCTTCTTTACCTTAGTATACGCAAACATACTGCTAGTCTCCGTTACATTTCGTGTATCAAAACTTGAAAGATCCAGCACTGCATTTTCTGGATCAAGCAGCGAACGATAAAACATAAACGCCATATCTGTCACCACTTTCGTATCAAACGAAGAAACATTAAGATTCGCCAATTTCGCCATCCCCTGAAACATTGAGCGCATATTCGTCACTTTGCTTGTATCAAACCGCGATAAATCAAGGCTGGTTACTTTTTCCATATTCAAAAACATTCCAGACATATCCGTCACTTTTGGCGTCCTGAAACTTGAAATATTAAGATTAGTCAAAGCCTTCGTATGCGCAAACATTGAACGCATATTTGTCACCTCTCTCGTATCGAAACTCGAGAGATCAAGGCTTGTCACCGCGCTCGCATACCTGAACATATTCTTCATATCTTTCACATTGCTAGTATTAAAACTACTTAGGTTCACCGATGTCAGATTTTTAGTTTTTGCAAACATCTCCGACATATCCTCAACCTTACTCGTATCAAAGCTAGAAAGATTTAAGGTTTGCGCAAAATTCCCCTCAAACATGTGTCGCATAAATTTCACATTCGAAGTCTTAAATCTAGAAAAATCTACCTCAGAAGTTGGGGAACCAGAAGAACTATTCGAAGCAAACATGTAGCTCATATCCTCCACATTATCAGAGTTAAAATCACCCAAAATAATATTTTTATACAGGTAATTTCCCGAATGGAACATATAGCTCGCATTTTTAGTTTTGCTCATATCAATCCCACTCACGTCGACCAAATTAAAATGCCCATGACCATCACTTAAGTTCGAAAACATCTCGCGCGCATCCTCGTTTGCATAAGCAACATCCGCCTCACTCCACCAATATACGGTCTTATCCGCAGACTCATACCAAACATAAATCGGATAATCCGAATCCGCCGTCGAGACAACCTTAGCTGAAGAAAGATTTGCCGGCTGATTACTAGCTCGCTTAAATTTCTCAGTATTATAAGCCGGGTTAATCTTTTTTACCAAAAAATTAAAGTTTGGTCCTGGCAAGAACGTAGCAGTTTTTGGTACATAGTTCGTCACTGTTGTGAATACGATGTCCTTCTTATAAGTTCCGGAAATTAAATTTGCCGCAACCTTTGCACCAAAAGAAATCCCAACTACATATGGACTACCAGTGGCGTTGGGGGTGGAAAAAATTGTATCCGGAGCGCTAGCTTTTGGAATTGGCAAAAAGTCAGAACCAGGTGGTGCTGGAGTCGTTACCCGATATCCCCAATTATTGTCTGAAAATGCTGTAGCCGCCGCTGTACTAGAAATTGAAGAAAGTTTTTGCGCAATCGTTGCGTCAGTGTGCTTCAAATCCGTATTTTCATCTATGCTCGCCACATAAGTCGTAACACCAGTTCGGTTATCAGTTTGAATCGTTAAATTCGCACCAGATTCAATAAATTGCGCCGCTGAACCAGTCGGCGTAAAGTCCAAATCCACTGAAGGTGTGCTTATCGACATCGAGAGTGTTGACGCGCCTACAAGTGGCGCCGCATGAGAATTTGGCGTTGAAAAGTCAAAAAGAAAATTAACTAAAAAGAACAATATACAAATAACTAACCCAATCGGCCCCAACAAGAGAAAATCAGAAATCCGAGTGCCATTTTTTAATCTCTGGCCCACACGATTTTTATTACCGAGCCTAAAAGCTCCCGTATTTTTGATTCCCAAATTTAACACTTGAACTAGTATAGCATAAACACTATCACAAACAAAATTTATTCATGATGATATTTTCCACCAACCGCAATCTCCTGCGCTCGATAAATTTGTTCCGCCAACATCACGCGCACTAGCTGGTGGGGAAAAACCAACCTCGAAAGGCTCCACACTAAATTAGATTTCTGCCTCACCTCTTCACTCACACCGAAAGCCCCGCCAATAATAATTACCACTTCCTTACTATTCACAAACTGTCGTGACAAGGCCTCAGAAAGTTCTGGTGATGATAAGTTTTTTCCTCGTTCATCAAGCAAAATCACATACTGCTGCCCAGAAAACGGCCATTTCGCAAGATACTGGTTTAGTTTTTCTTCTTCAATCAATTCCCAAACCACATCAAACGGTTTCTTCAAACGTTTTTCATACTCAAAAACCGCCTCCTCGACCCACTTCAAATGTTTTCTACCACCAGCAATAATCTTAATCATTGTAATAATTATATAACATTCCAAAAAATCGTTATATTCAGCAGTATTTATTACAACATTTAATATCAGACCCCTGTTAAACTTGTGGAAATCTTTGTATAAATAATTTATACAGATTTTTGTTGACAATTTTACAAGACTAGCATAATATAATATCAATATTATATTAAACAGACAGGATGCGAGGTGATGTCTGAATTACCAGAAAAACAAATAAAACGACTCCGCTCGCTAATTCAAGAAGCGGAAACCAATCTAGCAGCTGCCAGGGAACTTTTAAATTCTGTCGTCGGCGATGGTGATATTGTTACCACTCCGAGAGAAGTTATCGTTTCCGCACCTGAGGGTAAAATTATCGAAGGTGTTTTTGACGGCCAAATCATGATTGACCAAGACGGTAAAAACTACCCAGTCCCAGCCAACTATGCCAGTAAGTCCAAACTAGTTGAAGGTGACATTATGAAACTTACTATCACACCAGAAGGAAAGTTTCTCTACAAGCAAATTGGGCCAGTCGAGCGCAAAACCGTAATCGGTACCCTCACTCACCATGATGATAAATACTTCGTCGAAGTAAGTGGCCGCGAATACGAAATTCTTTACGCTTCCGTAACCTATTTCCGCCTTCGCGAAGGAGCGCAAGTTTCCGTTGTTATTCCAGCCAACAATGATCAAGCCAACTGGGCTGCCGTCGAAGCTGCACTCTAGAAGAATAAAAGAATAGACCCATGAAAATGGGTCTATTTCGTGCTACAATATTTTCAATGAAGGCTCTCTATCGAAAATATAGACCGCTCCATTTATCCGAAGTTATTGGGCAGGATAAAACTATCGAGCAATTACAAGGCGCCTTAACCAAGGGTAAAATTTCTCACGCCTACCTCTTTGTTGGTCCACGCGGCTGCGGCAAAACCTCTGTCGCTCGTATTTTTGCCCACGAAATTAACCATTTCGACTATCAACTTGAAGACTCCTATATTGACATCATTGAAATCGATGCCGCTACTTTCACTAGCGTCGACAATATCCGCGAACTTCGTGAAAAGGCCATGATTATGCCGACTCTTGGCAAATACAAAGTTTACATCATCGACGAAGTACATATGCTCTCGAATAGCGCCTTTAATGCTCTCCTTAAAATTCTCGAGGAACCGCCAGAGCACGTGATTTTCATCATGGCCACCACTAACCCAGAAAAAATCCCAGCCACTATCATCTCTCGCACTCAAATTTATCGCTTCAACCTAGCCGAGCCAAAAGTCATGCAAGATTTTTTGCGTTCCGTCTGTGACAAGGAGGGAATTAAAATCTCTGACGATGCACTTAAAATCATCACCGAACGGAGTGGTGGATCTTTTCGTGATTCACTTTCCATCCTCAACCAGATCGGCACAATCAACCTTTCCGAAAAAACCATCGAGGCCAGCGACGTTTCAGCTGCCCTTGGCATTCCAGAGCATCAAGAAATTCAAAACCTCATCAACTTCTACGAAAATTCCGACACGGAAAATATTACAAATACCCTCGCCGCACTTTTAAATTACGGCATTACCGCCGAATCGATCACCTTAGAATTAATCAATCAAATTCTAAAGAATCCAACCCCAAAATCACTCCAACTCGTCAACCAGCTTTTTAATGTCACTGGAAGTTTCCTCGAAGCCAAACTTACTGTTGCCCTAATCTCGAATAACTTCGCGACCCCCACCAATATAACCTCCACTACTTCCATAGCACCAGTTGTTTCACCACAGCCAACCACTCCTACCTCAACAGCTGCTCCTGCTGCCTCAACAGACACCCATATTACCTCAACAACCGCTCCAACCCCACAGTCGGCAACCGCAAATCCGAAAATCCCAGCACAGTCTACTTCAGCCCCAAGCGCTAAGCCAAGTCCTTTCGCTGAACTCCGCGAACAGCTAGCCAAAAATGCCAAAAATCATAAAGCCGAACGCGCATTACCTCCGAAAGACCCAGAAGAAATGATTCAAGAAGCGCCGCCAACTCTACCAGAAGCCGTGGTTAGCTCATCTGGTGATTTTAATTTCAACGGCTTTGTCGCCAACGTCACCAACGTCAACCCAACCCTGATGACCGCTCTCAAAAAGTCCTTCTTTGTCATCGATGGTAAAAATTTTGACATCTATCCGGAAAAGGCCGTCTACTGGCGCATTTTAGGACAAAAAAATAACCTCGAAATTTTGCGTGGGGCCACCAACTCTATCGAACTGACCGTCAGAAACCCTGACATTGAAGTTATTCCAAAAACCGCCGTCTCTTTTGAACAGGCAGCAGCCGGTCAAACCAAAAAAGCAGTCACGGTTTCCCCAAAAATTGAGTCACTCTCTGCTATAATGGGAGATATCCAGGAGGTAAACGAAAATCCATTTTAGGATTTTTGAGGTGTAATTATGGTAGAAACAAAAGACGATTCCGAAAAGAAACCTAGAAAAAAGACCATTTCCCAAAATGATCCAGAATTATTTGGTGGCCGCATTCCGCCCCAAGATATTGAAGCTGAGCGCTCTCTGCTTGGTGCAATTTTGCTTGACGATTCTGCTTTTCCGGATATTCTCGAAAAGATTAAACCGATTGATTTTTATGAAAAGAGACACGGCGCCATATATCGCGGTATGATGTCGCTTTACGAGCATAACCAGCCGATCGATCTTTTGACCCTCACTTCTGAACTCCGCAACCTAAAACTTCTCAAAGATATCGGTGGCGCATCCTATCTCACTGAACTTACTAATGTAGTCCCAACTGCCGCTCACGTTTTATCCTATTCAAAACTTGTTGAACAAGCCTCCATCCGTCGCCGTCTCATTCGCGCTGGCACCGAAATCACCAACCAGGCCTATGACAGTGCCACCGATGTTTCTGCTATGCTTGGTGCCGCCGAAAAGGAACTTTTTGCCGTTTCCGATCAAACCACCAAGACTGAATATGCCGCCCTTGAAGATCTTCTTGTTGACGCTTTTGATCGTATGGAAGCACTTCATACCAACAAAGGCTCCATGCGTGGCCTAAAAACCGGCTTCCGTGACCTCGATAACAAAACTGCTGGTTTTCAGCGTGGTGATCTTATCATCATCGGCGCACGTCCAGCCATGGGTAAAACTACTTTTGCGCAAAACCTAGCCTACAATATCGCCGGCATTAATAAACGCGGCGTCCTCTTCTTCTCCATGGAGATGGCAAAAAATGAGATTGTTGACCGTATGATTGCTACCACCTCTGGCGTTGACTCTTGGCATATCCGTACCGGCAATATTTCATCCGACGATTTTGCGAAAATCGGTGATGCACTTGGTGAAATGAGTGAAATTCCACTCTATCTTGACGACACCAGCTCCATGACCGTACTTGAACTTCGCAACAAAGCCCGCCGTGCCGCTCACGATCATGACATTGGTCTGATTATCGTCGACTATCTTCAGCTAATTTCCGGTTCTGACCGTTATGCAGGTAACCGCGTGCAAGAGGTTACTGAAATCTCCCGTGGTCTCAAAACTCTCGCGCGTGAACTGGAAATTCCAGTCATCGCTTTGGCTCAGCTTTCTCGTGGCGTCACCGGCCGTGACGATCCTCGTCCAGTCCTATCTGACCTACGTGAATCCGGTTCCATCGAGCAGGATGCCGACCTTGTAATGTTCCTACACCGTCCAGATTACTACCACCAGGAAGAAGGATATGAACCAACTAATGTTACCGAACTTTTGATGGCCAAACACCGTCATGGGCCTATCGGTAAAATCGAACTCTACTTCCACCCTGAGCTTTTGCGTTTCATATCACTCGACAAGACCAGGGAATAAAGCTTTTTAAATAGCGTTATTTGTTTTTCCATGATAAAATAAAACTGTGGGTAAATTAAATCCAAATAAATATTTTCTTTACAAAAAACGCTTTATCATTGGCTACATTCTTCTAGCCATTAGCTTTCTTGGTCTGATTCTTCTGGTCCCAAAACTTGCACCAGTTGGACTTTCTAATGCAGAAATGAATTCCGCCATCACCAGTCAAAATCTCGACGTCCACTCAGTTTTTAGCGGCAATCTCATCGACCTCCCCTATCATCTCTTGCAAAAAATTGTCTTTAAGCTCTTCGGTATCACCAGTTACACCATTCGTATTCCAAGTATTATTATGGGCGGTCTTCTCGGATTCCTCATCATTCTCCTCCTCAACCGTTGGTTCAAAAACAACACTGCCATCATCGCCAGTATCATCACCGTTCTTTCTTCCAGCTTTCTTTTTCTCGTCAGCAACGGCACCCCACTCATCATGATCGTCTTCTGGCCAACCCTTTTACTTTGGGTTGGTTCCAAGGTCCAAGGAGTCAAACGCCCCGCCCCAATTTGGTGTTTTATTTTTGCCATCGCCCTCTTCCTCTCCAGCTTCACTCCCTATATGCTCTATCTCGTCATTCTTATCCTAATCTACACCGTCTGGCATCCACACCTTCGTTTCACTATCAAAAAGCTCCCAAGGCTGCCGTTTTTCCTCGTCTCCGCCATTATCCTCACTGGCTTCGGTTTTATGGGCTACATCTTACTCAATCACCCGGACATCATTCAGCCACTCCTCTTTTCCGGTAATTTTAAAATCTCCGGCTATTTTAACAATCTCAGGCAAGCCTTTTTACCATTTTTCTCTTGGCATGGCGTCATCGAAAGCATTTTCCTTGCACCACAAATCAGCCTCCCCGCCACCATTATTGCCATCATCGGCCTCATTTCCACATTCAAAGGCTTCTTCGCTAGCCGCAATTCTATCGCCATCTTTCTCATCCTCTTCACTATTATCATTTCAGGATTCAACACCGACTATGCCGCTCTTCTTCTTTTGCCCTTCGCCATCCTAATCGCTCACGGCTTCCGCTATATCATTAATAAATGGTTCGATCTCTTCCCAGAAAACCCCTACGCCAAACTCTTTGGCGTGATTCCAATCACTTTCTTCCTCTTCACCATGATTACTTCCGACCTCTCGCACTTCATCTCCGGATACCGCTACGCCGCACCTGTGGCCAACCAGTTTAATAGCGATTTCACCATTACCCTATCAAGTCTCAAGCCGGGCGATAGTATTCTAATCGATAAAGATAATGAATCCACAAAACCAGTTGCAGAACTTGTTCTTGCCGCCAACAACGTAAAGCCGATTTTCCGCCCAGCCCTCAAATACAACGTCATCGAACCAACACACGCCTTCACAACTGGAGAAACTTTTTACGCCCTCGACAAAATTGAATCTAAAGAGAATACTAATTTTGCAATACAAAAAATTATCACCTCTTCAAAATCCCAAAATGCCGACCGCCTATATCTTTATACTGTCGAGTAATCTGTTATAATATTTCTATAATTATTTAAGGAGAGATTTCATGGGTGCTACCTTTGACCAAATGAAAATGATTAATAACTTACGCAAAGCCCAAAAAGACTTGAAGAACGAAATTGTTGAAGTTGAAGCTGGTGATGGCGCTGTTGTAGTCCAAATTACTGGCGAACTTAAAGTCAAAAAAGTCACTATCGATCCATCTCGCGTTGATCTTGACGATATCTCAGAACTTGAGCGCTGGATTGAGAACTGCTTCCGTGACGGTTATGCTAAAGCACAGGAAATTGCAACCGACAAAATGAAACCTCTGATGAGCCAACTTGGTGGTCTTTCTGGTCTCGGCATGTAATAAATCTACCTAGCCAAACTATCATTAAATTCAATTTAGATTAATATCAGATTAAACTTAGTTTATGCTGCCAAAAGCACTAGAAAACACTATTGAAGCACTGGGGAATCTCCCAGGAGTAGGGCCACGTACCGCCGAGCGCTACGCGACCTATCTTTTTCGTGTTGACCCCAAAATCTCTGAAACTATTATTGACGCCCTAACGCATCTTCATACCGATGTCAAAATCTGCCCAGTAACTTTTGCTTTAATTAATCACAATGAACAGGTTTCACCACTCTACAGCAACGAAGAACGTGACAAGAAGACTATTCTTGTTGTTGAGGAACCGCTTGACATCTATGCCATTGAGCAAACTAAGCAATATCATGGCACCTATCATGTCCTAGGCGGCGCCATCTCACCTATCGATGGAATCACTCCCGACAAACTCCATATTGAGGAGTTGATTTCTCGTGTCAAAAATGACGCAGCCGAAGAAATTATTATTGCCACTAATCCTAGTGTAGAAGGCGAAAGCACCGCTCTTCTTCTTCAAAGACTACTTTCTGGCAAATACCCTGAGCTAAAAATCACCAGATTAGCCCGTGGACTTCCTCTTGGCGTCGATCTCTCCTTTGCCGATCAAATCACCCTCGGTGCCGCTCTCACTAACCGCACTAAGCTCTAGTCTACCATTTGCCTCAACCTAATTATATTTTTTATGCTAAAATCAGATTATGTCATCTAAGGAGGTTCATGGAACAATCTAATCTTTTATATTTAATTTTGTTTTTTAATCTAGTCTTATCAATTATTGTTTTATTTTTAACGCTTAAAAATCGCAACAACAAGAAACAAGAATTGTTGCAAAATTCCATCGAGATGATGGCAAAAAATAGCGATCAGATTGTCGAAGCTTCCAAAAATCTCAATGATCGCATGATTCGTGTTGAAACTATCGTCGGCACCATTACCAAAGGCGTTCATGATGGATTTCGCGACAACCGACAGGAAATTGCTACCAATCTCCAAACCATTCAAAAAACTATGGATACTAGAGTTCGCGACTTGCAAAATGATAACGCCAAAAAACTTGAAGAGATGCGCCTAACCGTTGATGAAAAACTTCAGGCCTCAGTTGAAAAAAGATTCAATGAAAGCTTCAAGACTATTTCCGAACAACTCACGAGTGTTTATAAGGGTCTCGGCGAAATGAAAAATCTAGCCACTGGTGTTGGCGATCTCAAAAAAGTCATGGAAGGTGTTAAAACGAGGGGAATTTACGGCGAGGTTCAACTCAGTAGTATCATTTCCGACATCTTGAGTCCAAATCAATATTGTGAAAATATTAGCACTAAACCGGGCTCCGCTGACCGCGTTGAATTTGCCGTCAAAATGCCAGGTCGTGATGAGAATCATGAAACCTTTCTCCCAATCGACTCTAAATTCCCGGTCGAAAACTATTCAAGATTAATTGCCGCCTATGACCTTGGTAATAAAGCCGATATTCTCACCTACCAAAAAGCCCTTGTCACCGATGTCAAAGAACAAGCTAAAAAGATTTTCACCAAATACATTGAACCACCATATACTACCGATTTTGGCATGATGTTTGTCCCAACCGAATCACTCTATGCAGAAATTTTACGCATCCCAGGTCTCTCTGACGAGATCCGCCAAAAATACAACATCAGCATCACCTCCCCATCCACTCTGCCAGTAACTTTATCTGGCCTACTTATGGGCTTCCGCACCGTTGCTATTGAAAAGCGCAGTAGTGAAGTCTGGCAAGTACTTGGCGCCGTTAAAACTCAATTCAGTAAATTCGGTGACCTCCTTGAAGCCACCAAGAAAAAACTTCAAGAATCTGCCAATAAAATTGACGCCGCCGCCACTACTTCTCGTCAAATCGAGCGACGCTTGAAAGAAGTCGAAAGTCTTCCAGCCAGTGAAAGTACTAAACTCATTGGTGACGTTGACATCTAGCATATTGACGCTACATTCTAATATATTGAGATTCAATTAACGTCAAATTCCCATCTAATTAACCCCTAGTTTCGTCTAATTAACTCTGCCATCTGTTATAATAAAATCAATGTACGACAATTTTCAAAAGTTTATCTCAAATAAATCTCGCCTCTGCATTATCCAGGCGGAAAATCCAGATGGTGACTCACTTGGCTCCGCGCTCGCGCTCGAAGCTTTACTTCCTGATAAGCAAATTTCCCAGTATTGCCCAGTCAATATCCCAAAATACCTTCGTTACTATACTAATTGGTCAAAAGTCCAAAGTGAAATCGATTATGAGGCCGATGGATATGTTATTGTCGACACTGCCGCACAAATTTTACTCAGTAAACTGACAGATGACCTCACTATTCGAAATCTTCTCTACACCAAACCAGTCTTTGTTTTTGATCACCATGAAACCCCAGACGACCTCGATTTTCCACATCAGTCCATCATTGAACATCTTCCATCCTGCACCAATCTTATCTATAAGGTCGCCAAGGAGCTCAACTTAAACATCAATAAAACCGCAGCAGAGTATATTTTTCAGGGACTTCTTTCTGACACTCTCGGCCTCACTTCAGCCGGTGTAACCAGTGAAACTTTTCGTCTAGCTGCCGAACTTGAAGATCTCGGCGCTGATATTACAGAACTTGAAGAACGCCGCAAAGAATTTATGAAAAAATCTCAGCGCATTCTTGCCTATAAAGCTGAGCTAATCAATCGTATCGACTACTCACTTGATGGCCAGCTCTCCACAATTCATATACCATGGGATGAAATTCAAGAATATTCCGACGAATATAATCCAAACGTGCTAATTCTGGAAGAAATGAAAATGGTGGAAGGTGTCAAAATCGCCGTTGCCATCAAAACCTACCCAGATGGTAAATTGACTGGCAAAATCCGCACTTCTATCCCAGTTGCCGATAAAATCGCTGGCTTTTTTGGTGGCGGCGGACACCCATACGCTGCCGGCTTCCGTATTTATGATACAAATTATCAAGATACCCTCCGCGAACTCGTCGGCTGTTCAATTAAATTAATTGAGGAATACGAAAAAGAATCTATAGGTTCAGAAACCACATTTATTGGGAGTTTTTAGATGAAACTATATAACACTCTAACGAGAAAAATCGAAGTTTTTGCTCCGCAAGACCCTAAAAATCTTAAAATTTACACCTGCGGTCCAACCGTATACAGCTTCGCTCATATTGGCAACTTCGCGAGTTATATCTACTGGGATCTTCTCGTTCGCACCCTCACCCTAAATCAGTGGACCGTCAATCGCGTGATGAATATCACAGACGTTGGCCATCTCACCTCTGACGGCGACGAAGGGGACGATAAGCTTGAAAAAGGCGCCAAACGTGAAAATAAAACCGTTTGGGAAATTGCTGATTTTTACACTGAGGCTTTCCTTAAAGATTTTTACTCACTTAACCTTATTAAGCCAAACAAAATCGCTCGTGCCACAGACTATATCAAGGAAGATATCGCTATCGTTGAAGATCTCATTAAAAAAGGCTATACCTATGAGACTTCCGATGGTATTTATTTTGATACTAGTAAATTTGCTCATTATGCAGACTTTGCCAAACTCGATTTAGAACACCTAAAAACCGGTGCTCGCGTCGAATTTAACCCGGAAAAACGTAACGCCTCTGATTTTGCGGTTTGGAAATTTATCCAAGACGGGGAAGACCACGCCATGCGTTGGGATTTTCTAGGCCGTCCAGGTTATCCCGGTTGGCATCTTGAATGTTCAACTATCTCACACACTGAACTTGGTGAACCACTCGATATCCATACTGGCGGCATCGACCACATCCCAGTCCACCATACTAACGAAATCGCCCAGTCCGAAGCTGCTTTTGGAAAAATCATGAGTCGCTTCTGGCTCCACTGTAATTTCATCACCATTGACGGCCAAAAAATTAGCAAATCACTCGGTAATACCTACACTCTTGCCGACTTCTCCTCTCGTGGTTTTTCACCAGCCGACTATAAGACCTGGGTTTTACAGGGACATTATCAATCTGAACGTAATTTTACTTTCACCAACCTCGCCGGCACCAAAAATCGCCGCCTCAAATGGAAAAATCAAATCGCCAAGTTATTACAAGAACAACCTGAAATAGCTACACTAAAAACCACTCAAGAACTACAGGATTTTCTCGGTAATTTATTAAACTCTGAAACTACCGCCAAAACCGATCCTACAAAGCAAATCTTAGAGAGTGCATCCAATAATCTTAACTCCGCCGAAGCTTTTTCCATTATTGATCAGAACACGCCAACCCTAGCAGAGTGGGCGTTCATCGAAAATTTGTTTGGTCTCAACCTCTTTTCTGATCAAATCCTCCCATCAGTAGAAGTGCTCCAGCTAATTGAATCTCGCCAAGCTGCTCGCAAGGCAAAAAACTATCAACTTTCCGATGAACTTCGCGACAAAATCGCAGAAAGAGGCTACACCGTGTCTGACGGCGCCACCCCGATTTGGCAATACCTAAACTAGCTTATTTCTTTTTCTGCTAAACTCGGATATACTTAATAAAAATAAAGGAGGTTCATGTCACGCACTATCGAGGTCGATACCAAGACGTTTATCCGTTTTTGGCTAGTTATTATCGCCTTTGCTGGACTCGGCTACTTAATTCTTAAGGCCGCCAGCGGTTTAATTATCATTTTTATCTCAGCTTTTTTGGCTATCGCCCTAAAACCACTCGCCAAATTAATTGACAAAATCGACAAAAGAAAGGAACGACCGCAACTAGCCACCATCATCGCCGTACTCGTCGTCGTGCTTGGTTTTTCTATTATCCTCGCTGTAATTGGCCCAGTCATTATTTCGCAAGTTTCCGTTTTTCTTTCCACGGCACCGCAAAAAATTGCTGCAGTTACAGGTGAAATCGACATCGATAAATTCGGTAATTATTTTGGTATCCCAGATCTCCAACTCCAAATCACCTCCGCAGCTAAAAACTTTAGTAATACCTTACTAAATAATATTAGCAACATTGCCATCACCGGTGTCGGCACTATTGGCACCATCATTACCAACACCATCCTAACCATCGTCCTCACCATTCTCTTCATGCTTGAAGGTCCACAATTGGTCGAAGATTTCTGGCGTGCTATTTCACCACGCGATTCTCAAGCCACTCGCGTGTGGCACCGTGTCACCTCAAAAATGAGCACCGTTGTCGCTAAATATGTCTCAGTCCAGGTATTAATTGCCCTACTTGATGGCATCGTCACTGCCTCCGTAGTCTTCATCCTTTGTCTTATTTTCAATGTCTCAGGCAGTATCGCCGTCCCCCTCGGCCTCATCGCCTTCCTCTTCTACCTTATTCCGATGTTTGGCCCGGTCATCACTTGTGTCATCAACTCAATCCTGCTTTTTGTTAACTCACCATGGGCCGCCCTTAGTTTCTTCCTCTTTTATATCATTTATCAGCAAATTGAAAACAACGTCATTGGTCCGCGTGTTCAGGGAAAAGGCCTTGGGCTGCCTCCAGTCATCATCCTTATTTCCATAATCATCGGTATGTATGCCTTTGGCTTGATTGGCTGTCTCATTGCCATCCCAATTGCTGGCTGTATCAAAGTCATCATCGACGAGTATGCCGCCATTCGTAAAGTGATGGATAATTAGATTCAATCAAATAGACTATTTTGGCTCGCTATGCCATAATATTATAGATATTTAAATAGATCAGAATATCAATAATTTAAACTATAGGTACTTTCGGTCTACCAAAAATATATTAAAATTAGATTTTAAAACAAGGAGTTAACATTATGGAACAAGTTTTACCATTTCTCGAAGGCATTTTTCTTATTGCCACCACTGACGGCGATCAGCCACATCTTCGCCCATTTGATGCTGCCGGTATTCTCGATGGCAAACTTTATATTGGTACCAAAAATAACAAAAAAGTCTACAACCAGATTAAAAATAATCCAAAAGTAGAAATCTATGCCACCAATGACGCTCTTGGTGCCCTCCGCATTCAAGCTGAAGCCTATCCTGCCGCAGCAGAGATTAATCAAGCTGCCTACGAATCAACTCAAAAAGACTACACTGGTGAAACCTGTGCAGCAATTGAACTCAAAAACGTCCACGGTACTATTTCAAACAAACTTGGTGAAACAATCGATGTCAACTTCTAATTCCGTAAAAAACAATACCGAAATCCGCAAAACAACCCTGATTTATCTCACCGCTATTTCAGCCGGCATTCTTCTCATTTCCAACCTTGCCGCTACCAAACTTTGGGATATGTTTGGCATTGCCGTAGATGGTGGAGTAATCTGTTTTCCAATTTCCTACATCCTCGGCGACATTATTATTGAATTCTATGGTAAGAAAACCGCCAAATCAGTTATTCTTTCCAGTCTTCTACTTAATATTCTTGCCGCCATTGTTTTTTGGATCGTTTGCATCCTGCCTCCATTCACTGGTACCGAAGAAATGCATACCGCCATTTCTTCTGTTCTTGGCTTTGCACCACGCATCATCATCGGCTCGCTCGCTGGTTACCTCTTCTCCCAGTTTTCCAACAACTTCATCTTCGAGAAAATCAAGAAAAAGACTGGTTCAAGATTATTCCTCGTTCGCGCTCTTGGATCCTCTCTGATTGCTCACCTTCTCGACACCTTGGTCTTCGAGACTATTGCCTTCCTCGGCGTCTTACCATTCAATGATTTTCTTAACCAGGCAATCTTCGCCTATCTCATTGGTCTTGGCTTCGAGTTCATCCTGTCTCCAATCGAGTTACTCATCGTTTCCAAGGTCCGTCCGTACTTAGACGACTCTGAGACAAAGAATCCAGGATCAAAATCGAAAGTTCAAAATAAAGCCACTTCAAAAGATTCTGAGCAAAAAACTCAAAAAGAGAATTAACATGACTACTGCCGACCCATACGATTTTCATTTTGAAATTACTCATAAAATTCCTGGCAAACTTGGCCGAGCTGGAATTATCCATACCCCACACGGCGAAATCAAGACCCCAGCTTTTATGACGGTCGGCACTCAAGGTTATGTCCGCTTTGTTTCAAGCGAGCAACTTCAAGAAATTGGCGCTCAGGCAATGCTAAGCAACGGTTACCACCTTCGTCGCAAGTCATACAAAATCGCCGAAGAAGGTGGACTTTCTAAATGGTCTGACTGGCACGGCCCTACCCTCACCGATTCCGGTGGCTTCCAGGTCATGTCTCTCGGATCCGGACTTGGCAAAGTTGTCTCTATGGACAAAGACCGCGGCGTCACCAATACCGCCCATAAAGAACGTCTTGCCCATGTCACCGAGCAAGGCGTAAATTTCACAGATCCCTTCGACGGACAACCAGATTTTATCGGTCCAGAAGAATCCATGCAGATTCAGTGTCGCATTGGCGCTGATATTCATATGGCCTTTGACGAGCTTACCTCACTTGCTGACGATTATAATTACAATGTTGAAGCCTTAGCTCGCACCGAACGCTGGGCAAAACGCAGCCTCGATGAACATATGAAACTCCGCGACACACTCGGCTATCGACAAAGTCTCTATGGAGTCTTACAGGGTGGACGTTGGGAAGATTTAAGACGCAGCACTGCAAAAAAACTCGGCGAGATGCCTTTTGATGGTTACGGTCTTGGTGGCGCCTTCCTCAAAGAAGACTTATCCGAAATCTTGCGCTGGTGCAACGAAGAACTTCCAGAAAACAAGCCACGTCACTTACTCGGATTATCTCATCCTGATGATATATTAAATGGAGCAGAAATGGGTGCCGACACTTTTGATTGCGTAGCGCCAACCAGGGAAGCACGCCATGGCAAGATTTATACCAAATATGGTGACATTAACCTCCGTAAATTCAAAGATTCTAGCCTCCTACTTGATGAAGATTGCGATTGTCCAACCTGCAAAGCAGGATATACACGCGGTGAGCTCCGCGACCTTTGGCGATCCGGCGATGGGGAACTAAAAAGTAAATTCTACACCCTCGCCTCAATCCATAATCTGCGCTTCATTATCCGCCTAACCGAACAAATTCGCGAAGCCATCCAAAACGACACTTTCACAGAGCTCAAACAGGAATTCCTAAAAAACTACTATCAAAAGTAAAACCAACGTTTTTATAAATCCAACATTATTTTTATGGTAAAATTATAAGGTGGATAATCAAAATTCTTTTTTCAAACAACGACACCCATTACTGAAGGACATTCTGAGCCTAGTCACCTTTATTATTTTTGTCATCCTTGGCACACTTTTTTTAAATACCTATGTCATGCGCTCATATAACGTAGTTGGCGCCTCCATGGAAAATACCCTACATGGTCAGGATCGCCTCATCGTCAATCGTGCCGCGGTTTCTCTCTCACATTTTTTTGGTATGCCCTATGTGCCAAAACGTGGACAAGTTATTGTTTTCTTAAATGGCGATGCGTCTGGTCCGCTCACCTGTGGTCTCGAAACTTCTATCCGCGATCAATATATCATTAAACGCGTCATCGCTTTTCCTGGCGAACGCGTCACGGTTAAAGACGGTGTATTGACAGTTTATAATAACGAGCATCCTGATGGCTTTCACCCAGACGACGAGACCAGAAAATCCGACAATGATGGGCCAAAAGCCCAGACCTCTGGCGAAGTTGACATCATTGTTCCAGAAAATGAAGTTTTTGTGGCTGGCGACAATCGCGAAGGCACCCATTCATACGATTCAAGATACGGACTTGGCACTATACCATACTGTCGCATCGTCGGCCCAGTCCTCTTGAGACTCTATCCATTTAACAAAATCCGCCTATTTTAAGGTATAATATTGCTATGTCAGATTATATTTTGATTCGTAAAGGCCGTAATATCGTAAGTGCTTTTTTGCACGCCTTTTTCAACTTATTACTTGGACTTGGCTCTGTATTTATCACCTTTAGCACTGCTAGCTGGATCCCTGGCGCACTTCTAGTCGTCATTTCCAAGTGGCGCATGTTTGCCGTCCGTCCCCGCTATCTTTTTCTTAACCTCAAATCAAACCTTGTCGACCTCATCGTTGGTTTTTCTTTCGTCTTTATCACTTACGCCTCTGGCCCGACTCTTCTCCCAATACATTTCATCCTTGCCATTCTTTACTCGGCCTGGCTCATCGTTTTAAAGCCGATGTCGTCCGAGCGCGCCTCTGGCATTCAGGCTCTACTCGCCGTTTTTCTAGGTACCACCGCGACAACCTTAATGTCCGCCAGCGCCAACGCAGCTTTCCCAGTTTTATTCAACTTTCTCATCGGTTTTGCTGCCGCCAGACATGTCCTCGTGCAAGGTGATGATCCAGATTTCTCCTTCCTCTCACTTTTGATGGGTTTAATTTTTGCTGAATTTGCCTGGCTCTGCCAATCTTGGCTCATCGTTTATACCTTCAAAGAGATCGGTTTTCTCCTTCCACAATCCGCCATCATTCTCACCACAATAGTCTTTCTTGTTGGCAATATTTTTAACAAAATCTCCAGTGACGAAGAATTTAATTTCAAAAAAATCGCCACTCCAACTATTTTCTCACTTGCTCTCATCCTGATTATCGTGCTTTGGTTTAGTAGACCATTATTTAATGTCTAAAGGAGGTAAATTTATGACAGAAAAAACCGTTTCTTCTCAAGCTGAAGAAGGTAATTTTGAATCAAGTAACAAGACTAACAGCTCAGTCGAGAAAGTCGAGGAAGCTGAGAAAGTCGAGGAGACTAAGGAGACTAAGGAAGCCGAGGAATCTAAGGAAACTGAAAAGGTCGGGGAAGTTGAGATAGATGAGGAAACTGAAAAAGTTGAGGAAGCTGAATTAGCCGAGGAAGCTGAAAAAGTCCCTAAACCAAAAAATATCAAGGAATCCCAAAAACCGTCCAGCAATAAACTACCAGTCTTTCTTTCAGTCCTCGCGCTCGCCTGCAGTATTTACAATCTCAGCCTAACCAGAAATCTTACTGGTAATAATTTCGGCAACTCAGGCCAAATCAGTCGGGATAGCAACTCTGCCAACTTTACAGAAGGCTCGATTGCTAGTATCGCCAATGCCGTCTCAAAAAGTGTCGTCTCTATCGTTACGAGTACCGATCAAAAATCTTTCTTCAGCAATGAAACTACCAGCCAAACTGCGGCCGGAACCGGCTTCATTCTCAGTAGTGATGGCTATGTTGCCACCAACAAACATGTCGTTTCGGGAGCTAACAAAATTGGCGTTATCCTAGATGATGGCACCGCTTATGAAGATGTTGAGCTTGTCGGCACCGATCCACTCAACGACTTTGCCATCATCAAAATTAACAATGTCAACAATCTTTCACCAGTTAAACTCGGTGACTCGAAAACTACTTCCGCTGGCCAACAAGTTGTCGCCATCGGCAACGCCCTCGGCGCCTACCAGAATTCTGTGACTTCTGGAATTATTTCCGGCAAGGGTCGCAGCCTCACCGCTACTGATTCTGGACGCACTCAATATGAAACACTTTCAGACATGATTCAAACCGATGCCGCCATTAACGGAGGCAACTCAGGTGGTCCGCTCGTCAATGCTGCCGGTGAAGTAATTGGCATCAACACCGCCTATGCCAGCCAAGGCAATAACGTCGGTTTTGCCATTCCAATTTCAAGTGTGAAGGGGATTATTAAAAACGTTCTAAATGGCAAAGGTTTTGAACGTGCCGTGATTGGCGTTCGCTATATTAATCTCACCCCAACCATCGCCAAAGAGAAGAATCTCTCCGTTACTCGTGGTGCTTTAATTGCCTCAAGCAAGAACAATAAAGCCATTATCTCAGGTAGTGCTGGCGATAAGGCAGGACTGAAAGAGAACGACATTATCACCGCCGTTAACGGTACTGAAATCGGCAATTCCGGCTCGCTTTCAAGCCTGATTGGCGAATATTCCGTCGGCGATACCGTAAAAATCACAGTAGTCAGAGGCGGTAAGACTGAAACTCTCGAGCTTACCCTTGCAGCCTACAAGCAGTAGAAATCTAGTCTAAAAAGAAATATCCCCAAATTTCTTGGGGATATTTTTCAGCTATTTTTTAAAAAAGCTCTAATAACTTTAGTACTCAAAGCAGGTGATTAGACCCTGTTTCTTTACCAAAGAAAACCCAGAACGTCTAGCATAACGGATAATTCTCTCCTGCTGGCTAATATCTGATTCGAGTACTAAAAATTTCTGATGATTTCTCTTTTTATCTTCAAATAAAGCTGGCCATTTTTGTTTAATCTGACGCATTAACTTATAAATCAAAGCCAGTCCATTCCTTTCCGCAAACAAAGCAATACTTGGCTCATATTCAATTTCAGGTGAACTCCATTCCCAATCGCGATCCACGTATGGTAGATTAGCCATAATAATATCAGGCACTGGCGCGGAATCTGAAATCCGATCAAGTAAATCACTGAGAGCAAACACCACATTTTCCGCCTTTAATTTTGTCTTATTTTCACGCGCAACTTTTAATGCCGGCTCCGAAATATCCAACGCCAAAACCTGCGCATGAGCACATTCCAACCCCACCGAAATTGCCGCACACCCAGAACCAGTACCCACATCAAAAATCATCACTGGAGATAAAATCTCTTCCTTGATTTTTTCCAATTCTTCTTTCACGTTTGGATTATCTGGCCAACTCGGCTCAATCACCCCAATCCTCGCCTTCACCGCTTCTTCATACCTGATCACAATCCTAGTGGCAAGCATATTGTATAGGTCAATCGTTGTTTCCACCATCTGTTCAGTTTCCGGTCTAGGGATCAAGACATCCGGAGTTACCTTAAATTTACGTCCATAAAACCATTTCTCACTTGTAATGTAAGCTAATGGCACCTTCACCGCACGTAGGGTTAGCATCTTATCCGCCACCTGTCTTTCCTCGGCAGATAAAATCTTTTCACTATGACTAACCAAAAAAGTCCGATCCGATGCCTTAAAAACATTCGTCAAAATCAATTCTGCATCCAGTGGATTAACCAAAGTTTTCGCCTGCGTCAGCCATTTTTTTATCGTTAACGCCATAAAAACCTATCCTATTATGCCGTTTTCGTCACGAATCGCCTGAATCTCAAATTTCTTAAGCTCAGCCAAGATATCATCAATATCACCATCCATCACAGCCCCGATATTTGAACGAGAATAATGGATGCGATGATCAGTCACGCGGTCTTGTGGGAAGTTATAAGTACGGATTTTCTCCGAGCGGTCACCAGTACCAATTAAAGACTTCCGTGCTGCCGAAGCATTTGCCGCCTCCTCCGCACGACGTATCTCATTAAGGCGGGTACGCAAAACCATCATTGCCTTCTCCTTATTCTGACGAAGAGACCTTTCATCCTGCATTGCCACCACGAGACCAGACGGGAAGTGCGTGATACGAATCGCTGAGTTAGTTGTGTTAACCGACTGGCCACCATGACCACCAGAATGATAAATGTCAATTCTTAGATCTTTCTCATCAATCTCAATTTCCGACTCTTTCACCTCTGGTAAAGCTACCACAGTAGCGGTCGAAGTATGAATCCTACCCTGAGACTCAGTGGCTGGGACACGTTGTACGCGGTGTACGCCGCCTTCAAACTTTAAACTACCATACGGCCTTTCACCAGAAATTTTAATCACGGCTTCCTTGATTCCACCAGCCTCATTGGCATTTTCAGACATCAGTTCAACCTTCAAACCATGCTTTTCAGCAAATCGCAAATACATACGATAAAGCTCAGCTGCAAACAGAGAAGCTTCATCTCCACCAGCTCCGGCACGAATCTCCATAATCACCGGCTTATCATCATCCGGATCGCGTGGCACTAATTTCTCCTCAAGACTAGAAGTCAATTTTTCAATTTCACTTTGCGCATGGTCAATGTCAGATTTAGCAATCTCCGCAAAATCCGCATCGTCCAGCAGCTGCTCAGCCTCCACGATGTTTTGTTTTAGCTGTGTGATTTTTTCATCAATTTCAATAATTTCATTAATCTCTGCCAAGCGTTTTGATTTGGAAGCAAAATCTTCGCTCATATAAGCGTTCGGGTCCGCCAAAAAAAGCGTAATCTCTTCCGCCTCTTTCTTTAAACTTTTGATTTTTTCTTCCATATCAATATCAATTCCTTGTGGTGGGTCTTACTGGGCTCGAACCAGTGACCTTACGAATGTGAATCGTACGCTCTAGCCAACTGAGCTAAAGACCCGCCTACTCTTTATTATAGCAGGGAATTGGCAAAAAAATAAAGATAGTTTTCGCTATCTTTATTTTAGATTTCTGATTAGTCTTCCTTAGCGGCTTTCTTCTCAGCCTCTTTTTCAGCTTTTCTTGCCTTATTAGCAAGAGCAGCCTTACGTTCCTCAGCTTTCTTAGCACGAGCCTTGAAGCGGTCAACACGACCCTCGGTATCGATAATCTTCTCTTCACCAGTAAAGAATGGATGAGAAGCTGAAGAAATTTGCATCTTCACTAATGGATATTCATTACCATCAGTCCACTTTACAGTTTCGTCGCTTTTTGCAGTTGATTTAGTTAGAAAAGAAAAATTCGCTGCCTCATCTGTAAAGACCACAAAACGGTAATCTTTTGGTTGTAATTCTTTTTTACTCATAATTACAAAAAATATACCAGATTATTGTATAAATGTAAAGATATAGAGTTTTTCGCGCTCTCCTACCCCTATACAAAAATTCAAAATATAGTATAATAAACACATTATTAAATTAACGAAACAACTTCGCACGTTTTCCTGTAAACAAAAGCGAAGTGAAGAGAAAGGAAAACATGTCAATCAAGATCGACATGAAAGAGCTCCTCGAAGCTGGAGCACACTTTGGTCATAAGACCTCACGCTGGCACCCTAAGATGGCTGAATACATCCATAGCAAACGCCAGGATACTCATATCATTAACCTTGAAAAGACCGTTGAAGGCATCGAACGCGCCCTCCCAGTCATCGAAAAGGTTGTCAAAGATGGCAAAAAAATCCTCTTTGTTGGCACCAAGAAACAGCTCAAAGCAATTGTTAAAGAAGTTGCTGAATCTGTCGAAATGCCATACGTCACTGAACGCTGGGTAGGTGGTACTCTCACCAACGTCGAGACCGTCAACCGTCAGATTAAGAAGCTCAAAGACCTCGAGCGCCGCATGAAATCTGGTGAACTCGAAGCTCGTTATTCAAAACTTGAAGTACAGCGCTTCCAGGAAGAGATTGAAACTCTTAACATCCGCTATGGTGGTATCAAAGAAATGACCGATCAGCCAAGCCTCGTCATTGTTACTGATGCCTGTGAGGATAAGAATGCTATCAAAGAAGCAAAAACCTTAAACATTCCTGTTATTGCAATCTGTGACACTAATGTCGATCCATCTGACATTGACTTCGTTATTCCAGCTAACGACGACTCCACCAAGACTGAAAAACTCATCCTTGGCTACTTCGTTGAAGCAATCAAGCAAGCTAAAAAATAAATTAAATTAAGGAGTATAAAATGGCAGAAATTACCATTGATGCAATCAAAAAACTCAAAGAGCTTTCCGGCGTTGGTCTTACCGATGCGAAAAAAGCCCTCGTCGAAGCCGCCGGTGATTTTGATAAGGCTCTCAAAGCAATGCGCGAGAAAGGCCTTACTAAAGCTGAAAAACGTGGTGACCGCGAGACTCGTGAAGGCATTGTTGCATCCTACATCCACGACAACCGTCTTGGTGCCATCGTTGAAGTCAACTGTGAAACTAGCTTCGTTGCTAACACTGACGAATTCAAGGAGCTAGCACACAAGTTAGCTATGCAAATCGCTTCCATGAACCCACTTTATGTTTCTGAAGCTGATATTCCAGAAGCTGCTCGCCAAGAAAAAGCTGCAGAATTTGAAGCCAATTTCAAGGGGCCTGAAAACATGAAAGAGCAAATCATTAACGGCCAAATTAAAAAGGCTTTCTCTGACAAGGTTCTCATGCTACAGCCATACATTCTTGACGACACAAAAACCGTCGCCGAATTCATCAAAGAGATGATTGCCAAAACCGGTGAAAATATTACCGTCCGCCAGTTTAAGCGCATCGAGCTTGGCGTTAACGAATAATTCGTCTATTAAAAAATAAACCTCCAAACGGGGGTTTATTTTTTTTAAGTAAAGATTATGCTAATATACTAGTATGAATTTAGTTTTTGGAATAATTGTCGGCTTCCTGGTCCTCACCACCCTAGTCGTACTTCACGAGCTTGGTCATTTCTTTATGGCTAAGAAAAATGGCGTCAAAGTAAACGAATTTGGCATCGGCTTTCCACCGCGCGCCATCGCTTGGATTCATTTACCTAAAGATCAAGTTGAAAGTTATATTAAATCACTACCAGAAGAGGAGCAAAACAAACTACCTCTAACAAAAATTCGCCAAAGACTCGAAAAGAACACCAAATCAAAATATCTTTGGGTGCGTTTTCCAAAATCCGAATATGAAAAACCGCAAAAATATCTAATTTTTAGCCTCAATTATCTACCAATTGGTGGATTCTGCGCTATGGACGGCGAGTCCGCAGCCGACATCAAAAAGGGAACTTTTGGCGCGACTAATTTCTGGCAAAAAACTCAGATTCTCTTTGGCGGTGTTATCATGAACTGGCTCACCGCCATCTTTATCTTCACTATTCTAGCCTGGACCGGCATGCCACAATTCCTCCCAAACCAGTTTACTGTCAAAGACGATGCCAAAATGAGAGTCCAACCAGTTATTATTCAAGAAGTCATTAAGGATTCTCCAGCAGAAAAAGCTGGCATTAAATCCCAGTCTCAAATCCTTCGGATCTCCGAAAATAAAGATCTCAGCAATGCTATCGATGTACTCTCCCCAAACACTGTCATAGAGTTTAATAATACTCACCGTGGTAAATCCGCCACTTATGAGCTGATCACACCAACCAACGAAAAATACCTTGCCACAGCAACGCTTGATCCAGAAGGCAGTACCCAACCATCACTTGGCGTCTCCATGAAAGGTAGTGATAGTCAATTTCTTATTCACTATACCTGGTCAGCACCACTAGTCGGCCTTGGAACAACCGCTCAGCTCACCAAAGAGACCTTCTCTGGCATCGGTCAACTCGTTGCAAATATTTTTCAGGGTGTTACTCGTCAGCTTAGTAGTGACAATCATCTTAAGGAAGAAGGTAAACAACAAATTAATAAAGTCAGTGAATCAGTTTCCGGCCCTGTCGGCATCATTGGTAATCTCTTTCCGGCCTTCACCAGTGCTGGCCCAACCAACCTAGCCTTCCTCGCCGCCGTCATTTCCATTTCACTTGCTTGTATGAACGTTCTGCCAATTCCAGCCCTCGATGGTGGTCGCTGGCTTCTTATTGGTGTCTATAAACTAAGAAGGAAAAAATTAAAAAAAGAAACTGAAGAAAAAATCGTCGGTCGTGCCTTTCTCGCGCTACTCGCACTCAGCCTTCTCATTACCATCCTTGATATTCTAAAATTTACTAAATAACTAGAGAAACAATAAATCAGATGTCAACCCCCCGTAAATCAAAATTCCAACTAAGAAAACTCCTACTCATCGCCAATTACACCATTTCAATCTTTGCAATTAGTTACGGCGCCGAACTCGCCGTTGGCTACCCAATGATTCTTTTAATCGGTTTTGCTGCCTTTAGGACCCCGCTTTTTAGTGCAATCTATTCTGGCCTAACCTATGCCCTTGCCGTCTCTATCTTAATCTTTATCCCATACTTCGCGATTAAACTTAGCAAGAAATACAAAAAACTCAATTTTTTACAAAAAATCTTTAACCCTTGGCGAACTAATCGTAAAGAATTGGGACTTGAGGGACTTCCAACCTTCACAGATATTACCCTAAGCATCATCGGCTTTGCCATCTACATCATCATCTCCGGTGTCCTCCTGAAAATCTTTGAATTATTCCCCTGGTTTCAGGCCAATCAGACTCAAGATGTCGGTTTTTCACATTACTTAGTTGGCGTCGATCGCGCTCTAGCCTTCGTTGCTCTTGTTATTTTTGCTCCAGTTTTCGAAGAGATTCTCTTTCGCGGTTGGCTCTTTGGTCATCTCAAAAACACTACCGGAAAGAAACTTGCCATTATTTTAACTTCAATTATTTTCGGCATCGCTCACGGCCAGTGGAACGTCGGCATCAATGTTTTCTGTCTCAGTCTCATCCTTTGTTGTCTTCGCGACCTCACCGATTCAATCTACGCCAGCATTCTACTTCATATGATTAAAAACGGTGTCGCTTTTTACCTCATGTACGTCATTGGTTTTGCATAAAAATCATCACCCTTCAACTATTTCTACAGTAGATTCACAAAAAAATAATGCCGAATGTGGCATTATTTTCTAGATTAATCTTTTCTATTCAATCGCAAGAATTTCACCTTCATTGCCATTTGGAAGCACATATTTGTCGCCAACCTTTTTCCCCATAATGGCTTTTCCGATTGGTGAAATATCAGAAATGCGTCCATTCAAAGGATCGGCTTCAACTTCGCCCACAATCGTGTATTCATGTTCCTTGCCAAGCATTTTGATTTTGATCTTAGCCCCAACTGATACTTTTTCAAAAGACCCAGTCTCAATTACTTTGGCATTTTTTAGGATTTCTTCAATCTCTAAGATTCTGGTTTCGATCTGGCGTTGCTCAGCGCGTGCGTCAGTATATTCCTGATTCTCTTTCAAATCACCGAATGACCTTGCATAAGCGAGACGATCAGCAACTTGTGGACGCTCGGCAATTAAGGCCTTTAACTCTTTTTCGAGCTCGGCTTTACCGTCTTTTGTCAGGTTCACATTTTTTTTCATGTCTTATAAAATACACGTAAGTATTATAAATGTCAAGCTCTATGCTATAATCTATTAAATATCATTTTTAAAGAGAAAGGCAAGGGATGAAATTAAGTCAATCTTTTATCAAAACCTTCCGTGAAGTAGGGAAGGAAGAGACCTCAAGAAACGCGCAATTATTAATCCGTGCAGGTTTCATTCACAAAGAAATGGCCGGAGTTTACGATTTTCTCCCGCTCGGTTTAATTACCTTAAACAAAATCCAAGACATTATTCGTGACGAGCTCGACCAAATTGGCTGTCAAGAGCTGCAAATGACCGCCTTACAAAATCCAGACCCATGGATAAAAACTGATCGTTGGGACGATAAGGTTATCGACGTCTGGTTCAAAACAAAACTCAACGCTGGCGGCGAATTGGGTCTTGCTCCAACTCATGAAGAGCCACTCACTAATCTAATGGTAAAATTCATCTCTTCCTACAAAGATCTGCCAGTCTACGTCTATCAATTCCAGAATAAATTCCGTAATGAACTTCGCGCCAAATCTGGCATCTTGCGTACTCGTGAGTTCTTGATGAAAGATCTCTATAGTTTTTGTGCCGACGAAGAGACTCACAACAAATTCTACGACGAAGTCGATCGAGCCTACATGCGTATTTATCAGCGCCTCGGTCTCGGTGATTGTACTTATAAAACCTATGCTTCTGGCGGTGCTTTTGCTAAATACAGCCACGAATTTCAGACCTTAACACCAATTGGTGAAGATACGATCTATCTTAATCAAGACAAAACTATCGCCATTAATGAAGAGGTGATGAACGATGAGGTTCTTGCGGATCTCGGTGCCAAGCGTGAAGATTTCACTCCTACCACCGCCGCAGAAGTTGGCAATATCTTCACCTTGCGCTATAAATTTTCCGAGCCAATCGGTCTCAAATTTGACGACCAAGATGGCGTCAAAAAGACTGTGTTTATGGGAAGCTATGGCATCGGCGTTTCTCGCGTGATGGGTGTTATTGCCGAAAAATTTGCTGACGAAAAAGGTTTAGTCTGGCCAGAAAATATCGCACCATTCAAATACTATATCATCGGTATCGGCGATCAAGGCGAAGCACTAGCACTTGACCTACATAACTCTTTCCGCAAACAAATTTTGCTTGATGACCGAAAACTTAGGCCAGGCGAGAAGTTTGCCGATGCCGAACTCATGGGTATTCCATATCGTGTTGTTATTTCAAACAAAACTCTTGAGAATCAAACCGTAGAAATCACCAACCGTCAAACCGGTGAAGTACGCACTATCTCAGTCGACGAGTTCAAGAAAGAACTTTCCTCCTCTAAGTAAATCGTCCCCAATCAAAGTTGATCTCACCTCAATGTGATATGATAATAATAAGAATCTAATTCAAGGAAAAATATGTTCGACCACTCAGAATACCAACAAGCCATGGAAAACGTTATTGAACGTTTCAAATCCGAAATGCAAAAAGTTCGCACTGGCCGCGCACATCCAGACATGCTTGCCGGTGTCAAAGTTGAAGCCTATGGCCAATATATGCCGCTCAATCAAGTAGCTAATATCACTGCAGGCGATGCCACAATACTATTAATTACGCCTTTTGACCCATCAACTATTCAGTCCATCGCCTCCGCCATCCGCGCAGACCAAACTCTCGGTCTAAATCCAGCCGATGACGGACGTGTTATTCGTGTTCCAGTTCCACCACTCACCGAAGAGCGCCGTAAAGAAATCGTAAAGACGGCGTCCACTAAAGTTGAAGAAGGCAAAGTCGCACTCCGCAAGATTCGTGATGACGCCAGAAAAGAGCTTAAAGCTGCTGAAGATCTCTCTGAGGATGTTAAAAAACGTGGCGAAAAAGAAGTTGACGAACTAATCAAAAACTTCTCAGGCAAGATTGACGAACTCTTCAAAGCTAAAGAATCTGAAATCATGAAAATTTAATAAACAGGATAATACTAAAATATGACTACCCTAAGCGATTACCGAGATGAGCGACTCCGCAAACTCGCCGAACTAAAAGAACTCGGCATCAACCCTTATCCTGCGCACTCCAATCGCAATACTAAAATTTCTGACATCCTAGAACATTTTGATCAATACGATCAAAAAACCGTCATCATCGCCGGTCGCATTGTTGCAATTCGTAGCTTTGGTAAATTAGCCTTCGTTAAACTACGCGACTATTTCGGCGAGGTCCAGCTCTTCATGAAACAAGAGGGTGAAGTTACTGAAGGACTCATTACCGTCAAAAACCTCAAGCTACTCGACCTTGGTGATTTTGTTGAAGCCGAAGGTATGGTCGGAAAATCACAAACTGGCGAAATTTCCGTCTTCACCAATGCTGTGCGTCTACTCACAAAATCACTCCGTCCACTCCCTGGACGCGACGGCTTTACTAACAAAGAAGAACGTTATCGCAGACGCTATGTTGATATGAATGTGAACCCAGAAGTCCGCGAGCGCCTTGTCCGTCGCAGTATCTTCTGGCAGGCCACGCGTGACTTCATGAATCAGCATGGCTTCATCGAGATTAATACCCCAATCCTCGAGCATACCACCGGAGGCGCCGACGCTACTCCTTTCGTTACCCATATGGACACACTTGACGAAGATTTTTACCTCCGTATTTCACAAGAATTACCCCTCAAGCGTCTACTTGGCGCGGGTTTTGAAAAGGTTTACGACATCGGCCCACGCTTTCGTAATGAAGGCGTCGATGATGAGCACCTTCCAGAACATATCGCCTTTGAATCCTATTCCGCTTTTGAAGACTACAATGACGGCATGAATTTCTATGAAGAGATGATCAAATATGTCGCAAAGCGTACCTGGGGAACTCTCAAATTCAATGTTGGCGGTTTCGAAATTGACTTAGACCAAAAATGGCCACGCATTAAATATGCCGATCTTATCAAGCAACATTTTGATATTGATGTCTTCCAACCAGATCGCACGAAAATTGAGCAAATTTTAAAGAGTAACGGTGTCGAAATTAAGCCAAACCAGTCCACACCAAGATTAATTGACAATCTCTGGAAGTTAATCCGTAAAAAATCCGGTGGGCCTTTCTGGCTCATCGAAGAGCCTCTCAGTCTCTCGCCACTGGCCAAAATTTCACCCGAGAATCCACTCGTCACAGAGCGCTTCCATCCTATCATTGCTGGTACGGAAATGGGGAACGGCTACTCCGAACTTAACGATCCCTTAGATCAGCTAGCCCGTTTTGAAGAACAGCAATCAATGCGCGACCAAGGCGACAGTGAAGCACAAATGCTCGATACAGACTTTGTTGAAATGCTCGAGTATGGTATGCCACCAGCCTGTGGTTGGGGCAACTCCGAACGCAATTTCTGGCTGCTCGAAGGTGTCTCCGGCCGCGAGGCCGTACCATTTCCAATCATCAAGCGCAAAACCGATAATTAATCAAAGAAAAGAGGTAAAAAATGCTAGATATCAACTTCATCCGAGCCAACCGTGAGTTAGTTCAGCATTCCATTACAGAAAAAATGTACAAAAACGTCGATCTCGACAAACTTCTTGCGCTCGACGATACCAGAAAAGCTACACTACAGCAGGTTGAAAATCTCCGCAAAGAACGCAACCAAAACACCGACAGCATGAAGGGAAGCAAGCCAACTGAGGAACAAATTGCCCGTGGCAAGGAGTTAAAGGAACAGCTTGCGGAGCTTGAAGCAAAATTAGAGGTTGAAGACAAGGAATTCCGTGATCTACTAAAAACCGTACCAAACATTATCTTCGAGGATGTCCCTCTTGGTGACGAAAGTGCCAGTGTTGAAGTAAAAGCTTGGGGAGGTCAAAAAGCCGAAGGTGTTGATCATCTCGATTATGCCATCTCTCGTGACTGGGTCGATTTTGAACGCGGTGCCAAAGTAGCCGGCGCCAAATTCTACTATGTCAAGGGTGGTCTTGCTCTTCTCGAAAATGCCTTAGTCCAATTTGGTATTAAAAAAGTTACCGAGCACGGTTTCACTCTCATGGATGTGCCTGATATGGTCAATTCCCGTGTTCTCGAAGGCACTGGATTTGCACCAAGAAGCTCTGAACAGAGTGATGAATACTACATTGAGGGTGAAGATCTCGCCATGATTGCAACCGCCGAAATGCCAATTACCGGCTACCACATGGATGAAATTATCGACGAAGATAAGCTTCCGCTCTTTTATGCTGGCTTTTCTGCCTGTTTCCGTAAGGAAGCTGGTGCTTCTGGCAAACATACCCGTGGCCTCTTCCGCGTCCACCAGTTTAACAAACTAGAAATGTACTCATTCTGTCTTCCAGAGCAGAGTAAAGAAATCCACGAAAAAATCCGCGCCATTGAAGAAGAAATCTGGCAAGAGATTGGTATTCCATACCACGTCATCAATATTGCAGCAGGCGATCTTGGCGCCCCAGCCGCCAAAAAATATGACATTGAATACTGGTCTCCAGTTGATCAAAAATATCGTGAATTAACTAGCTGTTCTAACTGTACCGACTTCCAGGCTAAGGGTCTCAATATCCGCGTCCGCCGCAAAGATGGTACTATCGAAACCTTACATACTCTTAATGGCACCGCAATCTCACTCGCTCGTACCATGGTTGCAGTTATTGAAAACTTTGCAGAAAAAGATGGTAAGCTCAAAGTTCCTGCCGTCTTACAACCATACCTCGGCGTTTCCGAACTTTAAGGTGATTTATTATTTATATCGTTATGTTAAAATAGGCTTAAGGAGAATTTATGATCGAAAAAATTGATATCAGTGGCAGTAATTATAAAGTCGAAGAAAGTTTCCAGAAATACGCAACTAAGCGCATTGGTAAACTTGACCGCTACCTACCTCGCGGCAACAAAAAAGACGTTGTTGCAAAAATCGTCGTCACCGAAGTCAACCGTTCCCATGGTAATAAATACGAAATTTCTGTAGCTATGGAAATTCCTGGCGGTAAGGTTATCGCTGCTAAAGATGAATGCTCAAACGTCTTTGCAGGAATAGATATCCTTGAAGCAAAACTTACCGGCCAAATCCGTCGCTACAAAATTGAATCAAATCCACATCTTCGTAAAAACCCATTTATGCGCCTATTTCACCGAGATAAGTAATTAAATTTGAAGAAAATCTCGAAATAAAGAGAAAAATCCAAAAGATTAAACTGCATGAATCACACTTCATGCAGTTTTTATGTTAAAATACACTTATAAATAATATTCTGTTTTTGGAGGTTTTGACTGACTATGTCGAAAAAAGTAAAAAAAGAAAAAAAGCCGACCGACAAATTGGCTGATAAAACCCTTACCACAAAAGTACTTCAAGGTATTTTTGGTGACCCAGAAAAGCGCGAGTTAAAGCGCATGGAAAAAATCGTGCAGGGAATCAACAAGCTTGAACCAAAATATCAAGCCATGTCCGACGACGAGCTAAAAGACCAAACAAACCTCCTCAAAAAACAGCTACTTGAGCTTCGCAAAAAAGCTGACGCAAAAATTGCACTCGAAAAACAAAAATTAGAGAAGGAATCTAGTAAAAAAGCCAAGAAGACTTCCGTCAAAACCATCGATACTAAAAAGGCTGAAGACAAAATCCTAGATCAACTCCTCCCAGATGCCTTTGCTCTTGTCCGTGAAGCTACATTTCGTATTCTCGGAATGCGACATTTTGACGTACAAATGATTGGTGGTATTGCACTTCACGAAGGCAATGTTGCAGAAATGAAAACTGGTGAAGGTAAGACCCTAGTCGCCCTGCTTCCTTCCTACCTCAATGCCCTCACCGAACGCGGTGTTCACGTTGTCACTGTCAATGACTATCTTGCTCAGCGTGATGCTGGTTGGAATGCGCCAGTTTTTCACTTCCTCGGTCTCAGTGTAGGTGTAATTATTGCCGACGCCAGCTTCCTTTATGATCCAGAATACATCAATGAAGAACACGCCGACGAACGTATGCAGCATCTAAAGCCATGCACCAGAAAACAAGCCTATGCTGCCGATGTTACTTATGGTACTAATAATGAATTTGGTTTCGACTACCTTCGCGACAACATGGTTAACGAGGTGGATTTTCTCCGACAACGCGAGCTCAATTTCGCCATCGTCGATGAAGTCGACTCCATCCTAATCGATGAGGCTCGTACTCCATTGATTATTTCTGCTCCAGCTGGCGATAACCCAGATTCCTACTATCAATTTGCTAAAGTTGTTTCCAAGCTCACCCCTGAGGATTACGTACTTGACGAAAAACATAAGTCCGTCACTCTTACTGATCAGGGAATTGAAAAAGTTCAACGTCTCCTCGGCATCGATAATCTCTACTCCGCTGAAAACTCACGTCTCGTCTACCACCTAGACCAAGCTCTACGCGCTCAGGTCGTCTTCAACCGCGATCGTGACTATGTTGTCACCAACTCTGGTGAAGTAATTATTGTAGATGAGCACACTGGTCGTTTGATGCATGGCCGCCGCTACAATGAGGGTCTCCATCAGGCTATTGAGGCAAAAGAAGGTGTTGCAGTTAAAGAAGAATCTATGACTCTTGCCACCATCTCATTCCAGAACTTCTTCCGTCTCTATCGTAAGCTTTCCGGTATGACTGGTACTGCCTTTACCGAAGCCGAAGAATTTCAACAGATCTATGCGCTCAATGTTATCCAGATTCCGCCAAACCGCCCAATCAAACGTATCGACAAGGACGACTTAATTTTCCGCACAGAAGCTGGCAAACTCCGCGCCATTGTCCGCACCATCCAGGAATATCATGCCAAAGGTCAACCAATTCTCGTTGGCTCAGCGAGCATCGTCAAAAACGAGCTAATCGCTAAGTATCTTGATGAAGCTAAATTACCATATGAAATCCTCAACGCGAAAAACAACGAGCGTGAGGCTGCCATTGTTGCTAAAGCTGGCGAAAAAGGTGCAATCACTCTTGCAACCAATATGGCGGGACGTGGTACTGACATTAAACTTCCTGAGGAAGTAAAGAAATTAGGTGGCCTCGTAGTTATCGGCTCCGAACGCCACGATTCAAGGCGCGTCGACAATCAGCTCCGTGGTCGTGGTGGACGCCAAGGCGATCCTGGTATTACTCAGTTCTTTGTCTCTTGTGAAGACGACCTAATGCGAATTTTCCAAGGTAATCAGCTCGCTAATATCCTTAGATTTGTCGGCCTTGATGAAGATACCCCAATCCACAATCGCGCTGTTACTAAAAATCTGGAAGCCGCACAACGCCGTATCGAGGGATTCAATTTCGACTCTCGTAAAAATGTAGTTCAATACGATAATGTCATCAACCGTCATCGCCGCGTCGTTTATCTTATGCGCCGCAAAATTCTTGAAGGAGAAAACATCTCTCAAGAAATTAAACGCCTCATGAAGGAAGCAACAGTTGATCTCACTATTGAAAGCTCACGCGTAAACAAGAAATTCAAACAAAATTTCCTTCAGGTCTTTAATATTGATCCCGACCTCGTTGAAACCATTGGCGCTATGCGAAAACCTGAAGACCGCGCCAAGCTAGCGCTTACCGCAGTTTCCGAAGCATATGCAAATCAAGAACTCGAATTTGGACCTGAGGTCATGCGTCGCATTGAACGCGAAGTCTACCTCAAAGTTCTTGACGCCCTCTGGATGCAACATCTTGAAAATATGCAGCACCTCCGCGAAGGTATTCACTGGCGCTCCATTGGTCAGCGCGACCCACTCGTAGAATATCGTACAGAGTCACAAAAGCTCTTTGAGGGTTTGCAGAAAAACCTCCGCGAAGAAGTTCTCAAAATCCTCCTCAGTGTCACTAAACAAGAAGCAGTTGCCACTGATATTGTAGATGGCGAGGAATATGACACCGAACTCACTCAAATGGCGGAAACTGCCACTAATAAAGGCGTAAATACTATTGATTCTGGCGTAAAAAACCTCGATAACGAATTCAAATCCGGGTCTAGCAAAAAGACCGATGTTAATCGCGAGCGTAATACCGCAAGAAAGTCTAAAAAGAAGCAACGTCAGAACAAAAAACACAGTAAACGCTAGTATGAAACATTTTGTTGAAGAAATCGAGCTAAAGAATGGCGCGAGGGGACTTCTTATTGACGTCCCTGGCGCCTCTGTTATGAACATCAAAGTTCAATTCCGCGGCGGCATGCGTTTTGCTAAAAGTCCTGATCTCTATGAGATTGCCCACGTAGTCGAGCATCTTAGCTTTGGCGCTAATTCTGTTTTTCCAGATGAGCAAGCCTACGAGGCTGATTTCACTAAAAACGGCGCCTACCACAACGCCTGGACCTCCGATTATTCAGTCTGCTATGAAGCTGAATGTGCCGATTTTGAATGGGAAAGAATCTTAAATCTTGAGCGCATCGCCATTACCTCACCAATGTTTAATGAGGAAGAGCTAAAGAGCGAAAAGGGAAACGTTAAGGCCGAGCTCACTGGCTATATGAACGATTACGCCAGGCTTCTTTGGCCAAGATTACAAAAAGCCATCGGAGAAGAGGTTCCCAACCTCAAAGAGCGTCTTGCCACTATTAATAATATTGAGCTAAAAGATATTCGCGAGCATTACCGTCGCACACATACCGCTAAAAATATGCGTTTCATCATTGCTGGACAAATTAAGCACCGCAAGAAAGAAATTTTACGCAATCTTGAAGACTGGGATCTAAAAGAGGGGCGTCGTTTTGAAATTCCAAAAGACAAACTCCATTCCTCACCAGCCGTTCTCGTCAAACGCAAGGACGCCAGCAATATTACATTTGGTTTTTCCATGGTTACCCCAAGGCGTTTATCCATCCAAGAAACTCAGGCCATGGGTGCGCTCAACCATATTCTAAATGGCACCATGAGTAGTCGAATTTTTGGTCAAGCCAGAAAACGCGGCCTTGTTTATGGTATGGGTAGCGGCATCAATAGTAGTAAGCACTATTCATCTTGGGATTTTGACGGTGAGGTCAATCTCGAGACCGCCGATGAACTTTTTTCACTTATCCAAGTTGAAATGGTTCGTGCCCTCAATGGGGAGATATCTGATGAAGAAATTGAAGCCGTCAAAACTTATGCACAAGGTCGCTATCAAATGGGCGCTCAAACCGTCAGTCAAATCTCCGATTACTACACCGATGACTATTTTATGACCGAAAAAGTTGAACTCTATGATGATTTTCCGCAAGTCATTAAAGAAATCAATAAACCATCCATCGTTGAACTCGCTCGTGAGTTTGCTGGCTCTGGTATTCATGCCTTCGTCGCCGTTGGTTCTGTCGAAAAAGCCGTCATCAATCAGCTTGCAGAATCTCTTAATTTTTAAAAACCCAAAAAAATCCCGCAAAATCACAAAAAATCACAAAATACTCAAATATAAATCCTTCGTTAAAACTGGAGCGATTTTTAGTTCGCGTCATCTCAAAATGGCGTATAATAAGACTATGAAAATCGCAGTTCTCGGCCACGGTCTTGAAGGCAACGCCATTGAATCTTATTTCAAAGACCATCTTCTTGACGATCAGCCAAATCAATTCACCTTTTTTGATCATTTCACGGATTCCGAAATCCCAGGTTTTGAACTTGAAAAATACGACCTAGTTTTTCGTAGTCCATCAGTCCGACCACAGTTCGCCCTAAAACCAGAAGATCGTGGCAAGTCCAAGGACTGGACCTCAATCACAAACTATTTCTTTGAACACTGCAAAGCACCAATCATCGGTGTTACCGGCACAAAAGGCAAGGGGACAACCTGTTCAATTATTACTAATATTCTCCGTCAATTCACCGAGCGCTTTCGCAAAATTCACCTCGTCGGCAACATTGGCACGCCAGCCATCTTAGAGCTTGACGATATCGAGGAAAATGACCTCGTAGTTTATGAAATGAGTAGCTTCCAGTGCTGGGATCTCAAAAAATCCCCTCACGTATCTGTAATATTACGCATTGAACCAGACCATCTCGATCGTCACTTAGATTTCGATGATTATGTCGCTGCTAAGGGGAATATCATAAAACATCAAACCGCAGAGGATTACTGTATTTATTATGCCAACAACGCCGTTAGTACCAAACTTGGCGATCAGGCCCCTGGCAAAAAATCTACCTATCCAATTTTAAGCTATCAAACCGAACTAAAAACTCTTCTTGATTTTCTCTCCATTCCAGGCGAGCATAACCGGGAAAATGCCGAAGCAGCCATCCTTGCAGTTCTAGATATTCTCGGGTTCACACTCGATGACTTATTTGCTACACAGGATTCTGAGCTTTACCTCAAAATCAAACAAGGACTTTCAACCTTCAAAGGCCTCCCTCATCGTATTCAGTTCGTCAGGGAACTAAACCATGTTCGTTATTATGATGATAATTATTCATCTGCATTTCCTGCCTCTGATGTAGCGATTCGTACCTTTGAAGATTACCCAACCATCCTAATCGCTGGCGGCAAAGATCGTCATCTTGATCTCACTGAGATGAAAAAACGTTTTTTTACTGCCAAGAATCTCAAAAAAATCATCCTGATCGGCGAAACACGTTTTATGTTATCCGAAGGCGAGGATCCAGAGAAATTCATCCTCTGCGATACACTTGACGAGGCCGTCAATCTCGCTCGTCAACTTGCCGAAAAATACGCTGCCGACCTCGATTCAAATTATGACCTCTGCATTCCATCCACTAACGAAGCTAGAGTCAATCAGTCCGCAAAGCCAGCTATCGTGTTAATGAGTCCAGGTGCCGCCAGTTTTGATATGTTTAAAAACTTCAGTGACCGCGGCGAACAATTCCAGCAACTCGTTAACGCTATTTAATGGTAAAATAATATTAATGATCCCATCAAATATTACATCGATTTTAGATTCGTTCAGCAAAAAATCAGCTCAACCTAATCAGTCTACCCCGCTCACAAGGCCGGTCGTGCCATCCAGTGATGCTGTTTTTCGTTTTCTGAGTTATTATTTTGATCGTTCTACTCGTATCGCCTCATTTGTTTACCAGGGAATTGATAATGTTATTTTCACAGAAAAAATTTATTTTGCTCCAAAACCCGGCAGTGAAACCAGCATTTTTAATATTCTTGATGACCCAGAATTAAATCAACTCCTCGATCAGGCAATGTTTCTAGCTTTTATCTTGATCGGTACGAGTTACTATAAGGCACATCCAACTGCCAATATTCGACTCGATCGACCACTTGATGATTTTCAAGCACGTTTCTTTTCAACTGTTTATCAAGAAGGTCTTAGTCAATACGCCTTTGAAAATCGACTCGATCGCTCCAAACTTGCAACTTTTCGCGCCACCAATGACTTCCAAAATAAACCAGCCGTCAATTATCGTGGAAATGGTATCCTAGCATTGCAATCCGGTGGTAAAGACAGTCTTCTGGTGGCTGAACTCCTCAATGAGAGAAGCATTAGCTTTACACCATGGTATATCTCTAGTAGCCCCGACCACAGTCATCCAAACGTCATTGATCACCTAGATGATAATTTTAACCATCAAAAAGCCAGTATCGTTTATCGACAAATCGATCGCCAACATCTCCAGCTTTCCGGTGGGTTAAATGGTCACGTACCGGTTACTTTTATTGTCGAGTCTCTCGCAATTATTCAGGCTATTTTAAACCATCAGAACATCGTCATGACCAGTATCGGTCGCGAAGGTGAAGAACCACATGCCATGATTGGCGATCTACCAGTCAATCACCAGTGGTCAAAAACTTGGCAGGCCGAACAGTTGATGACTGAATATATTAATCGATACCTTTCCCCAGATCTCCATGTCGGATCTCCAATCCGCCACCTTAGTGAACTTCGTGTAGCAGACCTCTTCGTGCAAAAATGTTGGCAAAAATACGGGTATAGCTTTAGCTCTTGCAATGAAGCAAACTACAAGCAAAATAACCACAATAGTACCCTCAAATGGTGTGGACACTGTCCAAAATGTGCAAATTCCTATCTATTATTCTGTCCATTTATTCCACCACAATATCTCCAGTCACTCTTTAACGACGTCGACCTCTTCCTTGATCCAAATCTCACCAAAACCTTCAAAGGGCTCCTTGGCGTCGGCGGAGAAATGAAGCCATTTGAATGCGTAGGTAGCACTGAAGAATTACGCGCCGCCTATCATCACCGCATGACCGTGCCGCCAATTGCAATCCCACAAAATCCTCAAATCAAGAATTCTCCAGTTACCTATTGGCAGCCAGTCTATGCAAACCTACCTTTCTCAGTGCCACTTAGCAACTTTAATTATCTAGCCGAGTCCGAAAATCAAGAATACTTTAAGAACTTTTTCGAAAACTATAACAAAAGACCAACTGAACAAGACGAAGCTTTCCTTACGCCTTCTGAGTTACAACAACAAAATAATCAAAAAGCTGACCGAATTCTGGCCATGATTGAACGTCGTAAGCAACTCGAAAAACTTCGCCGTAGCAGTAAGCAAAGACAGCGTGATTTTTAAAACTTACCGAATATTTTAATTCTTTTCCTACACTTTAAAATTAGTAAATAAGAAGTCCTTAGGTCTTAAACTTTACTTTTGTTCTAGGTCGCGCTAGAATAAACATAAGAATTAATAGAATAAACATTATGGCAAAAACAATTACTAAAAAATCAAGCAAATCTACCACAAAAACTCCAGCAAAGACTACCGCAAAATCCCCAGTAAAGACCACAAAACCCCTCGCAAAGACCAGTAGTAAGGAAGTCACCAAAAAGCCAAAAAATAGAGATGTAAAAAATATCAAAAACGATAATTCAATGACTTACTTCTGGGGTGGTCTTGGTATCGTCCTTTGCGCGGCAGGTGCTCTCATTGTTCTCCTCTGGGGCATTGGAGCCATGTTAAATAAATAGTAGAAGTTAATAGTTACGGTGGGTCAATGAAATTTTATGTAGTAAGACACGGACAAACAAGTTGGAATACTCTTGGTATCAACCAAGGGTGGTCTGATATTGAACTAAACACTACCGGAAAATTTCAGGCACTCAAAGCTCGCGAGGAGCTAAAAAACGTTCGTTTCAATATTGCCTATTCCTCACCATTACAGCGAGCCGCCAAAACCTGTCAAATTATCCTCGGTCGCTCAATTCCGGACAAGTCAATTTTTAGTGATCTTAGCCTTGAGGACTCCATTGAGTTGAGCCACATCTATCGCAACAAAGAACAACCAAACGCCAATTGTTTTATTCGCTACTCAGAGGATCTCATCGAGCGTGGACTTGGAGTTTTTGAGGGAAAAGAAGGTTCTCGCATTCATGAAATTAGTTGGAAAGACGGTTTTAATGCTGATCGCTTCAAGATGGAATCTGTGCCACACATGTTCCAGCGCATCGACCGCATTCTAAAATATATTCAAACTGATGCCTTAGAAAATTATGGGGAAGATGCAAAAATTCTCATCGTTGCCCATGCTGGTATTATTCGCATGATCGACTATGTTTTGCGTGGTGGCACCGAACAAGGACTCTTCTATTCAGCACTCTATGACAGCGCGATTGAGACTCGTCTTAAAAACTGTGGCATTCAAGTTTACGACCGCTAAAATCTGTGATAAAATAATAATCATATTAATGGACCTTCGCCAAGTGGTAAGGCAACGGGTTTTGGTCCCGTCATTCGCAGGTTCGAATCCTGCAGGTCCAGCCAATTTGAATTTTAAAATAGACCTCTAAGGGTCTATTTTTTATTCCTCTATATCCCCCATAAAATTACCTCACCGATTACTATAGCTTATTCCTCCATAAAGTCTGCGTCCATCGCCACCTGTAATTCATATCCAGGAAATGCCTTCTTAATATCCTCGACCGCCGCCCGGAAAGCTTTTTCGCGATTTTCAGCATCAAAACTCACTACTAAATCAAATCGCATCCTTTTTTGCTCCTTCATTAAGTAAAAGCCATGCACTTGTCGTATGTATTTATGTGCTAACGCTATTTCTTTCACCTTCTTCTGTGCTGCCACTACTTCTTTATCTTTTGTATTTACAGAATACACTCCTATCGCAGTCAAGAGAACCTGATACATCCGAATCACCTTAATCGCAATTTCCCTCAACAACTGGTCTAGATCTGCTACTGACAAAGTATCAGGCACTTCAATATGTAACGACCCATTCCAACGATTTGGCCCATAATTATTTAGAACCAAATCATATACCCCTAAAACATTTGGAAATTGCATAACAGTTTTCTGGATCTTTTTCGCAATCTCTATGTCACTTTGTTCACCCAACAGCTGAGAAATTGTACTTTTCAACATTGAAATTCCCGATTTCAAAATTACGACTGAAATAATTGCGCCAAGTATCGCCTCAAGCGAAATCTGAAAGAATAAAAATATACCTGCTGCCACTAAGGTCGAAAACGAAATCACCGCATCAAGCGTCGCATCCTCACCAGAATTAATTAATGAATCTGAATTGACCTTTTTACCAACCCGTTTAACATAAAATCCTAGTACGATCTTCACCACGACTGCCACTCCAATGATAATGAGTGACACTGGATTATACTCAGGTGTCTCAGGACGAATAATCTGTTTTCCCGATTCAAATAGGGACGTAATGCCTGCATACAAGATAATTACCGCAATCAGCATTGCGCTTAAATATTCGATTCGACCATGTCCGAACGGATGTTTTTTATCCGGCTCTTTTCCCGCTAGCTTTGTCCCCACAATCGTAATCAAAGAACTCGCCACATCCGACAGGTTGTTTACCGCATCAAGTACAATTGCAATCGAGTTCGACAAAAGACCAATTGTAGTTTTAAAAATTACCAAAAAAATATTCGCAACAATCCCAATCATGCTCGTGCGCACGATAATCTTTTCGCGTAATACGCCCTCTTGGTTGGTCTGTCTAATCTCACTTAAAGTCGTCATAATATTTGTTTATCTTACCATAAATTATAGACTCGCGTCAGTGCCACTTTTGATATAATAATCTCATGAATGATCTCGAAAAACGACTTTCTATCCTCAAATCAGACCTTACCACTACCTGGCAGAAGCTTCAAATTACGCAAAAAATCGCAAAACTCGAAGATCTTGAACGCCAAATCTCTGAACCAGAGCTCTGGCAAAATCCTGAAAATGCCAAAAAAGTAAATACTAGTTTTAGCCGCCTCAAGTCTGAAGTCGAACCTTGGCAGATGCTAGAAATGCAAACCTCTGACCTCCAGGAAATTCTCGAACTTCAAGAACCAGATTTAATTTCAGAGATCAACGATCAGCTCACCTCAATGGAGCAGACTCTTGCTGGCCTAAAAAAAGCTCTTCGTTTCACTAATCAGTACGACGAAAAAAATGCCATTATACGAATTACCGCCGGAGTTGGTGGCACCGAAGCCATGGACTGGGCTGGCATGCTTGAACGTATGTATTTGCGTTTTTTTGAAAAAAATAATTACTCTATAGAGCTTATCGAACGAACCGCTGGGGAAGAAGCTGGTATAAAAACCGCAGTTTATGAAGTTTACGGAAATTATCCTTATGGCAATCTTAAATCCGAACATGGCGTACATCGTCTCGTCCGACTTTCACCATTTAATGCTGATAATTTACGCCAAACCTCTTTCTCGCTTGTTGAAATTCTCCCGATTCTCGATAGCGAAGACGATTTAAAAATCGATGAAAAAGACCTCCGTATTGATACCTACCATGCTGGTGGACACGGCGGTCAATCCGTTAATACTACTAACTCAGCCATCCGCATTACTCACCTTCCGACTAATACAGTTGTTGCAATCCAGAACGAAAGATCCCAACTACAAAATCGTGAAAAGGCGATGGAAATTTTACGCGGAAAATTGATCCAGATGCAACAAGAACAGCAGGCAGAATCAATTAATCAACTTCGTGCCGGCGAGTCGGCAAAGTGGGGTCAGCAAATCCGAAATTACGTACTCCAGCCATACAAGCTTGTCAAAGATACTCGCACTAAATACGAAGAGACCGACGCCGACGCCGTTCTTAATGGTAAAATTGATGGTTTTATTGACGCCTATCTTGAATCACAAATTGGTGAAAACTAATTTCTAAAATTCTAAGCTTTTACTCACAATGCGTTTATGTTAAAATATCGGTATGATATTGTTCGACCATGTCACCAAACATTATCACGGCGACAGCCGGCCTGCCCTTGATAATATTTCCATGCATATTGCAGCCAACGAATTTGTTTTTCTCGTCGGAAAATCTGGTGCAGGCAAGTCGACACTTCTCAAAATGATCACCAAAGAAGAAATTCCCGATTCCGGTAAAATCGTTATTGGCGGTATTGATCTCGATTATGTTAAGAAAAAGCATATCCCAAACTACCGACGACGCATCGGTGTGGTTTTTCAAGATTATAAATTACTCCCAACTCGCACAGTTTACGAAAACGTTGCCTTTGCTCTAGAAATTGCTGGCATGAGCAATCACGAAATCGAAAATACGGTTCCAAAAGTTCTCGACCTAGTTGGACTATCTGATAAAGCCTACCGTTTTCCAGATAATCTTTCCGGTGGTGAGAGGCAACGCGTCTCGATCGCACGTTCCGTAGCACGACAGCCAAAAATCCTCATTGCCGATGAGCCAACTGGTAATCTTGACGTCTTAACCTCAAAGGAAATTATCGATTTACTACAGAAAATTAATGATTACGGCACAACAGTTTTAGTCACTACTCACGACGCCAGTATCGTGAATCTCCTCAAGAAACGTGTTATTACCATGAAAGATGGCAAAATCGTTTCCGACCAAAAAGAGCATGGTATTTATCGTCTCGATGGCAATAATGATGGTATCTCAAGATTACCTCATCCAGGTTATATGCGTGCCACGTCGTACTTATCACCTGAAGAAAACCCACTAGCTCACAAAAAATCAGTTATCGAAGTTAATATTAATCAAAACGAAAATAATAATGAATTAACTGAACACAAAACGCCAAAACGTAGGCGCTTAATTCAATAGGAGACAGAGAATCATGAAACAAAAAAGCAAAAATACCACAATCGATCGTCTAAAAACCATGTCAAAAAACAGTCGCGGTAACCTTATGCGCAATAATTTGCGTATTTTAAAATACGGCGTCATCGGCTATGGTCGCAATATCTGGCTCTCCATTACCTCAACATTTGTCATGACCCTAACCTTGATTCTCCTTTTTGTTACCGTAATTGCTAGTATTATTCTTTCGTCAACCGCTGATCGAATGCGCGATAAAATCGATATCACTATTTTCTTTAAGCCTGGCACCGAAACTTCTGTCCTCCAGGAAATGGCCAACATTATTAAGAAAGACGCCAATGTTAAATCTGCAGAATATTCCACTTCCGAACAGGAATACGCAAAATTTACAGAAGAAACCAAAAAGGCTGGCGACGTCGCGCTCCTTGCTACGTTAAACGATGACGACATGAAGGAGTTGATGTTAAAATCCATGCAGTCCACACTTCGCGTAAAAGTTTATAACGCCGACAGACTCGACAATATTAAAGATATCGTAAATACCGATACGACCTTCCGCGACAATATCGATCCTAAAAAAGAGCCGACCTATAATACCAATGACACCGCCATTGAAACCATTGCCTCTTGGGCTAATATTGCAAAAACAGGAGGATTTGCACTCTCTGGCATTTTTCTCATCATCTCAATTCTTGTCATTTTCAATACCATCCGCATGGCGATCTACTCTCGTAGTGAAGAGATTTATATGGAAAAATTAGTCGGTGCTGACAATCATTTTGTGCGCGGCCCATTCCTAGTTGAAGCAATGATTTCAGGAATACTCGCCGGCATTTTCTCCACAATTTTAGGATTCATCCTCTTTGGCTTCGCCGCACCAAAGCTCGCCTCTTACGACATCGACGTGAGTGAAATTAGTAGATATATTTATTCTCCAAGTATGGGCTTAATTGCGCTCGCACTTATCAGCCTCGGTCTTATTATTGCCTTCGCCTCATCGCGCCTTGCCGTCTCCAAATATCTGAAACGTGTTTAACTAGTTCACTGCAAAAAAGTCAAAGAATCGACACACAAATATTACCTACACCAGTAAAAATCAACACATAAATATTCCTTGCACCAGTAAAATCAACTCACCTTTCAAATAATTTGACTCTATATACTTCTTATGCTAAAATCTATCCACAAAAGCTAACATTCCGAAAGGAGGTTACAATATGACAAAAAGAAAAAAACAAGCCAAAAAACAATCGAATCGCACGTCCCTATCTAAACTAAAAAGACTGTTTATTTTTGTCACCGTCCTCGTTCTTGGCTTCAATTTTCTACCAAATCTTTTTGACAATCCAAAGCAAGCTTTAGCCATTGAAAACGAAGCCTATTGTACCTCAAATGCTTGTCGTGCCGCAAAAAAAGCAGAAAACGAAGCTACTGCCAAGGCCAACGAAGCCTCCAAAGCTGCCACTACTCTTGAAGGAGAAGTCGAACGCTTACAGCAAGAAATCACCATGTATGAGGCACGTATTAAGGCCAATGAAGCCGAAGCCGAAGACCTAAAGCTAAAAGTTGAGGAAACTACCAAAAAACTAAAGCTTCAACAGCAAGCTCTAGCTAACATGCTAATTAATCTCCATTTTGAAGACGACGGTGATGCCATCATGATTCTTGCTGGCTCCAGCTCGATTTCAGATTTTGCTGAGCGCCAAACCCGTGTGGATACCGCAAAAAACCAGGTTACTCTCTCCGCTCAAACCGTCAAAACCATGAAACAGGACTTGGAGAAGCAAAAAACAGAAGTAGAACGCGCTATTGCGGACCAACAAATTCAGCGTAAAGCCGTTGAAGATAAAAAAATTGAACAACAAGAACTAATCCTAAAGTATCGTGACAATGCAGCTGCCTTTGCACTCGAAGCCGCCACTTCTCGTGAAGAAAAGATTAAATTAATTAATCAAGAATATAGCGATCACCTGCAAAGAATGCGCAATGGTGGAGGATTCGGTACTGTCGCAAACGGCTACAACAGTTATGAATCATTCATCGGCAATTATGGTTTTGCCTGTCCACGCGATAATATCCGCGGCATCCTTGATTCATACTACACTTGCCAATGTACCAGCTATGCCGCCTATAAGGCTGTAGAATACTGGGGTCCACAAATTCGTGTTACCGGATGGGGAAATGCTTATAGCTGGGCTGCAGCCGCCAGATCACTCGGCTATCGTGTCGACCGCACACCAAGTGCTCACTCAATTGCCCAAACCGCCTCTGGTGCCTGGGGTCACGTAATGTGGGTTGAATCAGTCAACGCCAATGGCACCATGAATGTCTCTGAATATAACAATCTCTATTCCTCACGTTCAGGACAATGGGGCGACTTCGGTTACCGTGTTGGCGTAAGTCCTGCAGGATATTACTTCATCCATTTTGATTAGTAAGCCACCCTGCTGGATATTACTTGATCCGTTTTGATTAGTAAGTCATACCGCTTCCGCTATGTTATAATCTAATACATGAAGAATACGGAAAAAAGTAGGCAAGTCAGTCTCGGCGCAACCGCTGTCTTAAGCTTCGTTACCCTAATTGTCGGCGCTTTAATCGGTGCAAACTGGAATAATCTATATTTACAATTTTCGCCATACATCAATTTAAACCAAAAAGTTTCTACCCCAGTCAAATGGGAAGAACTAAACGAAGTCTATTCTCAAATTTCAGCAAACTACGATGGAAGCATCGACAAGGCTGCCATGATCGAAGGGGCAAAAAAAGGATTGACCGCCTCACTTGGGGATCCTTATACCGTCTATTTCGATGCCAAAGAAGCTGTCGACTTTAAATCTAGTCTTAATGGAGAAATTAAAGAGGCTGGGGTAGGAATCGAAATGATGAAGCAAGGGGATTACGTCGTAGTCACCAGAACCCTCCCAGACAATCCAGCCAGAAAAGCCGGGGTTCATGCCGGTGATGTCATCTTTGCAATTAACGACGAAGAAGTTTGGGACAAGGATACTGACATCATAGCCAGTAAACTTCGCGGTAAGTCTGGAGAAAAAGTTAAACTAACAGTCGCTCGCGAAAAACAGAAGCTTGATTTTGAACTTGTTCGCGAAAAAATAAATAACGTCTCTGCCGATGTGACTTATCAAGACAAAACTGCAATTATTTCTGTCTACCGTTTTAGTGAAGACACCGGCACGCTAGTGGAGTCATTCGCAAAAGATTTTAAGAAAAAAGGTATTAATAAAGTCATCTTAGATTTAAGAAATAACGGCGGTGGCTTCGTCAAAGCTGCACGCGATCTTCTCTCGCTCTGGCTCGATGGCGACAAGATCCTTATCCAAAAATCCACCACCTCAGGACAAACTATCACCTACGCAAAACGCGGTGAAGCCGTCCTAAAAGACACTAAAACCATTGTGCTCGTCAATAACGCCACCGCTTCAGCTTCAGAAATTGTCGTTGGTGCTCTCAAAGATTACAAAAAAGCCACCATTGTTGGTACAAAAACCTACGGCAAAGGCGTCGTCCAAACTATGCTTGAGCTCTCCGGCGGTGCACTACTTAAAGTTACTACTGCCCACTGGTATACACCAGATAACCAAACCATCAACAAGACTGGTATCTCTCCAGACATTGAAGTTGAACGTACCTACAACGACATTAATAGCGGCAAGGATCCTCAGCTCGACAAGGCAAAAACTCTTTAATTCGACAAATTCTATTGAAATTGCTATAATATACTTATTATGATTAAAGTTTATACCACCCCTACTTGTATTTATTGCCATGCTCTTATGAACTGGCTTAATGAAGAGGGAATTGATTTCCAAGAAATTGACGCAAACACCGTTCCAGGTATCACTGCTGTCCCAGTAACTGTTATCACAGACAAAGATAACAAAAATCCTATCCAAATTATCGGCTTCGATCGTGACGGCATTACCGAAACTATCGAAAAATATGGTCTTCGCACAAAATAATCATTAAAACGGAGGTATTCTATGACCACCAAAAAGGAGAAGCCAGCCCTGCTTTTTGTCCACGGTTTTCGCGGCAATCATTTTGGTCTCGAAGAAGTCATAACAAAGTTTAAAGATCTCGGATACCCTGTTTATGCACCAGATATTCCTCCTGCTTTCAATACGCAATCCGAAAAACTACCGACTTTAAAAAATTTTACCGCTGAGGGGTATGCAACCTGGATTGCAGATTATATTTTAGACAATAATCTCGACCGGCCAATCTTAATTGGCCATTCAATGGGGTCAATCATTGCTGCAGCCACTGCTGAAAAATACCCAAACCTAATTAATGAAAAGATCTTTTTCCTTTCACCAATCTCAGAACATACGCCAAAATTTATCTCCGCAATTATTCCCCTGATCGCCTTTATTCCAAATAAATTAATTAGCTTTATTGTTACAAAATATCTAATTGGGACAATGGGAAAGCCCCACTTTAAGCAGATTCTTGACACCACGATGCTTTGTGCAAAAAAGTTTACTAGCATTAGTGATGAAATCAAAGCAGCCAAATTCTCTGTTAAGCACGCAATCTCTGATTTTAATTTTACCAAAACTTGCTTTTTTATTGCAGGAAGGGAAGATCGACTAAATCATCCAATGAAAACCAAAAAAGTTGCTGAAAAGTTTAACGGTAAAGCTACTTTTATTCAAAAATCAGGTCACTTAATCAACTACGAAGTTCCTGATGAATTGTTTGCATTAATTAATCAAGATCTCTAAGTATTTTATTTCACCCATTTCACTAAGCTCTGATATTCATCTGAGTCTTTGTCATAGCTGTCTAAAATATCTTCGATATAAGTCTTACCATTGGTGATATTTAATGTCTCTACGTCAGGGCAAGCCACTAACAATCGGATAATAGCTTCGTCAGTAGCGATATTTGTCATTGATTTTTTCTCACCACTTCGATAAGATCCAACCCTGAGTTCTTTATAGACAAAACGTTTAATTCCTGCTTGCAAACAATATTTCAAGCAATTTTCACAAGTCGCCATCTTATTATAGAGCGTACAACCAGTTACATCGCGTCCCGCAAAAAGTAACGCATTCATCTCTGAATGAATAGCAAAATAATACTTCATCGGACGTTCACTTAAAGTCATTTTTGATTCATCCGCACCTTGAATTGTCCCGTTATACCCAAAAGAAACTGGGCGTTTCCTTGAATCAACAATCACACAGCCATTCTGCGAAGAAGGGTCTTTTGAACGCTTAGCCACCTCCTCAGCAATCCCCATGAAATAAGCATCCCACTCAGGTACTTCTCTATTCTTCGTATCTTGATTCATTAACACTCCTTTTCAAAAACTCTATATCACTCATCCACATCTGTCAATCAGTATGCAACTTCTATTCCATCCACAAACTTATCTATATATCTATCAAAAAGCACCAATCCGTCAATAGAGCTATCAATAGAGTCATCGGTAGAGCTATCAATAAAGCTATCAATACCTTGCTTATGCTAAGTCTATTTTACAACACATACAGAGATAAAAAGTAATAAAAGTCCAAAAACCGTCTTTTTTCCTTGCATCTTCCATCAAAGTAGCCCATACTTAAGTTAACCTTTTCCAAACCTAAAATCTATCTTTAGGCTCTTGTTTATGTCACGACTTAGAAGATTTTTGATGTACTGTTTTTCTTTGCTACTTTGTATCCTTTTTTCACATTTTAATCCACCAATAACCAATGCGGCTTCGCCGTGCTCAGATTTTTACGTAATTTTTGCACGCGGTTCCGGCCAGGGACTTAATGATATCGACCACCAAAGCTTCTCTATCGCCATTAAAGATATTTTCAACCGCCTAAGTGGTCCCACTTATAGTTATTATCAACTCGGCGAGTCAAACCGATACGGTGCCCAATATCCTGCTATTGGCATCGAGCAGCCTAAGATTATCTCTGGAGCAATTTTAAGTGGTGGACAATCTTTTGAATTTGGTCAAAGCATTCAGGCTGGTATGCAAGAATTAAAAAATTTCTACCATAGAGTATCTTCAAGCTGCCCGAACACTCGTTTCATTCTCGCCGGCTATTCACAAGGCGCCATGGTGATAAGTCAAACTTTATCAAAATTAAATTCCCGTAAAATCTTCTACTACGCTAGCTTTGGTGATCCAAAACTATATCTTCCCGAAGGTTTTGGACTTTTACCACCAGCCTGCCGTAATAAAAATTTTTCACCATATCGGCAAAACGTTCCAGATTGCTACGTGGAGCAAGGTCTTTTAGGTGGACTTCACCCCTATATCAAACAAAGTTTTAATCAGAAAGTTGGAGCTTGGTGCAATATTGCCGATTTTATCTGTGGAAGCAGTATCGACCCATGGGGTTTCACTGACGCCACACAATCCCCTAATAGCTCTATGTTAGCACGAATTTTTAATGGACATGTTTCTTACTCACGTTTTGGCGCTTATAGGGAAGCAGCCGAAATAATCTACCGCAAGCTCATTAAAGAACAAAAATTATCAAATCTCAAACTCAAACCATTAAAACCGAAGAATAAGCAACACTTGGTTTATTATTTTCGGCAGAATGACTTAAAGATTACAAAAGATCAAGCTAAGAGACTCAGGTCAAGCCTACTTGAAAAACATTCTCCACAAGATCTTAATGAGAATTCTCTAGGTTTAACTACTAGCCAAAATACAGACGATCAACCCAAAGATCTCCATATCATGATTCCAAATCTGATCTCTTATCATGAGGACTCCAGGATCCAATTACTCATCAATAAAATCGTCAATGCAGCATATCAAAATAACTGCAAATCCGTTACCTTCTATTCCTATGGATTCTTTAGTCAAGCCGAAATTGATAAATATAATTTATTTCATCCACAAAATTCACAACCAATAGAACCTATCCATTTGCCAAAAAGTCCAGACAAAAAAGAGGGAATCATGATAAGACTTAGCCTCTATACTGAGACCCTCACCCCATTTAGGGCTAGCAGTATTATTGGCTCTTACATGAAGGAACAACGCAACATTAACGACATTAATGTTCCAAAATTAATCAATTCATCCATCCAAAATGTAATTAAATATGGCTTATGGGAAAAGAACCACAAACACCTACTGTTTGTAGTTACTCCAAATTATCAAAATACTCATACATTTGATAGTCCAGGTAATAGCCAAATTAACGAATTAAATAAACTGATAAACCAAAAATTAATTTCCGTCTCTTTCTATAATACAAATCAGATGCTTATTCCATTTGAGAAAAAGTTATCGACAAAATCTATCTTCTTACAACATCAATCTGACGAAGAAATAATCAATAATTTTTTCCAACCCGATACACGCGAACAGAAAAATGCTTTGGAATACAAAAATACTTTAGAGTACATTCTGAAGCCCTGTTTTGATTCCATTCATCTCAACCTGAGTACATATCCAAAGTCCAAAATCCAAAATAAATATTTAATGAGTTCACCTATCTTAAGTTCATCCTCATCTAATGCCCTTCCACGAACTCGCCTTGCGCACTTCCTTAGCCTAGGAACAAGGAATATCGAGTGGAATATCATACAAAATAACAAGATTCAATCAATCAACACGGTAGATAAAAGCATTGATATTCCAATACATTCCATCTCCCACACTCAAATCACTGTCAAAGAAACAGGAAAGGGTGATCAAGATTTTGACCTATATTTCCTACCTGAGCCAGAAAGAGTACAAGATGCAACTCTTTTCCCATATCGTCTAATAATCATTGACGACTACATAGCCGGATTCACTAATCAAAGTCATCTATCTATTACCGATCTTAGTCGCGACATAGATCATCAGATAAAAGTTATTAGCTACAGTATTTTAGGTCGTAAGGTATCTGAAAAGATAACCAAAATCCCAAAAATCAACAGCCGAAATGTAAATCAGAATAGGTACACGAGAAATACAGATCAACCAGGTCAACACGTATCCCCAAACCCTTATAACGCTAAGACGACCCAAGCTCCTTTAGTACCAGATTGTGGCGCAAAATATGTTAGCCCCCTCCGACAAATCCTTTATTACACTCAATACTTCTATTAGGTACCCTGATTAATAATAAAATTTAATTAGATAATAATCTAATTAAATAATCACTATTAGATACGGCCAGAATTCTTCTCAACATGATTGGATGAGAGGTGCCAGTGATTGCCATATTCACATTTATAAACCGAAAGTTCTGGTGCGCCATAGTCATAAGCTGCCACCTGTGCCGCAACCTCCGCTTCCTCGCGCGTTTCATAACAAATCTTCTGGCCATCACCAACCCAGCAGCGTTTTGGCTCAAATTTTCCAAAAGTTTTATTCATTTTCATACTCTGTATATTATACTCCCATCCCTGTAAAATCTGTGTATAAAATACAACAAAAATATAAGCTTTTTCTATTGACGCACTACATATAGTGTCATAGAATAATTGCAGACACTAAATGTAGCGTCACAAATATTACACTAATAACAAAAATTTAATCAAAAAACTTTGAAAGAAAATTTGGACACAATCAAGGAGGTAATTTTTTATGTTCAAAAAAATCGTCAAACGTGATGGTAAAATCGTAGATTTCGACCAAGAGAAGATCACTGACGCCATCGCTAAGGCAGGAGCAGTCACCGAAGAATTCAAGCACGACCGCGCCGCTCAATTGGCAGAAAAAGTAGTAAAACTTGCTGGTGAAACCATTAAAGAACGCACTCCATCCGTTGAGCAAATCCAAGACCTAGTTGAGAAGGTTCTCATGGATTCAAGCTTCAAACGCACAGCTAAAGCTTATATCACTTATCGCCAAGAACGCAACACAACCCGTAATGCAAAATCAAACCTTATGGGTATCTATAAAACCATCGCTATTGCTGACGCTTCAGAAGACTCTGATGTCAAACGTAGCAACGCTAACGTAGATGGTAACTCAGCAATGGGTAAAATGTTACAATTCGGCGCTGAAGGATCTAAGGTCTTTGCCAAAACCGTACTCATGGACCCACGTTTTGCAAAAGCCCATGACAATGGCGACATCCACATTCACGACCTTGACTTCTACGCTACCGGTACCTTAACTTGCTGTCAAACCGACCCACTCAAGCTCTTCGCAAATGGTGGCTTCAATACTGGTCACGGCCATCTCCGCACTCCAAACTCAATCGCCTCCTACGCTGCCCTTGCCGCCATTATCCTCCAAGCAAACCAGAACGAACAGCACGGTGGTCAGTCAATTCCAAACTTTGACTACGCTATGGCTCCAGGTGTAAATAAATCCTTCAAGAAAGCTCTTCGCTCCAACCTTGAAAAATACAATAAATACTCTGGCAAAAAAGTTGACATCAAGATTCCAGACGACATTGCCTACGGTGACAACGAAACCCTCAAGAAACTTAAAATTCCTGAAACTGTTATTGAAACCTCAAATGAAGACGTTGAGAAACAAACTTTCCAAGCTATGGAAGGCTTCATCCACAACCTTAACACTATGCATTCCCGCGCCGGTGCTCAAGTTCCATTCACTTCAATCAACTTTGGAACCGACACAACTCCAGCAGGTCGTCTAGTCTCCAAGAACCTACTTGACGCAACCGAAAAAGGTCTTGGTCACGGTGAAACCCCAATCTTCCCAATCTCCATCTTCAAAGTCAAGGAGGGTGTCAGTTACAACCCAGAAGATCCAAACTATGACCTCTTCAAGCGCTCTATGGAAGTTTCTTCCAAGCGCCTCTTCCCAAACTTTACCTTCATCGACGCACCTTTCAATATTAAGTACTACAAAAAAGGTGACTACAATACCGAAATTGCAACCATGGGTTGCCGCACTCGCGTCTTCTCATCTGTCTTCCCAGAATCTGATGGTATCGTCACTGGTCGTGGTAATAATTCATTCACCACTATCAACCTTGTACGACTAGGTATCAAGCACGGTATCGCTCTCAAGGAGCGCAAAGAAGCCGACTGGACCGGATTCTACAAAGAACTCGACAGTCTCATGGATCTCTGTAAAGACCAACTTCTCGAACGTTACGAATTCCAAGCTAACCAACACGTCCGCAACTTCCCATTCCTCATGGGCGAAGGTAACTGGTTTGGTAGCGAAAAACTCAAACCAAATGACACTCTTCGTGATGTAATTAAACACGGTTCACTTTCAATCGGCTTCATCGGCCTTGCTGAAACTCTCGTTGCTATGATCGGCAAACACCACGGTGAATCTGAGGAAGCTAGGGAATTAGGTCTTGATATTATCACTCACATGAGCAAACGCTGTGATGACTACTCAAAGAAATACCACCTTAACTTCGGTGTTATTGGCACCCCAGCTGAAGGCCTCTCCGGTCGCTTCACCAAAATCGACCGCAAAGAATACGGCGTCATTAAAGGCGTTACCGACCGTGACTACTACACCAACTCCTTCCACGTCCCAGTCTACTACCCAATCTCAGCCTTTGAGAAAATCGAAATTGAAGCTCCTTATCATGCACTCTGTCCAGCAGGACATATCTCCTACATCGAGCTTGATGGCGATCCTTCACAGAATATTGACGCCTTTGAAGCAGTCATCCGTAAAATGCACGACTCAGGCATCGGCTACGGATCCGTCAACCACCCTGTTGACCGCGACCCAGTCTGTGGCTTCTCTGGTATCATCGCCGGCGACCGCTGCCCATCATGTGGACGCGTCGAAGACGACGTTCCTTTCGAGAGACTTCGCCGCATTACTGGCTACCTCGTTGGCTCACTAGAACGCTGGAATGATGGCAAGAAGGCTGAAGAGCACGACCGTGTCAAACACAACGTTACTGGTACTTACACCAAAGCTCAAAAAGCAGCTCGCGAATCCGCTAAAGCAAATGCAGCTTCTGCTCTTGGAAAAGAATAATTCCTAGGCAGTCACTAAAAGTTAGGAGTACCCCTCCTAACTTTTAGTTATAACGAAAGGGGAATTATAAAAGGATTTTTATATGACAACAGATTTTAAATCACCCGTACCAGGATCCGACAGCCAACACATTAGGCTCTCAGGTCCAATCGAGCATGACAGTATCGTGAATGGATATGGCCTTCGCGCAGTTATTTGGACTCAAGGATGTTTTATTCACTGCAAAGGATGTCAGAATCAGGAGACTTGGGATCCAGAAGGTGGAGTCCTAGTTGACGTTGAAGATATCAAAGAAGAGCTTAGACAACTCAAAGGACAAACTGGTCTCACCTTCTGTGGTGGTGAACCATCAATTCAAGCCGCAGCTTGTATCGAAATCGCCAAATTTGCTAAGGAAGAACTTGGTTGGAATGTTTGGTCTTTTTCTGGCTATACTTATGACGAAATAAAAGAAAAGAATAACTTACAATGGGAGTTCTTTAAGACTCTTGATGCTCTAATTGATGGACCTTTTGTTCTTTCTGAACGTGATCTAACCCTTAAATTCCGTGGATCCAGAAATCAACGCCTTATCCATCTTAAAAATGGCGAAATTACCTCTATCGAATAGAGGTAATTTTCTAAGAAATATATACTCCAAAAAATCTAGAAGCCCTGCTTCTATTTTTTGTTCAGCAAATCAAAAGCACGCATAATCATTTCGTCAGACTCATCCGTCTTAATTACGAATATTGGTTTCGAATTTTCTTGCGCCACATTATTCATTCGCCCATCAATACCCTTAGCATTTTTCTCTTTATCCAAGTTAAATCCCAAGTACGATAGTGACTCACTCACCAGCCTGCGGATCTCATCTGATCTCTCGCCAATCGTTGCCGTAAAGACAATCACATCAACCCCCGCCATACTTGCCGCCATCTGGCCAATCGCGCGTCTCAAAGTCAACACATAAAGTTCACGGGCCAATTTTGCACGCGGATCCCCCTCATTGCACCCCTTGATAACTTCTCGCATATCATCCGATTTACCAAAAACGCCAAGTAGACCACACTTTTTATTTAAATATTTCTCAAGTTCACCATCAGATTTTAGCCCAAGTTCACGTTTAATCGCTAGTGCCGCAGCCACATCTATCGAGCCTGCACGAGTAGCCATCATTAAACCTTCTAGCGGCGAATATCCCATAGTCGTATCAACAGATTTGCCGTTTTCAACCGCCGTAATTGAGGCTCCCGATCCAATATGACAAACAATCATTTTCTCTGGAAGAACATTTTCTTTCTTCAAAAATCGTACGATCGAGCCAACCGATAATCCATGATAACCCCAGCGTTGAATATCAAATTTCTGTGCAAGCTCGGTATCAATCGCGTAAGATTTTGCAACCTCCGAACGGTCGTTATGAAAGGCTGAGTCAGAAATCGCAATAATTAACGTTTCTTTGAAAACTTTTCTCAGTTGCTCTATTTCACTAGCAATTACAGGAGCATGTAGCGGCGCCCTTTCTTTTGCAATGTCGAGCTGTTTTAAACATTCCTCATCAACAATATGGTCGGTCGCAAAATAACTACCAGGTGCTGCCACCCGGGCTAAAACCGCATCCAATTTTGTTGCCCCTTCTAAATAACCCTCCTTAGCTAAAATCTCCTCTAAATTATTTACCACAAAAGATAGATCTTTTAATTTAGTTTCTCTCTTTTCTTTTGAGCCGTCTAACTTTTTTAAGGTATAGATTACTTTTTTACCCTCAAATTCAAAGTGTAGTGAACACAAGAAGTCGTTTCCTCGATATAAAGCATATTTTCTCGAACTACTACCTGGATTTGTAATCAGAATTAGTCGATCTTTATTCATCGTATACTCCTCGTTTATAACCTCATTATAACTTAAATAATTATTTTTTGTACAAAATCTTTAGCACTCTTGCATTTTGAGTGCTAAAACACTATAATTATCGTCAGTTATGGCTACACAAAGAGATTATTATGAAATTTTAGGCGTCTCCAAAAACGCATCCGATGATGAAATTAAAAAAGCTTATCGAAAACTTGCGCTTAAGTATCATCCGGATCGTAATCCTGGAGATAAAGAAGCTGAAGCTAAATTTAAAGAGGCTTCTGAGGCAAATGAGGTACTCTCAGATAAGCAAAAACGCGCACGCTACGATCAATTCGGCCACGCGGGTGTTGGTGGAAACGCATCTTCAGGTGGCAATCCATTTGGAGGTGGCGGATATTCCTTCAATGGCCAAAGTTTCAATTTTGATTTTGGTGGCGGAGAAGGTGGTTTTGATGATATTTTCAGCACACTTTTCGGCTTTGGTAATGGCGGTAGGGCACAAAGACGACGTGGCGCGGATTATCGCACTGTTCTCTCCATCTCCTTTGAGGATGCAGTTTTTGGCACTACAAAAACTGTTCAAATTGATGGGTCCGAAATAAAACTCAAAATCCCTGCCGGTATCGATGATGGCCAATCCATCCGACTACGCGGTCGCGGCGGCCCCGCCCCAGACAAAACTGGTGAAGCCGGCGACCTTCTTGTGCAGATCCGTGTTCGTCCACACAAGACACTTACTCGTGAAGGCTACATTATTCTCTCTGAACAGCATGTTTCAATGATCGACGCCGCCCTTGGCTGTGAAGTCGAAGTTGAAACTGTCGATGGAAAGATCACTATGAAGGTTCCAGCCGGCACTCAGTCTGGCACTCCTTTTAAGCTATCTGGACATGGTATACCAATGCGCGGAGAAGAACGTGGGCCACATATTGTAAATATCATCGTTGATACTCCGACCAATCTCTCTAAAAAACAAAAAGAACTACTGGAAGAGTTTCGCATTGCAAAGAAACGCGGTTTCTGGAGCTAATAGTTTTAGAAAAGCTATTAGCTTTCTTAGCTTGAATATCTTAGCCTGAATATTTCTAAACCAAAAATAGTCCTAAAACGAAATAAACAAGCTATTAGTCCATCACTCCCTTAACTTGCATATGCTATAATTAACACAAGTAATGTTTAGTACACCACGAAAAACGTCATCCAGCAAACTTAGCCTTTCTATTTTTTCATCTTTCTGCTGCCTACTTCTCGGCGTTTTTTCCACCACACAGGCAATCTTTCTATCGCACCCAGTCTATGCCGAAGATGATATCCTCAAAAATGTCACCCATCGCAAATTAAATGACACTGAACGTGGCAATATTTCTATGAGCTGCGCATCCATCCAAACCAGTCTTAAGAATGTACAGAGGAACGATTCAAAAACCCGTGTCATCCTAGGGACTAATTACCAGACACTACTCTCGAATTACATATCACCACTTAATGTACGTCTGATCAAGAATAACCTGCCAGACCCTACACTAATCTCCATTCAATCCGAAGCTATCACTTCAAGAAATAGTTTCACCAATCTTTTTGTGACATATAGTCAGCGTCTTGAGTCATTAATTTCTATTGATTGCAAAAATCAGCCCGACACTTTTTATAATGAGTTAGAAAATGTACGCTTCTTACGTAGTCAATTAGAGGAATCGGTCAACAAAGTAAATACAGCACTTTCAAACCACCTCAAGACCGTTAATCAACTTAGAGAAAAGTTATCCAATAATTCCACCGACTCAACCCCAACATCAACATCAACATCAACTTCAACTAAAAGCAATACCTCTGAAGGCTCTTCAACAACGCAAACAAATATTACATCTAGTCAAAACGAGGAAAAATCAAGATGATAAATTTTAATCTACGTGGTAGCACCTCAAGCGGCGGCAAAGCCTTAATTCGCCTTGGTATCTTGGCTACTATTATTGCCATCATTACTACTAGCATTTCTCTTTATTTTTATCACGCCAGTGGAGATATTTATATCGACCGATCTCGTCCTGGCTTTCTACCAGAAAAACATGAGAACTCTCAGATGGATGAAAACCTCACCTATCGTTTTTCCGAAGATGGTTCTATTTCTGCGAAAGATCTCGAAGAGTATTTACAAAATATCAAACCAGTCATTAACAATATTAATGACGTCAAAAAGCCTTTCGCAAAAGATAGCTTATCCGATCAATCATTAGGTATTGCAAAATAGCCAAATTCTCCAGTTCCATACTTTACAAAAGTAATATTTTATTTTAGAATATTACAAATCTAGTAATATTTTTGAGCAAGGAGAATAATTTTAATGGCAACGCTACGAGAAGCGCTACTTAAAAACGGCGTATTTTATTTTAACAACAACGGAACTCAATACACTATCGAGGGTGGGGCGGGGAATTACATGGTGGCTCGTGACTCTAGTGGTATTGTTCGCTATCGTATTGAAGGTTCCGAACTTTCCTCAAATCTCATCGTTCGAGATATTTCATCAGGCCTCGTAGCCTTCACTGTTAGCCCATCCGCGCTCTTCTAATTTTTTCTAATAAACAAGCACTTCTTAAGTAGAATAGCTTGTAAAAAATCGTCTTATTCAGCTCAAAAATCAAACCAAAAAACATAGAGTAATCAAAAAATCATCCACTCATATTTTCTTCAAAAATCATCCACTCATATTTTTTCTCCTTCTTCATTTAAGTTCACTTACTCTAATTTATTTTTGTCCGCCCCAACACTTCAAGATATTTTGATATAATACAATTATGGTTATTCTAATTATTGAGATAATATTATTCCTTATCTTCTACCTGACAAAGCGTCATCTTGGACCATCTATTCTAGCCACCCTTGCAGGTACAATCACCAATAATCTTTTTAATACAGATATTACCAATTTTATATCTAATCTTCTGCCAAATATCCCAAGAAATTACATTGAGTTCACGGTCCTCGCATTCTTTATCTTCCTCCTTCCACTATCACTTTATTTCAAGCAATCACACAGTGGATCATCCACCATTTTTCATATTATTAGGTGCTTCTGCTACGCTACTGTAATTTTTCTGATTCTTGCACCGCAACTGCAACTGTTTCTCCCACTCGACAAGATAAGTGCCGATTTTCTGCATTTCATTTCTCCTTTCAATAGATTTGTCCTGCTCACTAGTATTATCTTTGGCTATCTGGATATTCTTTTTTCGCAAAAAGAAGTATAAATAGAACACCGGAAGATAGAGCAATAAATATTCAACCCTTCCTTTAGGCACATGTATCGCAAAATACTGCCAGTCCGAAATTAAATTGATAATTCTAAGCTGTATTTTAATTAATCCAACTCCACCTACAAAATAAACTCCCATATAACGGTACAGCGTCAGAGGCATTATTCCCACAAATATTATTGATACCAATATAACTGGAAGCATCGGTGACAAAATCAAGGTTGCAAGAAAAGATAATATAGAGAAATAACCAAAGACAAATAATGTAATCGGTATCGTCAGTAGATTTACGGCTAGCGACATTAATACTCCAGTACGTAAATCAAAGATCATATCTTCCCGTTTCTTCCTACAGATTTTTCGCCAAATACTATTCTTATTTTTTCTCCCTACACTTCTTTTTATATTACCTTTTCCAAACAAGAAGCTCTCTATCATTGGGTAAAAAATTAGGATACCAGTATAGGCCATCATTGAAAGCTGCCACCCAACATTGGTTAGGTTGTCCGGATTAATAATGAGCGACAGGGAAGCTACCACTACTAATATCCTTGACGCCAGTACTTTTCTTCCAAAATAGGACGCAAAAAGGTGACAAAAGATCACAATCGTTGCACGGAGAAGCGATGGAGTTAGACCAATCATCCCCACATACAACAACACGAATGCAACACAGAAATATGTCTTAAGAAGTTTTGAAGACACCTTAAGGCTTTTAATCACAATCCCAACAAGTATTGCTAAATGCATCCCTGAGATTGCAATTAGATGAGAGACCCCAACTTCTTGAATTTTCTCCTTTGTCATATTTGTTAATTCATTTTTGTCGCCCAAAAGATATGCAATCGCCAGACCTCTTTCTTCATAATCAAGCCTTGATAGAAGATTCTGACGGATATTTTGATAAAAATCGTTGTGATACAAACCAGAGTCTGATTCTCGCCGATTCTTAGACCTCTCGCGATAGTAATCGGCCTTAGTAGGCAAAGAGTCAAAAACAGAACCTCGGCGAGAATCGCTCTCCTGTTGCATTTTTTGCTGCATTTCATTTCTAGGTGGATATTTTCTTTGGTCAAAATTTGGTGAACGACAACAAACTCTAATACAAGCCACTATAACCAGCCAGTATATTATTGTTTTTCCGATTTTATGCATCTTTAAAACCTCATTTAATTTCTAATCCCAACTTACCTTGTCTTCATTGGTTTTTCAAGCATTTTTCATCAAATTAGTCAAATAACAGATGAAAAAATCTAAAGCATAAGCAAGATATCAAGTATTTTTTTACAACAGCTTATCTTAACCACGTCTTACCACGCTTGCAATCTACTATCGCCCGAGATATGCTAGATGTAATGACAAAAAAAGAACCTAGAATCGCAACCCCAGCCACTCCAATCAAAATCACCAACTTTGCCACTACTGGGCAGGGAATTGGACTTATTGAATCAGATATTGACATTAATTCGCAGATTTCAACCGGACTATCTGGTATTAAGGTTTTTCTTTGGAACGCTATTCCTGGCGAAACTGTATCAAAATTTCAAATTACCACACAGAAGCCCCACCTGATTGAAGGTATTGCCCTCACCTTTGAAACCACCTCAAGTTCACGCATTGAACCAAAGGATCAGCAATATCTCTCGACTTCTCCATGGCAAATCCTCACCGATGAAGCTGAGTTGGAGGCAAAATCAAACATCTTAACCTCTCTTTTTAAGCATCTAGCAGCATCCACCGACATCAAAAATTCACTAATTGAAAAAATTAAAATCCATGAGTCTCCGAAAACCTATTTTTACCGCAATAAGATGGAATACTCTCTCTATTATGACCACGATACCGAAAAAATCTATCCGGCCATGCATCTTCGCGGAACTCATAAAAAAATACCTATTACCTCTTCATCCATTGAGCTACCAGCAATTTTTGAACGTGCTAAAGCAATTATTGATGACCTAAATAACAACCAAGAGGATGCCAGAAAATACCAATCCCTACTACTCCGCGCAAGCCAAAAAGGTGAAGTTTCTGGTGGGTTACTTGAAAACGGTAAGTCACATCCAGTTTTCAAGAACCTCTCGGACACACTCCTTAATAATCAATACTCCTATTCTCCAGGTGGCTTTTTCCAAATTAATCTTCCAGTTTATGAACAGGTGTTATTAAAGATTCAAGACTTCCTTAAAGACTCACATACTGTACTAGATCTCTATACCGGCGTTGGAACTATTGGACTATCTGTCGCCAGAAACACCAATCTCACTCTCGTTGAGGTTAATGCTTCGGCCTTTGGGGAACTAAAAACAAATTCTGAACGCGTTATTCAGGAAACGAAAAATCCTCATATTAAACCAATTCTCGCCAAGTCCGAAGAGGTCCTTGATCTCATTACTCAAGAAGCCAGCGTAATCGTCGACCCGCCAAGAGCTGGTTGCGACGAAAATCTCGTCAATAGACTCTGTGAAGTACAGCCTGAAAAAATCGTTTACCTTTCATGTAATCCAATCACCCAAGTTCGCGACCTTAAGCCATTACTTAAATACTATAATCTTAAATATGTAGAAGGCTATAATTTCTTCCCGCACACCCCACATATTGAATCCCTCGTTTTTCTATCTAAAAAATCATAAAAGGAGCTAAAAATGCCACTAAACGCCAAACAACAAGCCGCCGTTGAATATCTCGAAGGACCACTTCTAGTGTTGGCGGGACCTGGCACGGGAAAGACTCAGCTACTTTCAAAGAAAGTAGAATACATCCTAAAAAACACCGACACTGATCCTAGTATGATCCTCTGTATCACCTTCACTGATGCTGGCGCAAAGAATATGAAGGATCGTCTAAGGTCAATGATTGGCCAAACTGCTGACCAGATCGACATCATGACTTTTCATAGTTTTGGTCAAAAAATTCTTAGCCTTTACAGTCATTATTCAGACAAACCGCAACGTGTTTTCTCAAATCCAATTGAAGAAGTTGTACAAACTAAGATTATTAGCGAGCTTCAAAGTAATCTTCCAACTTCTTACATCATCAAAAATGTTCGTGATCCAAAAGAATTACTCAAAGCTATAAGTAAGTTTAAAGTTGCCAAACTATCCCCAGAAGAGATGAAACAAATCGCAGCCAAAAATGAGTCTGAGATTAAGACACTTGAACTAGTATTGTCACCAATTTTACAAAACCTCCCCGCTCGTGCTGCAGGTAAAGATATTTTTAACATTCTCACTGAAACAGTCTACATCCCACTATTACAGAGACTGGGTGAATTAAAATCAGATTCACCAATTGTACAAAATGTTTATTCAATTACTACCATACTCTATGAGAAAATTTACGCACTTCTTGAAGCAGAACAGAATAGCGAAAAACCCTCAGTCAGCCCCCTGAACACATTTATTAAGAAATATTTTTCTAAAGATCAAGCCGGTAATTATAAATTTTCAGATACGGCCAGTAATAAGCGCCTTAGCGAAATAGCCGAATTATACGAATCCTATCAAAAGTATTTGACTGAGCATGATCTCTATGACTTTAATGATATGATTGAAGCTCCAATCAATTTTCTTGAACAAGATATAGATTTTCGACGTAAAATCGCTCAAAATTACCTCTATATCATGGTAGATGAATACCAGGATACCAACCCATCACAGACCCGCCTTCTAGAACTCATTGCAGACGAGCAAGAGTCGCCTGCAGTTATGGCAGTAGGTGATGATGATCAATCGATCTACGAATTCCAAGGCGCCCGCGCATCAAGTCTAATTCATTTTAAAAACCATTTTGACGCAAAAGTTATTGTCCTCACTGATAATTATCGCTCAACTACTGAAATCCTCCAATTCTCGCGCAAAATTGCAGATCAGCTGGAAGAAAGCTTTGTTAAAAACGAAACCATGCAACGTAGTTTAAATGTCGAAAATACCGTTACGACAGAGCTAAAAAAAGAGTTGATCGCAATCAGAAATAATGAAATTCTTAAAGCTTCTCCCGAAGATTCAACCTTTGAACAAAATATTTATTCAGCAGAAGATGTTACAGATCCTAAATCCCTGAACAACAATTTTACTCAAAAAAGTTTTATTGAGAGACACCAATTTATAAATCAAGATGCTGAATATTACTGGGTTGCAAAAAGAGTCCATCAACTCATCCAGGCTGGCGCCAAGCCATCTGATATCGGCATCCTTTTCCCAAAACACGCATTGGCCACTCCGCTTATTCCGTATCTCAGAAAATATTCTGAAATTAATATTTCCTACGAACGTACCGAAAATATTTTAGAAAATCAGCAAATTTATGAGCTAACGACACTCTGTAGGTTTATCGCCATGCTCGCTAATGGGGAGAACCCAGCTTTCATGCTTCCTGAAATCCTATCTTTTGATTTCTGGGATATCCCTAGCGATGATATGATCATGTCTATTCAATCCATTGAACGTAACAAGCGCACCGCACTGGAAATTCTTCAATCCTATCACGATAACCCACTCTATGCTAATCTTGCCGCCTTTTTCTCGGAACTTGCCAAAAAATCCTTCTCTCTTCCACTTGAATTCTTCCTCGATATTCTCACAGGCGTTACTCCAATCGAACTAAAAATCAACAACCAAAATATCTCCTTTACCTCGCCATTTCTTAGTTTCTACACCAAAGATCTGTATTCAAAAGCCACTTTTGACCTCTATAATCGACTTAATCTCTTGCGAAACGCCATACTCTCTCGTACCGAAAAAAGTAAACTCCGCCTTCACGATTTAATTCAGTTACTCAACGACTTCACTGAAACCAATACCCCAATTACTGAACAAACTTTTTATAAAGACTCTGATGATTCCGTTAGTTTAATGACGGCACACAAATCTAAAGGTCTAGAGTTTAAACATGTTTTCCTTATTAGTGCCAATCAATCGGGCTGGGATAGTGCGAACCGTCCACCTAGTATTCCGTTGCCTCTTAATCTCGACTTTATCGGCGAATCTCGCAACACACCTGATGGTAAAAAACGCCTACTCTTCGTAGCTATTACTAGGGCTGCCAAGACTCTCACTATCACAAGTTCAAAATACGCCGACGAAGCTGGCAAAGAATCTAAACCACTCTCATTCCTAGATGAAAAAGTTATTCAAAACGAAGCTGGAGATTACCTAAGCTCTCCATTTATTCCAAATGGGCGAGTTTCCGAACATAATGACCAACTTACTGATGCTGAAAAAGCCTCAGCGATTCGTCGCACCTGGTTAATAAAATTACTCAATCCGTCTGAAAAATTAAAGCCAATTCTTCTCGAAAAAGTACGAGATTTTCGCCTATCTGCCTCCCATATCTCATCATTTATTCGTCTCACTTACAGTGGCCCGCTCGCCTTTTATCAGCAGAGTATTCTTCATGCCCCACAAGATACCTCAGACTCGATTAGTTTAGTTTATGGAAACCTAATTCATCACGTCTTTGAAGAGATTACCAACAATAATATCACCAAAGAAGAGGCCATCGATTTTTACCTCAATGAAGCAAAAGAGCAGGACCTACTCGAAGAAGATATTGAGACTCTAATCGAGCGCGGCAAAGACGAACTACCACTTGCTATTGACGCCTTTGAGCACATTCTTCGTGCCCCAGGAGCCAAGGCTGAAGTTGATTTTAGTAAAGAAAAACTCAATTTTGAAGGCATCCCGGTTACCGGTAAGATCGACCATATCAATATTGACGAAGAACATAAAGCTATTGACCTCTACGACTTCAAAACCAGCACTATCTCAGATAAGGATACCTGGCAAAATAAGGAATCACTCTTCATTTATCAATTCCAGCTCTTGTTCTATCGTATGCTCCTTAAACTTTCAAAGACATATCATGACTACACCGTTCGTTCAATGAACCTACTTTTCGCCGCCCCTAATCGTCGTGAGACTATTGATAGTGAAACAGGGAAGATGCACAGTATTGAGCTGACCGAAGATGCAGTTGCAAATATACCAGTAACCTTCGAGGAGCTCATCCATGCTGTTTATTACCAAATCACCTCACTTGATTTCTTAGACTCCGACTCACCAACTAACGCTATTAATTTAGAAGAACCAAAACTTAGTGACATTAAAGAATTCTGCAAAACGCTTGTCGACCGTTACCAAAATAAATAGTTGACATAATATATATTTATGTTATTATAGTGTCACGGACGTTTGGGAACATAGATAACTGCTGCCACGCGTTTATATTTACCCATAAACGTCTGAAAATCATACCGTCGGTATATTAGAAAGGGGTGAGTCCGATGCACTTTTAGAGGCTAAACAGCTAGAACGGCTAGAGAAGCAAAAAATTTCATACAGAAAGGGGGTGAATTGTATGAGACATGTCTTCACAGACTGTGTTACTAAAAACAGTTACGACAGTGACTATGACAGCTATCAGACCATGGCAGACGCACTCGTTAACCATCCTGAACGTTTTCCGGACATAAGTCCGGAAGAAAAGGATATGATTATCAGAGGCGCCGAGGCGCAGGGTTGGCACCGTTCGAACTGGTAAAGACAAAGTTATCACTGGCTAAACTTCCAAAGTTTTCCCCTTTGTTGTTTTCTCACACCAGTGAGCTTCCATTTTCCAGTAGCCTCAACACCGGGGAGTCCTAACCAGACTCCCCACTTTTTTTATTTTGCTATTTTAAACACTTGCATTATAATATAACTATCTTGCCATACTTCGGTCCCTGGCAATGAGAAAATTCAAAAGCTTTAAGTATCGTCATTTATACTTTTAGCCAGGAGCCAATAAATCAGGCTCGCATAAATGACTCC
>CAUTNG010000002.1:0-54462 GCA_963539995.1 uncultured Candidatus Saccharibacteria bacterium
TTAATTATAGAGATTTAAATTTTTGTTTTTTAAGCACCGTAATTGAGAGAAAAATGCAGAGAAATGAGAAACAGATTAAGCTAATAATATTAGAATTGTAGCGAGAAAAATCATCGTAGATGTTAAGAGAATATAGGCCATCAACAATCATGTTGGCCGGATTGATTTTATTTAAGAATGGAAGATTGGTGTCGACGAGATATTTGATGGCGGGACCCATCATGCCAGCAAGAAAACAACTAAAGAGGAAGAAGAAAGTGATGATATTGGTTTTGATCTCTGCGGTAGCCTTGATGAGGGTACCGATACTGGTGCCGAGTGAGATACCGGCGAGGGAACCCAGGGCGGAAATCAGGAGGATACGAGGTAGGTTATTGCCGTAATCGATTTTGAGAATGAAGATATTGAAGAGGAAAATGGCAGTAAGTAGGATGAGATGGGTGAGATAACAACTGAGGAAACTGCTGAGAATGAGGACTGGTTTTTTGGCGGAAGAGACTGAGAGGCGTTTGCCACGTTCACTCATGTTGGCGAGCATTGAGGAGATGGTAAACATGGAAATGAAGGCGCCGGAGAGACAGGCCATAGCGATGAGGGAGTAATATTCGATGACGGTATAATCAAGGACTTTATCGGAAGTGGAGTGAAAATCGATGGTATTTTCACTAAGATCCTTGAGCTTATGGCTAAGATTTTGACTGATGCTTTGACCGATTTCGGATTGTAATTCTTTAATGTTTGGCTTTTGGCCGGATTTAATTTTGGATCTTATTGCGGATTCAATATTTGTTTCTAGGTTAGTAAGTTGCTGTTCGTAGATTGGGCGCTTATCGTTGATGGATTCGACAATTTTTTTAAGAATAGTCTCTCTTACTCCTGGGGATTTGAAGGTTAGAACTGGCTTGTGTTGTTCGAGCTGCAGAATACCGCTTATGGATTTGTTTTCGAGAAGGGAATTAGCCGATTCAAAATCATCAACATATGTGACGTTTAGAATAGGAGATTGGTCTTTTCCGCTACGGGTGTCGGATTTTTCAAGGCTGGAAATGGCATTTGAAAAATAAAGATCGTTTTTATAATTTTCATCATTAATTATAGCGACTTTGATTGCTTGAAACGAACTACTTTGTTTCATATTAGAAAAAGTCATGCGAAAAAGGATTCCCATAATGAGAATAAAAATAAAATTCCAAAAAAGTAGAGATTTGTTTCTTGAGAGGATTTTAATGTTGTACTTAAAATTATGAAAAAACATTTTAATCCCTAAGAGCCTTGCCAGTTAATTCTAGGAAAACATCATTAAGGGTGGGACCTTCGACGACCTTTGTTTTGGTTTTAGCAAGTTTTTTGAGTTCTTCAACAGTACCGCTGGCGATGATTTTGCCGTTATCGAGGATAATAATACGGTCGCAGAGTTCTTCAACTTCTTCCATGTAGTGTGTTGTGTAAATAACGGTGGCGCCGTGATCGCGAAGTTTTTTAATGTCATTTAGAATATTATTGCGACTCTGAGGGTCAACAGCGACGGTCGGTTCATCGAGAAAAATTAATTCTGGTTTATGAGCGATGCCACAGGCAATGTTAAGGCGGCGAAGCAAACCACCGGAAAGCTGCTTTGGGCGATACTTTTCGAATTTTTCGAGACCGACGAGTTTGATGGCGTCTTTGATATAGGACTTTCTAGTATTTTTGTCTTTTACATATAATCCACAAAAATAGTCGATATTTTCATAAACGGTGAGTTCATCAAAAACGGCTACCTCCTGGAAGATGACACCGATTTTTTGCTTGATGGAATAGGCGTCTGGGCGCATAGACTTACCGAAGATCTTTATATCGCCAGAGTCAAAGTCCAGAAGTGAGAGAATGCAGTTGATAGTGGTGGTTTTGCCTGAGCCGTTCGGCCCAAGAAGCCCAAGAATTTCGCCCTTTTTAACACTGAATGAAAGATCATCAACGGCGGCGTGATTTTTATATTTTTTGATAAGATTTTTGACCGAAACAACTGTATCCATAGTTTTATTTTATCAAAAAAGACTCACTTTTTGGTGAGTCCTTAAATTAGCTTTATTTTGTATATTCAGGATGGAATTGATCGTCAAACTTGGTGTGTATATCAAGAACATTTTTTTTGCACAATTAGTGAGCGTTCGTAGAGAAACTGGAACCAGAGAATATTTACAGTGATGGAAATAATAACAAGGACGATGGAAATAATAGAAAGAATTAATGGTAGTTTATTATTTTTTTCTTTGTTAGTGTTTTGTGCCACTTGATTGTTCTCCTTATTTTACTTTAAAACTAAGATCTTTGACGGTGTATTGATCTTTATATTTTTTAACAAGATTTTGAACTGAGACTACGGTATCCATGTGATTATTGTATCAAAAAATTAGTTTTATGAATTTTTGGCTTGTGGGATATTTAACCTTGAAGATTTATTTTAGAAAATATGGTTTCAATGTCAGATATTGTTATGTTTGACCAGTATTCTTTAGTGACGAGAAAACCACTTGAGGTAATTAACTCTTCGTCTGAAATTAAACATCCTTTAGTTTGAAGCTGTCTGTAAAATTTATCAATGAATCCTGAATCTTTGATTTCGTTTAATGAGGTATTTAAATATTTTAAGAGGTTAGGAAAAATTTTTTTTGCGGTTTTTAGGAGACGAATTTGTTTTTTTAGACCAATATAATTTGGATTTATCTGATAATCTGACCACTGTTCGTGAGTAATATAGGGAACAAAATCTGGAAAGATATATATGTATGGATCGAGGACACTTGAGATAGAATTGATAATTGCACTAGCTAAGGGCTTAAGATGATTTTCTGTAATTTCTATATCAATAATAAGATCTTTTTCTATAAAAGAACCAGGTGATTTACGAGAGAGGGAAAAATATTGAGTTTTATGATTGCAATCTTTAGATTTGATGGGTGATGTAATATTTTTTATGGGTATTGATTGATGAAGATTTAAAATCTCTTGAGTTAGAGAATTAAGATCATAAATGGCATTACGTTGCTTATCGCAACTAATTCGGGAAATTGCACGAATAATGTTTGATTGCTCAATCGTAAATTGAGCTGAAACTTTTGTGAGGTTAATTAAATTATTAGTGTTAGAGAAAACTACAATTCCATCATAGTTATCAGCGGTAAAATTTTCATCAAGTGAATTCAGGATGTGTTTTTCTTTTAGTATGGTATAAAAATAATCGCTAAAAAGATGCTGGTATAGATTACCTAGCAGACGAGTGTTTGCTTGTTTAATTATAGTATCGAGATTGCTCATTGTTTTATGATTTATCTAGTTTAGTGTGTAAATCAATTTAATTCTGCTTCTAGAACTTATTTTGCTTTATTTTGCTCTTCAACCACTCTTGATGGCACATCCAAAATGAATTTATGTGTTAAGAAAAATCTATCATCAAGGTATTGAAACCAAAGAATATTTATAATAATAGAAATAATGGCTAGAACTAGAGAAGTGACAGAAAGAATTAATGGTAGTTTATTATTTTTTTCTTTGTTAGTGTTTTGTGCCACTTGATTTTTCTCCTTATTTTATGAAAAAATGAGCAGTTTTATATCGTGCTCGGAATATGGGTATTTAGCGATAATTAATTACAATACCTCACTTTCTAATGTACTAGCCAATAGGTTTTGTTAAATTATAGCATAAGAAGTTTTATATTTTCATGGAGCTAGTATACTAGAGGTAAATGAGTATTAAAAAAATACTACTGGTTGAGGATGAGAAGCTAGCTCGCGAAGGGGTGCGTGATTTTTTGATTTCAAGAGGATATTTGGTAACAGAGGCCGTGGACGGGAAAGAGGCAGTGAAAAAGTTTTGCGAGTCCGGACAGAATGTATTTGATTTAGTAATTTTGGATGTGATGTTGCCAAAAATGAATGGGATTTTGGTTCTGAAGAAAATAAGAAAGAAAAGTAAAGTGCCAGTTTTGATGCTGACGGCTCTTAGTGACGAGGGGACACAGCTTGCAAGTTTTGATAATTTAGCAGATGACTATCTATGTAAGCCTTTTTCGCTATTGATTCTTGAGAAAAGAATTGAGGCATTATTGAGACGAGCTTTGGAGAATCCGCAAAAAGAAGAAGTGTCAAAGTGGGTGCGGGAAGGGGTGCAGGTAGACTTCTTGGAGTATAAAGGATATTTAAACGGCGTTGATGTGGACTTAAAGCCTAAAGAAGTTGAGCTTTTAAAGTTACTAATAGAAAACCCAAAAGTGACACTGAGGAGGGAGCAAATTTTGGAAGAATTATGGAAGGATGAATTGCCGTACGATAGGGTAATTGATGTTTATATCAAGAATTTGAGGAAAAAACTTCAGATTGACTGTATAAAAACAGTGAAAGGTGTGGGGTATTGTTATGTCGAAAAATAAGAAGGGCTTAAAGAAGATATACTTAAGAATTTTTCCGAAGACATTTTTAAGCATGTCTTTAATTTTGGGGGTATTAATTATAATAGTGCATAGCCTAGTTTATGTACTAATGAATCAGGCTTATGCGGATGAGAAAAAAGAAAAAGCTAAAAGAAACTTAAATGAATTATCTGAACAAATTACTGGGAAGTCTTCAGAGGAGATTCGAAGAATTTGTGGAGAATTTGCATTGCAGAAAAATGTAAATTTGAATTTAAAAATTGACGGAAAAGTACAACATCTGCAAGGATTTTCTGGTGCGGATATTGTGACTGATGAACTTCTGCCGAGTGATTTGGTGCCGTTGGTAAACAATGAACAGCTGGGGTCTATTTTGGTTTCAGATTTGACGACTGTTGATGCGGATGGGCAAACGATTTTAGTGCAGATGCTTTCCAATGTAGAGTCTTTGAAAGAAGCGAGAGAAGCGACGTTAAAAATTTTACCGTTCTCGTTTTTGTGCTCGATTGTTGTTGCCTTGATTTTTTCATATTTTTATAGTCGATTGATTGTTGAGCCGATTAAGAAAATTGCTGTTACGACCGAGAAGATGCGTGAAATGAAGGAGGTGAAATGTGAGATTTCTAGAAGCGATGAAATTGGTGAACTTGCTGAAGATATTAATAAACTATATGCGAATCTAAGGCAGATGATTGGGCGACTTGAAAAAGAGAAGGGGTTGATTTCGAGACTTGAAAAAGAAAAGGTTGATTTGGTTCGTGGTGCTTCACATGAATTAAAGACACCGCTTTCGAGTTTGCATATTATGCTAGAAAATATGTTGATTGGGACGGTGAAAGTCGAGGATTATCCGGAAAAACTAGAGGCGGCAATTTTGGTGGTGGAGAAAATGTCGAAAATGATTGAGCAAATTCTGAATGTGAGCCGGGGTGGCGAAGAGCAGATGGCGGATGTTGATATGGCTAGTTTGGTGGGGGGAGTGATTTTTGAATATGAATTAATAGCGAAGACGCGAGGCCTGGGGTTTGAGAGTCGGATTTCCAAAATGAATATACGGACAAATCGGTCAGCAATGCGAGAGGTGATTTCGAATTTAATCTCTAATGCGGTGAAATATGCGGAGGAGGGGAGCATGGTTAAGATCGTTTGTGAAAAAAGGAAATTTTCAATTTGGAATGCCGGAGAAGAAATTAGCGCACAAGAGATACCGGTGTTGTTTGATCCATTTTATCGACGAGATAGTAAGGTTGGCGGAAACGGAATGGGGCTTTATTTTGTGAAGAACATTCTGGCAAGTCTCGGACTAAGGTATCGATTTTGTGCATATAAAGGTGGGATGAAGTTTGAGATTTGGTTTAAGTGAAATATGTTTATTTATTCTTTGAAACCAACACTACAATAAGGAATATTGTTAAGTGCTGCCCTCAGTGATAAGAGTACTGAGTCGATAATGGGGATTGTGTGGAATTCGTTTGTGCTAACCCAGATTAGATCATCGCATTTTTCAGGTTTCACCAATTCTTGGGCTGCCTTCATAATCCAAGCATTCAAAGTACAGATTAATATAATTAGGTTCACTAGCGTCAGGTTTTTTGATGTTGGGTAGTATTGACGATTTTTAGATCTTCTGGCTTAATTTTGAGACAGACTTCTTCGAATGTTTCATGGATACAGGCGGAGATTGCAGTTTCGCCAGGATCGACGTGTCCTGCTGGAAGTGTATATTCACCGTCTTTCCAACCTGTGTTATGTCTCCTAATAAATAGAATCTTGCCCTCTTGATTTCTAAAGATTATATAGACTGCTAATCTAACCTGTTGTCTTTCTACCATTTTTAATCTCCTTCTGATATAGTATAAGGCTTTTTGTTATTTTTAATTATCTGCAATATAGAGATTCTTGGGATGTTAAAATAAATGATTTTGAATTGTTAAAATGAAATAATTTCATATTAGTTTCACATTGACGTAGTATCTTAGTGGGGAAAGGAAAAATATGGAAGTAATACTACGTGCGTGGCGGTTTGTTACGCGAAAGAGAATGAAGTCGGCAATTATGGCGTTTATTTTGCTTTTAATGTCGACAATGATTTTGTCAGGTCTTTCAATTAAGAATGCGACGGATCAGGCGGCGGGGGAAATTGGGAAAAAGGTTCAGAGCGCCTTTGTTTTAGAAAATAATGCTAGGTATAATATGGGGACTCCAAGAGGTGCTGGCACTGTGAAGAATAAAGACATTGAGCAGATTGCTAAGCTTGATGGGGTGACTGGCAGTGTGAGACGGATGGATTCTTTGGTTGATCTGAAAAATGCTAAACAAGCGAGACTACCGGATGGTACTAAAGATTACGATGCGAAAAAAGAAAAAGATTATGGCGAGGCAGTGAATTTTATGGGGGTAAATGATTCGGCGCAAGAATTAAAATTTAGGACAGAAACCTTTAAGCTAGTATCAGGGCGACATATTAAAAGTGATGATAAATTTAAGGTCTTAATACATGAAGATTTTGCGAAATTAAATAACCTGAAGCTAGGAAGTAAGATCAAGGTGCAGGCAAATCCGCATGATCCAGATAATTTACAAAAGTCTCACGAGTCTGCGGAGGTAGAAGTCGTGGGGATTTTTAGTGGAAAGAATTCGAGAAAGGCAGCAGTTCGATCGGAGTTATTTGAGAATATTTTCTACACTGACCTTGCAACTACACGGAAGACGAACAAGGTAAATTACGATAATGAGATCTATCAGAATGTGACATTTTTTGCGAAGGACGTGAATGCTATGTCAAGGATTCTAGAGCAAGCAAAGAAGTTGCCGATTGATTGGAAAATGTATCAGTTAACAAAAAGTGAACAGGAATTAGCTGGAATTACGAGTACGCTAGGTGGAATTTATGGATTAGTATTTGGAGTGATGATGTTCGGGGTGATTCTTGGGGTTGGCGTATTGTCATTGGTGCTATTTCTCTGGATTAATGAGCGTAAAAAAGAAGTGGGAGTGCTGCTTTCGATCGGGGTTTCAAAAGTGAAGATTGTTTTACAGTTTGTGGCTGAAGTCCTAATGATTTTTGTAGTGAGTTTTCTTCTTTCATTCTTTGTGGCTGGCAGTGTGTCTCAGAAAATCGGTGACAATTTAGTGTCTCAAGCGTCAAAAAATACGACGAAAGAAATTAATAAATCTTTGAATGGAAGTTTTGGCGCGGATGCGGATTCGTCGGTGACAACAAAAACAATTGATCACATTGATGTTACGGTGAGGCCAGAACTTCTGGTAGGGACTTTTGGATTTGCGATGGGGGTGATCGTGGTGGCAGTTCTAATTGGAGCATCACCGATTCTTAGATTAAAACCAAAACAGCTATTGATGGAACTAGAATAAAATGAATGTATTTTCGAGAGCAATTATTGCAGTTTTAAGAAAACCTTCAAGAAGCTTAATTTTATTAGTGCTAATGATATTGATTTTTACGGCATTAATTTCTGGTGCAGTGGTGAGAAATTCAATTGGCGACCTGAAGGGAAGGCTTGATCGGAATTTTAAAGCTGGTTTCGTAATTAGTACTAAGGGAATGAGCGCCGGTGGTGCAGCTATTGGGGGAGTGGCTACTGGCGGAGTGGAGACTGATGGTGGCATGGGTGTTGAGAAGACACAGAGTGGAATAAATTTTAGTGGGTTAACTTTGAAGCAGGCGGAGTCAGTTAAGGAGGTTAAGGGGATTGAGTCAGTAAATTTTATACAGAATGAGATTGTGGTAAGTGATAAATACCAGCCGGTTGAAGATGCGCGCGGTGGGGTGAAACTTGATGGGGTGAGGTCTAATTTTACTGCAACATTTGTAGATGACAGTCAGCTTTTTCCAGAGTTCTTAAATGGACGATATGAAATAAAACGTGGGCGCGGAGTTTTGCGTGGAGGAAAAGATGAAGTACTGATACACGAGGAGTTTGCTGAGAAAAATCATTTAAAACTTGGCGATGAATTAGGTTTCAAGATGCATGGTAGGAAAATTAAACTTGTGGTGGTGGGTATTTTTACGGGTAGGGATGCTCAAATGAATGGTTTTACGTCTGAAGCTCAAAATCGGCTATTTGTTAGCTTTAAGACACTCGAGAATATTTCGAGGGATTTGCGATTGCAACAAGTTAGTTATTTTGTAAGTGATCCGAAAACAATTGAAGAGGTAATCGCAAAAGTTAAAACAATGAACCTGCCTTGGGAGAACTTAGTGATCGCGAATAACTTCGAAAAGAATAAAGAGCTGTATCAAACGATTGAGAGTGTAGAGAAGATGCTGAATATGATGCTGGCCGCAATCTCTGTAGCGAGCATGTTAGTACTTGGTTTTGTATTGATGTTTTGGTTTAGGGGCAGGATACATGAAATTGGCACATTGCTCGCAATAGGAAAGACTAAGCTGGAGGTGTTCTTGCAAGTTGTGGTTGAACTTTTAATTATTGCGATGGTGAGCTTTATTCCGGCAATGCTTGTAAGTAACTTAACTTCGGACGCAATGACTAAAACGATTTTAGAGCAGGCGGATTCGGCGGAAATGAGGGGCGTAGATGAAATTAACGTGAAACGTAAAGAACTTAATATGAATGACTATGTAGCAGTAATGAGTTTGGGAGTGGGGGTGATTTTGCTTGCAACTGGTGGTGCGTCAATTTCAACGATGAGGCTGACGCCAAAACAAATTTTAACAAAGATGAAATAGGAGGAATATGACGGTATTAAGTATGAAAAATGTTGGATTCAAATATGACAATACAGGTGTGGAGGTTTTGAAAAATGTGAATATTGAATTTGAATCAGGGAAATTCTATGCAGTGGTGGGAAAATCTGGCTCTGGTAAATCAACATTCTTGGGGCTCCTGGCGGGACTAGACACTCCGACAACTGGAGAAATTCTAGTAGATAAATTTGATATTGAGGCGATGGGGTATTCATATCACCGAAAGAATAATATTGCGTTAGTATTTCAGAGTTATAATCTGATTGATTATCTAACTCCAATGGAAAATTTGAAGCTAGTTAATTCTCAGGCGAGTAATGAGGTACTTAAAAGAATGGGTCTAGAAGAGTCGATTCATAATCGAAACATTATGCAGCTTTCTGGTGGGCAACAACAGAGGGTGGCAATTGGGCGAGCGCTGGTTTCAAAAGCGCCAATAATCTTGGCGGATGAGCCTACGGGGAACCTGGATGAGGAAACAACCGGTGATATTATAGAAATATTGAAAGAGGCAGCACACAAGGACCATAAATGTGTGATTGTAGTGACGCATAGCGATCAGCTTGCGAAATCTGCGGATGTAGTATATCAACTAAAAGAGAAGAGTCTCGTGAAGAAGGGGAAATAAAAGATATAGCTTCAAGGATATTTTGCGTGCTATAATCTTCTAAGAAAGGCTTAAAATGTGTGCACAATTTGTAACGTCGAATAAAGTGACTTGTCCGAACTGCGGAAGTACAAATGTAACTCCGATGGGGAAGAGCGGTAGTTCTGCTGCGGAACGTATGATTTTCGGAAAGATGGTGATGGGACTTTTTGGTGCAATTTTGGGCTATTTTGCTTCGGATGAAAAGTATAATTTCCATTGCGGAAATTGCGGTGAGGTGTTTTCGATAAAGAAATCATAAAAATGGCTAGCTAGCGCTAGCTATTTTTAATGTTTATGCTAAAATGAAGTTATTGATTCAGAGGTGAATCTTGTTAAATAAATTAAGGCGTGGGCGAAAGGAGAGGTGTCCCATGGTAAATAAAAATATTGAAACAAAAACTGAGGGGTCGAGAAAAAATCCAGGGAAGCCATGCAAATATATTTTTGTGACTGGCGGTGTGCTATCTGGCGTTGGTAAGGGGATTACTGCAGCTTCGATGGGGGCGATTTTGAAGGCGAAGGGCTACAAAGTGACTATGCAAAAATGTGACCCATACTTAAATGTTGATGCGGGATTATTAAATCCAGTTGAGCATGGTGAATGTTTTGTGACACATGATGGCGTGGAGACTGATTTGGACTTAGGTCACTATGAGCGTTTTTTGGATTTTGAGACAAATCGCTACTCGATAACTTTGTCTGGCTCAATTTTTAAAGAATTAATTGAAAAAGAACGTGCTGGCGGTTTTCATGGCAAGACCGTACAATTGGTGCCACATTTTACGAATCTGGTGCAGGAAAAGATTGAGAAGGCTTCGAAAGATTCAGATATTCATATTGTTGAAATTGGCGGCACGGTTGGTGATTATGAGGGGCTGTCATTTATTGAGGCAATTAGGCTTTTTGCTAATAAAGTGGGACGTCGAAATTGTCTCTATGTGAGTGTGGTCTATGTGCCTTGGATTAATACTTCGAAAGAATTGAAAACAAAACCGGCACAAAACGCTTTGAAGGACTTGCGCGGTTTTGGGATTATTCCGGATGTCGTAGTTTGTCGTACGGAGAATCCAGCACCTCGTGAAATTTGTGAAAAGATTGCACGTTTTTCAGGAATTTCTGATACTGCTGTATTAAATTTGCCAGATATTAATTCGGTGTATGATGTGCCATTTAATGTTTTGAAATCTGGTGTGCTTGAAATTTTGAATGATTTCGTCGGGGATGATTCGGATCCTGATATGTCTAGATGGCTGGAGTTTTCGAAACGCCGAGCTGAGAAATATGAAAAAACTGTGAAGGTGGGGTTGGTCGCGAAGTATGTCGGAAATGAAGACACTTATATTTGTGTGACGGAGGCCTTAAAGGCAGCTGCGGCATGGAGTGGGGTGAATCTTGAAATTAAATGGATAAATGCCGAGAAGGCTGAGGATAAAGATTTTGCGGCCGTGGACGGATTAGTGGTTCCTGGTGGATTTGGTGCAAGAGGTGTTGAGGGGAAGATTCGTGCAGCTGAGTTTGCTCTTGAAAATAATAAGCCATATCTTGGTCTCTGCCTTGGCATGCAGGTAGCTTGTATTGCAGCAGCGCGAAGAGCCGGGCTTAGAAGAGCAAACTCTGAGGAATTTGATGAAGAGACGCCTGAAAACGTGATCTATATTATGGACGATCAGAAGGGGAAGGAGTCGACTGGTGGAACGATGAGGTTGGGGGATTACAAAGCGAAGCTCATGAAGGATAGCCAGACTGCCAAGATTTACGGAACAACTGAAGTGGTTGAACGCCATCGTCATCGCTTTGAAGTGAACCAGAAATTTTTGGATGCAATTTCAAAGGGTGGCATTGAAGTGTCTGGTACTTCTCCAAACGGAAAATTGGTTGAATTTGTGGAAGCACCTGGACTGAAATTCTTCCAGGGGACGCAGGCCCATCCAGAGTTTAAATCTCGTCCGCTAAGCGTACATCCTTTATTCCAGGCCTTTATGGATTCCTTGGTCTAGATTTTGTTTACAGAGATAAAACTTCTTTGTGCTAAAATATAGGTATGGAGAAGATTAAACAATTACTTAAATTAGTGATCTCTACTCTTTATGGAGTGGAGGTTGAGACTAATGTGGTTGCAGCACCAAAGGATACTGGTGCGGATTTTGCAACGAATATCGCAATGAGTTTGACAAAGACTTTGAAGCGGAATCCACTTGAGATTGCTGAAGAAATCCGTGGTGAACTATTGAGGCAGGCTGAGTTTGAAAATGGAGTTGTTGACAATGTGGAAGTTGCGAAGCCTGGTTTCATCAATATTAAGCTTGGTGACGGATTTTATAGGACTGAGATTGCAAAATATCAAAAAGATTTCTTGGATAATATATCACAGGATGAATATTTGGATAAAACTGTGATATGTGAGTTTTCCGATCCAAATCCGTTTAAAATTTTGCACGTGGGTCATCTTTATACTTCGATGGTTGGAGATGCAATGTCGAGAATCATTGAGTTCGCTGGCGGAAAAGTAGTGCGAGCAAACTTCGGTGGTGACGTGGGGCTACATGTGGCAAAAAATATGTATGCACTTTTACAGCATGTTGACAGGATTTCGGATGAAATGACACCGACTGAGAAGGCAGAACTTATGGCTGAGTCATATGTTGAAGGCTCAACGGCCTATGAAGAAGACGAAAAAGCTAAGCAGGAAATTGTTGAAATCAACCAAAAGATTTATAAAATTGCTGCCGCAGGGGAAGAGGTTGTTGCAAAGCTTGAGGAAGAAGTTGAATCCAGCGAAGGGAATGCGAAGAGTGATGTCGAGAAAGATCTTTTGATTGCAAAAGTTTATTACTGGGGACGCAAAGCTAGTTATCAATATTTTGAAGATTTTTACCGAAACATTGGCGTGAAATTTGATCGATATTACCCAGAATCGACGGTGGCTGGAAAAGGTCTTGAGGTTGTAAGGCGAGAACTTAAGAATGGCGTCTATGAGGAGTCAGATGGCGCAGTGGTATTTAAGGGTGAGAAGTATGCTCTGCACACCCGTGTATTTATTAATAAAAATGGGTTGCCAACCTATGAGGCAAAAGACGTTGGTTTAATCTTTACAAAGTGGGCTGATTACCACTTTGACAAATCTGTGATTATTACCGGTAATGATATTATCGACTATATGAAGGTAGTCTTGAAATCGATCGAGCAGTATGCACCGGAATTATCGTCAAGAACTTTACATATTACACATGGACAGGTGAAATTGCCAGGGAAAGAGAAGATGTCCTCAAGGAAAGGTAATTTCTTGAAGGCTGTTGATGTGATCAATTTAATTAACGATGAGCTGTTTGAAGTGCAAAAAAATGTGAACAGTAGTCGTGGTGATAGTAATAAGACTGAACAAAAAAAGGTTGATTCGAAGATTTTGTTTGGTGCAATTCGTTATGCATTTTTGAAATATAAGGTTGGCGGCGACATTATATTTGATGTCGATGAGTCGGTATCTATGACGGGTAATTCCGGTCCTTATCTGCAATATGCTGCAGTGCGAGCACAAAAAGTACTCGGAAAGATTTTTGAGTCACAATCAAAACAAACGAGTAAAGAAATTACTCAAAATTCCTGGACCCTGAATGATTTCGAGAAGAGTTTGATCAAAAAAGTTATGCAGTATAAATCTGTACTTGAAGAAGCGGTAAAGGAATTGGCTCCTAACAAGATTTGTACTTATCTTTATGAAATTGCGCAGGAATTTAGTAGATTTTACGAAAATGTTCAGGTCGTGGGGAGCGATTTTGAAGTTGAACGTGGTGAAATCGTTCTTGTGTATCTAAAAGTATTAACACATGGGCTTAGTCTGTTAGGGATTGAAGTCCCAGAGAAGATGTAGGTAAAATGAAAAAAGCTAAATTACTTTGGGTGGATTTAGAGATGACTGGACTTGATCCTGAAAAGGATAAGATTCTCGAGGTAGCGGCAATTGCCACAGATTGGCGGTTCAATGAAATTGACCGAATGATAGCAGTTGTGAAAGTACCGAAGAAGCTAATCGAGGAGCGTATGGTGGGAGAATTCTGGGAGGCTAATCCCGAATCGTATAATTCATTGGTTACTCAGAATGAGAATGGGGAGGATGTCGGAGCTGTAGAAGATAAGATCTTGGCTTTTATCGAGAAAAATTTTGGCAAGGAAGTATATCTTGCAGGTAATTCAATTCATCAGGATAAGAGATTTATTGTGAAGGAGTGGCCAAGATTGGATGCAAGATTACATTATCGAATGTTTGACGTGTCTGCTTGGAAGATTTATTTTGAGAATGCTTTAAAAATTAAGTTCACTAAACGGGAAAATCACCGTGCCTTAGATGATATTGAAGGTTCAATTGAAGAAATTAAGTATTATTTAGGTTATGTGAAGAAGGATCGAGGTTAGAATGGAATTTAGAATTGAGGATTTGACTGGGATTGGGGAATACAGTAAGAAGGAATTCCTGTCAAAGAAAGGTGAGCACGAGGGGGAGCTATTTTTAGCGCCGAATGGAAAAGTGTTTTTAGTTCAGAGAAAAAATACAATTGAAGTGAGAACTGACAAGAACTTGTTGAGGTTACTAAGAGAGCAATATGAATCCGTGATGACATCGCGTTATTTTGGCAATGGGGGAATTGAGGTGGTGATGTCTGGACAGATGTCGCTTGATGAAATTTATGATATGGCGAGATTGAGTTATAATCTTTCAAAAGAGCTTGAATAAAAATTTAGTTTGAGTAAATAATTTGTTCTAATTAAAAAAACTGCAGACGACTGCAGTTTTTTATTTGATAACGAGTTTTACCTCGAATTATGCTATCAAAATTAGTTCTTGAACTAAAATATTATTTCTTGCGCTGATCGCGGATTTCTTCAAGAACGGTGAGAATTTTCTCATCAGTAGTTGGTTCTGTGGCTGCTTCAGCTTCTTTCTTTGCAGTGAATTTATTAATAATGCGAATGAAGATAAAGACACAGAAGGCAACGATGAGGAAATCTACGACATTTTGGATGAAGTTTCCATAGCGAAGGTGGGCTGCACTGGAGCCGCCAAGGAAGTTAGGGATGGTGATTTCGAGATTGGTAAAATCGATACCACCGAGGATGATGCCAACGACTGGCATAATGAGGTCGTTGACGAGTGAGCTAATGATTTTATTGAATGCGCCCCCGATGATGACACCAACAGCGAGGTCGATGACATTGCCACGGTTGATGAAATCGCGAAATTCTTTGAGAATCGGATTCATTTTTTTGATACTTTTCTTGAGCTTTTTTAAATCTGGATTTTTCATGAGGCTATTATACCTTATAAAATATTTCTGGTATAGCAGGGATAGCCTAGTGGGGGATTAGTCTTTGTACAATTTTATATTCTCTCGATATAGCTTTTGTGTGAGTTGAAGGAAGACTAGACGGCTTTGATATTAAAATTTTCAAAATTTTCTTTAAGGTTAGTGAGATTTTTAATTTCTGTTTCTGTAGCGGATTTTGCGGCCGGTTTTTGAGTGCGCTGATTGGTTTCGGTTTGGTAGTTAATGAGATAGGCTAGTTGTAAAGTAAATTCGCGAGCCAAAACGCGATCGAGATGGGCTGAGATTCGGGCGGTTTCGAGGGTAGAATTTAGGGCATTATTTTTGGTTTTTTCTTCTGTGGCAATTTGATCTTCTGAGAGTGAGTCAACATCCTCTATACCAAATTCCTCAGTGAGGGATTTTTTCTCGGTGAGCATGAGTTCGTGAAGAACACCTTTTAGGGACGAACTATAGGCACGGAGGTCAGAGGATTTTAAAAGATCTGAATATTTACCTAGAGTTTCTTCATTGAGATATTTAGCCATGAAGTAGCTGCGAATTAAGTAATCGCGGTCGCGAGTGTCTATGGTTTTTTTGGCATTGAGAAGCGTACTGGCGCCGATGAGAAAAAATAAAGATACTACAAAAATTGCAATATTTTTTAGAGTGAGATATTTAAGAAAGTCAAAACCGCCATTTGGAGTTTTGTTATGATTTTTATTTTCGCTTGCGATTTGTTGCAAGTAAGCCATCTTATCCATGAGAATATTATAGCATAACAGATTTGAGATGCTATAATTTAAGAAATGAGATGCAAGTGGAGGAAGAGCTTTAGTGCAGGATGCTAAAGAGGAAATACGAGCAAGACTCCCGATTGAAGATGTGGTCTCTCAATACATCGAACTAAAACGGGCCGGTAGGACGCTGAAGGGGCGTTCACCTTGGGGTGTGGACAAAACGCCGTCGTTTATGGTGTCGCCAGAAAAGGGGATTTGGCATGATTTTTCGGCGAATAAGGGCGGTGACATTTTTAGTTTTATTATGGAGGTGGAGGGGATAAGTTTCCGGGAAGCGTTAGAAAAATTGGCGGCTCAGGCTGGAGTAGAGTTAAAAAAATACGATCGTAGTGACGAGGTAAATGCAAGGTTAAAAATGCGAGCAAAGGAGGCCTTGGAGCTGGCTTGCAAATATTTTCAGGTGTGTTTGGCGAAAAATAAGGCAGTTTGTGAATATGTATTTTATAAACGTGAATTGAACCGGCCGACGATTGTGGATTTTCGTGTGGGATATGCGCCAAATAGTAAGAATAGCTTGATTCAGTTTTTAGAAAAACGCGGATACTCCTTAGCGGAATTGAAAGAGGCGGGCCTTGTGAATCGTTTTGATGGGGATTTATTTAAGGGGAGAATGATGATCCCGTTTGTAGATGCAAATAGTGGTGACGTGATTGGATTTACGGGGAGGATTATAGATAAAGGTGAGCCGAAATATCTGAATACGCCGGAGACGAGGTTATTTAATAAGGGGCGATTCATTTTTGGTTTGGCGCAAGCGAAGGAGGCGATTCGAAAGAGTAACTTTGTGGTGATTGTTGAGGGGAATATGGATGTAATTTCGTCGCATCAGGCGGGGGTGAAGGAGGCGGTGGCAACTTCTGGGACGGCGATGACGGAAAATCACTTGAAGATTTTGTCGAGGCTAACTTCAGATATTCGGCTGGCTTATGATGGAGACGAAGCGGGGGTAAAAGCAGCAGAGCGAGCAATTATGCTAGCTGGGAAAATCGGCATTTCGTTGTCAGTGATTTCTGGCTATGGACAGGCAAAGGACCCAGATGAATTGATTAAAATTGATCCGAAATTATGGCAAAAATGTGTAGAAGATCGGATGCCGGCAGTGGATTGGATTTTAAAAAAATATGAAACGAAGTTGAATTTAATGACTGGACCAGGGAAGAAAGAATATTCGGATTTGGCAATGAAGATTATTTCTTATATTGAGGACCCAGTAGAAAAGAAACATTATGAACAAATGGTGGCCAGAAAATTAGACGTGACGGTTGAGGATTTGCAGGCGAAAAAGATCCAGGTGGAGACAGTGCGCTTGAAACCTGTGGTGACAAAAGGGCAAGGTGAAGTTTTGGATGAGGGGAGTGAGGTGCTAAATACGCTGAAGACTTTGGAAGATAGTTTGCAGGCGATTTTGGTGTATGGGGGTGCGGTGGGACAGGAAATCGGGCTGGAGATTCCAGAAGATGAAACAAGACTTGAGGAACTGTCTTTGATTTTTGATGAAAAATATGCGGGGATGAGTGAGGACGCGCTGAAGAAGGAAACGATGAATTTGAATGCGCGATATAGGGAAGAGCTAAGAAAGCGGAAGATTTCGGAGCTGACCGAGCAGCTGACGCAGGTTGAGAGTGATGAAGAAAAAACTATGGAAATTTTGAAGCAAATTGAACAGCTGAGGAAAGAATAGTGAAAAGAATTGCGAAAAAAATAGTGAAAAGAATGGCGATTGGCTCTTGTGAAAACTGGACATTTATAAGGATTAGCGGTATAGTTACATAAAAGTCATATTTTTAAAATTGAAAGGGTGTAGTATGGAAGACGCTAGTAATAGTTTTGCCGCATCTGATAAAGCAATGCTCGAGCATTTTGTTGATCAGTTGATTGATGAGAAAGGTATCAATAAGACTGATCGACTACGTGCTGAGCTTATGGAAAAAGTGAGTGACACGGTGATGACTGAAATTCTAATGAATCTACCGGATTATCTTTTAGATAAAATAAATGCTGCATATGACGAGAATACTGCTAGTGAGGAATTGATTGAGGGTATTGTGCGAGAGTCTGGCATAGATACTGAGGCGATTACAAGGACTGCACTGATCAACTTCAGAGAAAGTTTTTTAGCTTAAGATAATAAAAATATGACAATACTTATAGGATAGGGATAGAAAAATGGAAAGAATTGGTAATAAAAATAATGTTGCAGAGAGTAATCCAGCTCCAGTGGTTGAGAATAAGGGGAATCAGGAGAAGAAGCCGGAAGAGAAAGGCCTAAAGATTGAAGCTAAGGATCTCGGAAATAATGGAAGGAATAACCGTAAGGATATTCTTGATTATATTCGTGAAGAGAATGAGGCTGCCTTAAAACAAATGGTTGGGCTTGGCCTGATGGAGGAAAAAGATGCGAAAAAAGAATCTCGCTCCATGGGTGATTTTTTGAGGGATGAGGAAGAAAAATATTTTCGAGAGAAAAATAGTCAGAGTAAGGTACGCGTGTCTGGTGATGAAGCCAAGATGATGTCAAAAGGGATGGATGAAGACTTCGTGCCAACGAAAGAGGCTGCTCCAGAGGAGTCTATGGAAGATAGGAAGCATGGAGAGAAGGTCTTCCTTGCGAATATTAATAAGGCAATTGGTGAAAATATCGGCATAAAGGCTACTGCAGAGGTAAAGATTGATTCAATTAGAGAAGAAACTACCAAGAAGTTAATTGATACAAAACGATATGATAGTATGCGTAGCTCGATTCAATCTCTTTACGATCAGGGTAGAATTGATAAAGGCCTATATAAGACAAAAATGGCTTCTATTGATGCGATCGTTCAAAAAGCTGAAGAAACCAATAATGAGACAATGAAGGATATTGCCGTAGGGACTTATGGTGTGGTTGCAGCTGAGCAAATTAAGGCTGAGAATGATAGGTATGACAATTTAGAAAATGAACGCGTAAAGATTGATGAAGAAATCGCAAGGAAAAGGAAGGAATTCGCTGAAGGCGGATTGAGGGGCTTGACTGAAACACAGCAGCAGGAATTAGATAAGCTTGAAGATAAAAGACAGGCTTTGATTGCTGATCAGCGTAAAATGAATAGTCTAGTGTCAAAACCAGATGAAGAGCGTATTCGCGAGAGAGCGGTTCAGATAGATCAGGAGGAAAAACAGAAGGCGGCGGCGAGAAAGGAAAAACTCGCTAAGATACTTGGTGTTCCTGTCGATCAGGTCGATTCTATGGTTAATAATATGATAAAAAAGACCGCTGCTGAACAACAGAAAAATGCAAAACAGAATAATTCGGCAAATATAGACAATGGGGATGCGAAAAAGAATGCACCGGTAAATATTGATAGTGTGGATGCAAAAACGAATGCTAATACTGATCCAGGTAAGAAAGTTGGTGAGGTTACTGGTGTTGGCATGAGTCCAATTAAATATATGCGAATGCTGATGTCTGGAAATTCAAGTAAGAATAACGATGATAGCTCTAAAGATAAATTAAAAAATCCTGAGGGAGCTAATGAAAAAATAAAAATATTTAACGAATATTTTGAAGGTCTTGGCGAGGGGGACTCTTTCTCTCAACGTTCTGCAAAAATTGCAATGGGACTTTTAGGCCAGAGAGTGGCGCTTGAGGGTGATGAGAAGAAGCGAAAAGCTGCTGAAAAATTTACATTAGGGGCATGTAAGAACATAAAAGAAATGCCTGATGACGTTAAGGAGAAGACTAAAGGTCTTGAAGAAAAACTTGCGCGGGCCGATATGTTTGAATCTGTGATCAATGATATTAATATTGGAAGAACGCAGGATCTTGTTAAGAAGTTTGGTGAGGATGTTACCTATGCATATATGCGAGCAGAACTTCGAAAGGCACACCTTCAGCTATTAAAGAAATTTAACCCACAGATGGCTGGACAGTATGAAAGCAAAATGAAAGGTGTGGCATATGATCCAAAGCTTTATGAAAATATTCCATCTACAATAACCGAAGAAGAATATAATACCGGAACAGCTGTAATTGATGGTTTGATTAAGGTTTTCCTTGATAAGGTTAAGGGGCGCGATAACCTAAAGAGCTATTATGATGCTGAGACAAAAATAAGCGAGTCGACAAAGAGTGAAGAATACAAGAAACTTGCTGCAGAAATAAATAAGAGTAAGAATGGCGATAAGGTAGATAATGTACCCACTCATGAGATCCATGAAATCGATAAATCAGCAGAAGTAGCCAGGGTTAACGTATTGTCAGGTGACTTGGCGAAAGATTATATTCTTGGTTTTTATGATAAGGATAATGCTACTAAATATAGAGACTTTATGAAGGGGGAGTTGATTTATGAGTCTTCAAGGACGGACATAGTTCTAAATTCTGAGGGGCAAAATATCCAACACGAAAACAACGAGAGGATTAGACAGGCTATGGACAAGTTGAATCTTGATGATATCTTTAGAGGTAGCGCTAGGGAACTAAATGGGCCTGATAGAGAGTTTGAGGGTGCTTATGTTTATACTGAGCTTCAGAAAAAAGTTGATGCGATTAATAAGCGACTTCAGACTCGTGGCGAAGATGCCCCTTCAAAAGAGGAGAAGGAAGAATTATCCCTTCAGGATCATATGGTGAAACAGATGATGTCTAGTTTTACAGAGTATTATTCGAAGAGGTTTAACGTTGAAAAGACTGGTCTGAGGATGAATTTTACATTGATCATGACTGGAGCTAAAAATAGAGTACGTGGGTTATTCCGCAATTTAATGAGACATCGTGCCATTTAGATTATTGTGTAATGATCAGATCTTTAAAACGGGTAAGAGTTTGTCTTATTTGACAGTTTATGTTATAAATTGATGTGATGGTAAAGAGTATTGTGGATGAGAATAATAAAATGAATGATGATGAAGAATTATTTGCTCCTCGTGATGCTGATTTTGGGCCGCAAGAGCCAGGATTAGATGATCTTTCTGAGGACGATGAACTCTCGGATGAGGATCTTGAGATCACTGCGGAAAACGTGGATCAGTTTGCTGATGACTCGGTCAGGCTTTATCTCAGGGAAATTGGTAAAATTCCACTACTCTCAAATGAAGAAGAAACCGACCTTGCCTATCGCATCGTGAAGGGCGAGAAAAAAGCAAAAGATAAAATGGTCGAGGCGAATATGCGTCTCGTGGTGTCAATCGCAAAACGCTATTCTGGCCGTGGTCTTGATTTTCTGGATTTAATCCAGGAAGGAAATACCGGTCTTTTACGCGCCGTGGAGAAATTTGATCCGGATAAAGGGTTTAAATTCTCGACCTATGCTACTTGGTGGATTCGTCAGGCGATCACTCGCGCAATTGCTGATCAGGCAAGAACAATTCGTATTCCTGTGCACATGGTGGAAACCATCAATAAAGTTTTGCGCGCGACTCGAAAATTGACAAACGAATTGAATCGTGAGCCGACTACTGAAGAAGTAGCTAAAGAAATGGGGATGGAGCCGGATAAAGTCGACTACGTAATGAAAATTAAACAGGATATTGCTTCGCTTGATGCGGCAGTTGGCCACGATGGAGAAGATGAGGATTCTGTTCTTGGTGATTTTATCGAGGATGAGGGTAGAGTTTCTCCTGAGGATGCAGCGGCAGCGCAGATGTTAAAAGAGCAGATTGCCGAAATTCTCGGGTCACTTTCGGAGCGTGAGCAAAAAGTGATTAAGTTACGCTTTGGAATTGGCGGCGGACGTCCACATACTCTTGAGGAAGTGGGCGCGGAATTTGCGGTAACTAGGGAACGTATTCGTCAGATTGAAGCAAAGGCTTTGTCTAAGCTTCGTAAGCATAAAGATACGAAGAAATTACACGAGTATATACATTGATAGCTAGCAAACTTTAATAATATCTAGTAAGGTAAGAGGAAACAGGATATAATCAGGTCATGAAGAAGAAGATTTTAAGTCGTATGCAAGCTTATTTGGGGGTATTCATGATGCTTTTTATGACTTCGTTTGGTGCGCTCTTGACGATGAATCCTGTATTTGCGGAAGGTGAGGCGTCGTCAACCGGTAAGAAGTGTGGTGGCGTGGATACGGCAGTACTGCAATGTAATGCCGTGGATGCTAAGGAAGGGATTTTTTCGGTACTTGGGATGGTACTTAATATCTTTACTCTTGGAATTGGGGCAGCTGCAACGGTTGGTTTTATTTGGTGTGGTTATTTATATATGACTTCGAAAAATGAGCCTGCCGTAATTATGAAAGTGAAGACGAGAATTTTTCACATTGTGATTGGGCTTGTGGTCTATGCAATGTTCTGGGGGGTCGCAAACTTCTTGCTACCTGGGGGAATTTACGCTGGTAGGTAGTGGGGCGGCGGAGTAGGATTTAGCATTTAAATTTTAGAATAGGTTAATATAAATGAAGAAGAGCGGTGAGGATTTTTGGCGTGAGCTGAGGAAAAACCGCTTTTTTGATGAATTGAAATATTTTTTAAAGAGACTTCAGGAGGAATCGGAAGCAAGACGAGTGAGGTTAGTGCTGGTATTGAATCCGCGTTCGACTCAGGCAAAACGAGCAGAAGTCGAGATTTTAAATCCACTAAACCGTTTTATATTTGAAGAGAAACTGGTTTCAAATGTTACAACGTTTCGCTATGAGGTGCAGCCGACACACGTTGATGACAATGCGAAGAAGCTCGCGAGCTGTTTACTTGATGGTGATATTATTCTGGTTATTGGCGGAGATGGTACAGCTTCGATCGGGGTGAATGGTGCAATTTTATCGGGAAAAAAGGTAAAATTCTGTTCGATTCCTTATGGAAATTTTAATGATATTGCAAGGACTATGCAGCGAGCCCGCGGTCAGAAGGTGTATGCGATGGAAGCCTTAGTGAATGAGAAGCATTTTCGATATGCTTTGTGTTATTTTACGGCGGGAATGTTGGCGGAATCGACCAAAATTTTTAATGAAAAGAAAAATCGAGAGAGATTGAGAAGGCGCAAAAAGAATTTAATATTCTCGCTTTGGATTTTATTTGTTTGGTTTATAGAAAATCGAAAAAAACAGTGGTTCTTTAGGTTTAGGATGGAGACGCTTGACATTAATGGCAAGATTTTAGGATCAAAGATTTTTGAGCCGAGATTTTTTTGGGGAGGAGTTTCGGACTTGATTGCATTAAATGGTGCGACTATGGCAAGAATTCTTGGTGGAGGCGAATATTATCTTGGAAATAGATTTTTAGTACGATGCGCAAGATTGGGTAGTTTTCTGGGGGTGAGCGGGTTTATGTTGAAGGGGATTTTTGGAAGAGTGAGTGGAGATGAAGTGTCTGCTTCAAAATACATTTTTGAACATCCAACTAGCTTTGAGATTCAGGCAGAGGGGGAATTGAAGCGATTTGATGAAGTTTCAATGCTGGAGTTTAGAAAGGTAGAAAAGTCTTTACAGATTTTATAATGCTTGTGCTATAATCATATATAGTATGAGTCTATTGCATGGAGTGGGCGATTTCTTCGCGTTGGATATTGGTACTAATTCGATCAGGATGATCCAGCTTTCTGGTAATGCTGAGAAGGGCTGGACGTTGGATAAGTTTGCCTATGTGCCAGTTGATCAGAAAATTACGAAAGATGATTCAGAGACCGGAAAAAGGAAGCTCGGTGAAATTATTTTGGGGGCTAGGGAACAGGCTGGAATTAAGACTAAGAATATTGCGATTGGTTTGCCAGCGAGAAAGACTTACACGGCGATCATTGAAGTACCAAATGCGCCACAGCGTGAATTAACTCAGACCGTAAAATATGAGGCGGATCAATATGTTCCGATGTCGGTTGACGAGGCGAAAATCGATTTTGCAGTGCTGGGGATTAGTCCTAATGACGCAAAAAAGGCGGAGATTTTATTATCTTCAACTGATAATGCATATGCTGAGTCGGTAATGGAAAGTGTAGAACAGTTGGGGCTTAATGTGATTGCGCAGGAGCCAGAACCGATTGCGATGGTGAGAGCTTTGGCGCCAGTTGGAGTGCAGGATGCGAGGATGATTATTGACCTTGGTGAGACTTCGACCGACCTCGTGGTGATGTATCAAGGATCTCCGAGGTTAGTGCGCTCGATTCCTGGTGGGCTCCTAAGTTTTGTTAGAACTGTAGAAAACTCCTTGAAGGTGCGCGATGATCAGGCGCGACAGTTCATTCTAAAATTTGGCTTAGCACAAGATAAGCTTGAGGGTAAAGTTTTTGAGGCCTTGAAATCGACACTTGAGGGGTTTGCGATGGAGATGACAAAGTCGGTGCGTTTCTTTCAGAACCGCTATGTGGGGGCGCAAGTCGGTGGAATTGTTCTCTCTGGTTTTTCGGGGATTATTCCGTTTATGGCTGAGTATATTGAAATGCAAACTGGCGTGGCGACTACGCAAGGCAATCCATGGCAATACGTTAAGGTGACTCCAGCGCAACAACAAATGCTTTTGCCGGTGGCGTCGGAGTTTGCGGTGGCAATTGGACTTGCGGAAAGGAGTAATGAATAATGAAAAAGTTTGATTTTAAGACGATGAGTTTTTCCGATATTCCTGCATTTGTGAAGAGCATTTTTGAGCGTGATAAAAATGATAATACGATGATGACGGGGCAGACTGGAAAGTATGAAGTCAACTTAGTCCCAGACGTGAAGCTGCAGATGATCAAGATGCAGAAAATGCGTAACTTAGTGTTTTTCATTTGTATCGCAGTCTCGATTGCTTCGGTTTCGACAGTGGCGATACTTGGTGGTATCAAGGGCACACAAGATCTTATGATTTCTGGGCAGGAGAACCATATTAATAAGTTGAGCGATAAGGTGACGACATATAAGGAGCTGCCGGATTTTTTGACGATTCAGGATCAATTAAAGAAATTGTCTGAGATTAATAAGAATCGTCCAGTTCTTTCCAGGGTCTTCCCAATTCTTAAAAATCTTTTCCCAACCGGCGCCGATACAATTACAATGTCAGAGCTGAACGTTAATCTCGAGACATCGACTTTGAATTTTGATGGACAGGCAAATGCTGGCGAGGATCCAAAGATTGATTATCGTGTGCTTGAGTCGTTCAAAAAATCTGTGAATATGATGAAGTACGATTTTGGTCGCTTTGTGACAGCGAGTGGAGATCTGATCCCAACACGTTGTATTAGAGAAACTGATGAGAACGGCAATCTTTTATCTGACAATGGTAATGTCTATGTGATTTGGAAGCGTGGAACGACTGATTGTGATCCGGGGCGAAATGATCATGTAACGACACAGGCTGAGGAGAATAAAATTACGGACGATAAGAAGGTTGACTCTTCGGTTTCGAATACGAATTTAAACAATGGTCAAATTGGTCAGGTTGGCGATAAGGAAGGTGGGGAAGCCACTAAGAAGACAGTGACAAAGGTAGAGACCGTAGTGCCAGATGAAAAGATTTGGCGTACTCCACAATTTGATATTTGGAGTAAGGGCACGGAAGTAAAAACTTCAGAAGATGGAGTGGCCGATGATCTGAAGTCTAGTTCTGAAACAAAAACTACTACCGAAAATGGTGTAGAGACTGATACTACAACGATTAAGAATGTGAAAAACTATGTTTACAAACCAAGCATGGACCTAAAGGGGAAAATTACTGGGGTGCCACATTTTGAAAGTGAATGTATTAAATATAGTGGTCAAGAAGTTTCAACGAATGAGGGTAGCTCTATTAAATGGAGCGCGGAAAATAACTGTAAGATGGTGCCTGAAGGGACGCAGATTACAGATTCTTCAAACGGACGTGATGCAAATAATAACTTAGTATTACGTTTTACCGCGGTACTTGCAGTTGATCCAGTGATTTTCGCATACAATACAAAACATGTGATGACGATTGGGCCTACTGGTCAGAATGTGACTGATTCATATCAACAGATTAAGGGTATGTTTGCGGCGGCAGCAAAAGATTGTCGTGCGGATGACTCTGAATGTATTAATACGAGTATAAAACAGACAGGCGACACAAATAAAGGAAATGAGGGTAAAAAATAATGGCAGCGAAGGCAGTTGGTAAGCGATTTAAAATTAGTAAATTGCAGCAACAGATGATGATGGCGGTGCTAGGAGCCTCGTTGGTGCTTGGTGTAAGTATTGTAGTGTCGGTCCATTTATTAAAACACATGAGTTTTAACGCAAAAGTAATTAGCAAGCGTGATGAATCAATTGCGAACTACAACCTAGCAATTAAAAACGTGGGGATCTGTAAGCCATCTAGTAAAGACGGAAGGTTTTCAGATAAGGATTTGGAAAAATGTAATCCACAGTCGATTGATGTTTCAACTATTCCTGGTACTTTACGTTACAACGTTATGGTGAATATGGCAAACAATACGGATCTCGAGTCGGTTGGTCGTAGTAGTCAGAAACAGTGTTATGATGATAACCATAAGCGGGTTGATTTTACGGCTGCATACTCAAAATCTACTTCGGATGATGAGCGATCATATAACCTGAAGATGATGAAAATGTGTTCGGCATTACGTGTAATTCCAGATGCTTTGCCAGCACAGAAGAATGATGAAGCTTTACTTGCGTCTTTAAATCAGATTTTCTTGCTTTCCGGTTTTGAACCTGAACAATTATCACCAGGTACTAATTATAAGCAGAGTAAAATAAAAGGTGTTTCGACGATTCCAATTGCATTGACCGTGAAGAGAAACGAGGCGGAGACGATGTCGATTATTTCAAATATTGAGCGCTCAATTCGTGCCTTTAGTATTAACTCTGCTCAAATTAAGTGGGGGAGCAATGCAAGTGATGGTAGTTCAAAACTTGAACTATTGGCGCAGGGTGTAGCATATTACAGTGCGGAGACTTCAGTCCAGGAAAAGATAGAGGTTGTCACTGCAAAAGAGGAAAAGAAGAAAACTGGTGGCTCGGGTGGTACGAACAAGAACGGAGCCTCAAAAACAAATACCACAAACAATACAAAAACCACAAATAACACGAATAACACAAATAACTCAACCAAGAAATAAGGAGAAGGAGGAATAAAATGAAACAATCAGACATCTTTACGATCATCATTATTGCTTCGATTGGGATGGTTGCTGCATTTTTTGCCTCCAACGCCTTGCTGGGTAATCCGGATGAGCTAAGTCTAAAACACAAGACGATTTTACCAATTACAACTGAAGTTGTGGCACCTGATCCTGAAACTTTCAACCAAGACGCGATAAATCCTACAGTTGAGGTTTACGTGGGTCAGTGTGAAGACGTGGATCAGAATGGAATCTTGGACCGAGCAGAGCTTGTGGCCTGTGGTAAGGCAACGCCGGAACAAGCTGCCGAAGAAGAAAAAGCGAACGAAGAGAAGAAAAAGGCGGAGGACGAGGCAAAGAAGGCTGCTGAAGAGAAAGCAGGCGAGGAATCAAAAAACTCAAGTAGTGAATCAACTAATTCTACAGGCGCCTCGGATTCAAGTAGTGCAAATGGTCAGTCGACTTCAAACGGTCAAAACGAAGGAACTTCAAATAATACGAATAATTAGGTGGGACGATGACATTATTAACTCATGAGGCACAGGAAAAGGTTGTAGCCCTATTAATTTCGGAAGGGTTGGTTTCTCGTGAGAAAGTACAAGAGGTGGTTGAGGAGGTTGCAAAAACCAAACAGCCACTTCTTGCAACTTTGACGGCTAGGAAGATTACGGATGCGGAAACGATAACGCACGCTACTGCAGTGGTGATGAACGTGCCGTATGTGAGTTTGAAAAATGTATTGTTTGATCCAGAAATTTTGGCGCTTTTGCCGCTTGATGTGATTTCTCGTACAATGGTGGTACCTCTAGGGGAGAAGAATGGACAACTTTATGTGGCGATGCTGGATGTGTCAAACGTGCAGCAGACAGACTATCTTTCACAGCTGACCCAGAAGCCGATTCGGATTATGATGGCTTCGGAAGAGGGGATTAAATCGGCGATTGCGCAATATCGCGGTGATTTTACGGCGGTAGAGCGAGCAGTCAAGACAAGTGAGGAGAGTGAAGTTTCGCATAGTGCGGACGTGAAAATTATCACACAGGATTCACCAATTTCAAAAGCGCTGTCAACAATCCTAACTTTTGCAGCTAAATCAAAGGCTTCGGATATTCATATTGAACCACTAGAAAAAAGTCTGGTGGTGCGTTGCCGGGTGGACGGGGTGCTGAGGAAAGTCATGGAGCTGCCAAAGACGATTGAGCCAGCTTTAGTATCGCGTGTAAAGATTTTGTCGAACCTGAAAATTGATGAACACCGTATTCCACAGGATGGTCAGTTTACCGTTTTGGTAGACAATAAGGAGATTGATTTACGTATTGCGATTTCGCCAGTGATTTGGGGTGAGCAGGTGGTGATTCGTATTTTGGATAAGAGCGGGACGACGCTTGATATTGAACAGATGGGAATGACTGGGCATGCGCTTAAGATGGTGGAGCGAGGTTTGTCGAAGCCGAACGGAATGATTCTGACTTCTGGGCCAACTGGTTCTGGTAAGTCGACAACTCTATATTCTTTGATTCGTCGAATTAAATCGGATGGAATTAATATTGTGACTTTGGAAGATCCGGTTGAGTATAAGATGGATGGCGTAAACCAGATTCAGGTGAATGTGGATGCTGGACTAACTTTTGCGGCAGGCCTTAGAAGTATTTTGCGTCAGGACCCAGACGTGGTGATGGTTGGGGAGATTCGTGATGCGGAGACTGCAAATTTGGCAGTGCAGGCGGCCTTGACTGGACATTTGGTATTTTCGACTTTACACACTAACTCAGCGGCTGGTATTTTGCCGAGACTTCTTGATATGGGGATTGAACCATATCTTTTGGCTTCAACATTGAATACGGTGATTGGTCAGAGGTTGGTGCGACGAGTGGCGCCAAAACGCGAGGCGGTACATTCGAATGAAATGGAGACTAAACAGATTAATGATTTGGTGGGGAACATTTTGCCACAAAATCAACAACAGGTGGCGATGGTATCTGAAGATTTGGGATACACAGGGCTGCCGGTAGTCAATCCGAATGGATATACTCTGGTACGCGGGATTGACGATCGGGAAACACCGGGTGGCTATAAGGGGAGGGCTGGTCTTTATGAGACGATTGAAGTGGATGATGATATTCAGAAAATGATTACAAAACGGGCGACGTCGAGCGAGATTATGAAATTGGCGCGAACAAAGGGGACTTTAACGATGCGTCAAGATGGAATGATGAAGGCCTTGACTGGAATTACAACCGTAAGTGAAGTGAATCGAGTAGCTTCGGACTTGACTTAATATATAAAACTGATAAAGGTTATGCTAAAATAACAGAAGAGAGGAAATACATGCAGGGAAATACACAGCCACAAGCAAATATGACAACGATGCCGGGCGCACAGGGTGCTCCGATGGCGGCAGCGCCGATGATGCCTGGGCAGACTTCGGTGAAGACGACGGCAGCACAGCAAGCGGCAGCGGCTTCAACGCCAACAGCTTTGCCTACCTCTGTGAAAATCGAAACCTTGCTTGAGGAATGTATTAGAAGGAATGCCTCTGATCTACATATTCAGGTTGGCTTACCTCCAATTTTAAGGATTGATGGTGCATTAACTCCAATTCCAAATACACCGGTTTTAAATAGTGATGCGGTTGATAAGTTGATTTTTTCAACGCTCGATTCAATGCAGCGTGAAGTGTTGTCTAAAGATAAGGAGTTTGATTATTCTTTCTCATTTGGAGAGATTGCACGTTTTCGTGTGAATGCCTTTAATGAGAAGGGCAATTTAGCGGCAGCTTTCCGTCTGATTCCGACTAAAATGCCGACGATTGAAGAGCTGGGGATGCCTCAGGTGATTTCAAGTTTTGCAGATTACCCACGTGGCTTAGTGCTAGTGACTGGTCCGACTGGTTCTGGTAAGTCGACGACTTTGGCGGCAATCATTAATAAGATTAATACCGAAAAAGCGATGCATATTTTGACAATCGAGGACCCAATTGAGTTTACTCATAAGTCAAAAAGATCACTAGTGGCGCAACGTGAGGTGCATTATGATACTTTTTCGTTTTCAAGAGCCCTGAAGTCGGCGCTGCGTGAAGATCCAGATGTGGTGCTACTTGGTGAGATGCGCGACCTTGAAACGATTTCATCAGCAATTACGATTGCGGAAACTGGGCACTTGGTGTTTGCTACTCTTCACACTAACTCTGCAGCACAGTCGATCGATCGTATGATTGACGTTTTTCCAGCCGAACAGCAGCCGCAGATCCGTTCACAGCTTGCAGGTATTTTGATGGCGGTTTGTTCGCAGCGTCTAATTCCAGCCATTGGTGGTGGGCGTGTGGTGGCCGCAGAAATCATGATTGCGAACTCAGCAGTACGCTCAATTATTCGTGAAGGTAAGACGCATCAACTTGATACAACGATTCAGACCGGTGCGAATGAGGGGATGCAGACGATGGACCGAACTTTGGCGAAACTAGTGCAGCAAGGTACGGTAACTTATGATGATGCGCGTGATTATGCTGTGGATATGCGTGAATTTGAACGATTGGTGAAGGGGATTTAATGAAACGATTTTTATATAAGGCACGCGATAGTAAAACTGGCCAGATGTCGAAGGGGGTGATTCAGGCTGAGAACGAAAGGACGGCGGGAAAACTCCTGATTGAACAGGGGATGACACCGGATCGAATCGAAGAAGATAGCTCAGATATGGGGCTATTTCAGCGTTTTCAAAATAAGATTACAATGAAAGATAAAATTGTCTTTACTAGACAATTTGCAACTTTGATTGGGGCGGGTCTGCCGCTTTCAAACTCATTACGTACTGTAATCGAGCAGACCGAAAGTAAGCCAATGCAAAAGGTGGTGGAGTCGATTTTAGTCGACGTGGAAGCTGGTAAGACCTTGACGCAGGCTTGTGAGAAATATCCGGAAGTATTTGACAAGGTCTATATTGCTTTACTTAGGGCTGGTGAAGCTTCTGGTAGTTTGGATTCATCTTTGAAGCGTCTCGCAGCGCAGCAGGAAAAGGATCATGCGATGATCACCAAAATTCGTGGTGCTTTGATTTATCCAGCAATTATTCTGATTGTAATTTTACTTGTTTTAGTATTCATGATTCTCTTGATTGTGCCGCAGGTGCAGTCACTATATAAGGATTTAAAGAAGCCTTTACCTTGGATGACATCAGTGATGGTGGATTTTTCGAATTTCTTAATTGCATTTTGGTGGCTAGTGACAATTGTGCTTGGCGTGGCGCTCTACTTTATCTGGCAGTTTAGAAAAACAACCGTGGGAATTGAGTGGGCTGCAACAATTAAGCTGAATGTGCCGATTTTTAAGACGATGTTTTGGCGACTTTATAACTCTCGCTTTGCTAGGACGGCCGCAAACTTAATGTCTTCCGGCGTGTCGATTCAGGATACTCTGTCGATTTCGGGTGAGGCAATGAATAACGTAGTGCTGGAGAAAGAGATTGTTGAGGTTTCCGAGAAGGTGAAGCAGGGTAAACCATTGTCATCTTCCTTGAAAGGATTAGATTATATTTTGCCACTTTTGCCGCAGATGGCCTCAATTGGTGAGGAATCTGGTAAAATTGATGAGATGTTGGGGAAGGCGGCACAAGTATATGAGGACGAGCTTGAAGAGCAGATCCGCACGATTTCGACAATGATTGAGCCGGTTTTGATGCTGGTGATGGCGGTGATGGTTGGCTTTATTATTATGGCTGTACTGTTCCCAATTTACGCCATTGTGAATGACGTACAAGGCAGTAGTTTGTAAGGAAGAAAAATGAAAAAATTATGGACGGACGGTAGTGCTTCACCAAATCCAGGACCAGGGGGGTTTGCGGTGATTTGTGATGGCAAGCCAGTGCGACTCGGAAGAGAAGATAATTCAACAAATATTAGGATGGAAGGGGCAGCGATGCGAGCAGGCTTGCTGTTTTTGAATGGAGAAGAGGGGGAAATTCATTCAGATTCTGAGTTCTGGATTAATGTTTTGACAAAATGGGCGCCAACCTGGGAAAGGAATGGCTGGAAGAAGAAAACTGGTCCAATTAAAAACCTCAATCTGGTAAAAGAATTGTTCGAACTGTACTCAAAATCACAAGTAAAATTGATTTGGGTGAAAGGACATGCTGGGATTGAAATGAATGAATTGACGGATTTTTGGGCAAATAAGGCTAGGGAAAATGAAGGGGCTCCAGGGGTGGATGTGGAATTAGTTTCAACTGAGTAAAAAATGTATTCAGTTAATTCTTAACACAGATATTGAATACATAATTTATAAAAAAGAGTGATAGAGGAGAAGGAGAATGCGAAAAATTATTTATAAAACTCAAATAAAAGATCGTGATGAATTTGAGAGGAAGCTTTCATCCCTCGATTTTGATTTTGGCCCAATGTACTGGCAGAATAGTCGGGTTTTTGTACCTAAAAATTACAAGAATCATCAAAATTATCCAAGAATGAATCTGGTGATTGAGATGCGAGCTGTTAATCGCCCTGCAAAATATGAGCTAGTTTGTAAACGTCATATTGAGGACTCTGGTGTGACAATTGTGCATAGTACACAGGTTAGGGACTATGCTGAGGCAGCTAATATTTTATTGCAGTTAGGCTTTGAGCTGCAGGCGGAAGTACCTAGACGTCGTGCCGATGTTAGAATAAATGAGAGAACTGTGGTTTATCTTGACCGAATTGATACGTTGAATGAGGATTTCGTTAAGGTTGAGGTTGAGCTTGATGATGGAGAAAGCGTGCAACTTGCACAACAAGAATTGGAGAGCTTACTAAACAATCTTGGACTCAGGGAGATGAATCGAGTAAAAGAAACCTATGCTGAATTAGCGTAGAAGTGGCCGAGTCGGATTATTTTGTGCTACACTAGATAGAAAAAGAGAGGAACTATGGAAACCGACGGAGGAATGGCAATTACAAATTCAGAAATTAAGAAGATTAGTGACTTTGATGTCTTTTTGTGGGCGAACGAAATTGATGAGGTGAAAAATAACGTTTCTTGTGAACTTTTCTTGTTTAATAAGAATTACACACCATTTAAGATTCGCTACTCGGAGAAGTTAACTAATTCCGTGAAACAGATGTTCATGGGAGAGGCTGCTGCTTTTGTAATTAAAGAGGCAGATAAGGGACTTGAGTGTCGCGAATATGAAAAATCTGATGGCGAAAATAAAGTGATTTATCGTACCGATTTAAATAAGGTGATTAGGGCGGAAAGCTTAATTCGTTTAGTTGAAAAAGAATATAAGGATATTGATTACTTCACCGATAATGAACACCAATTTAAGAAGGTTAAGGGGATTTTAGCAAGATTTACTTATCCTGGTGAAGAGGGGATGAAGACTTTTTATATTGCTAAGGCTATTTCGGCTTCGTCAGCTTTGAGCGCGAAGTCGTCTTGGGAGCTGAATGGTGAGAGCTTTGAGCCGTTTAGTGCAGAGGTGGCCTTGAAAATGCCTGATGATAACCAAGTGGCAATTATTGATGAAAATGTGGTTATTTTTAACCAGAGTAAATTTGAGGCCTTGTTCCAGTATGACTACAAGGCGCAGATGCTGGCCGAGGCAAAGGCACGTGAGATTGAGGAAAAATATCAGTTATCATTTGCCGAAGGTTTGACTTTGAATGCATTGTTGCAGGATAAAAAGCCACTCGTGAAGAAATTGCAGGATATGGATATTCAGGAACAGATGTCACAAGAGCAATTAGTCGATTATGCGGATGAGATGAAGCTGGATTTAATGACCGATGATGACGGTAAGATTATTGTGATGGATGATAAGGATCTGACGATGTTCGTGAATCTTTTAAATGAAGATTATTATGTTTCACCAGTAAATGGTAAGCGCTATGAGATTAAATCAAAGAAATTACTTAATGAGCCAGAGGGTGAACCACCAAGGGGCTAGGATGCCGAATACTTATATTAGATGTACTCACTGTGGGAAGGTTGAATTAGTTAAGTTGAGGTGCGATGAGACTCATGGCGCGATTGTTTTGCCAGGAGTCTGTGCGGAATGTTTTTGTCGTATTTTGAATACTGGCCGAAGAGTGCTTCTGAGGAAGGATTGGACACAGGTTAGCTTAAAAGATCAACTTGATGATTGAGTAATTTATTTATACAGAAATTTTTTACTTTTAATGTATAAATAATTGACTCAAAGGAGAGAGATGAGAAAAGCTATTAAAATTGCGCTAGCAGCAGGTGTGCTGTGTGGCGTAGTGTTCGGCTCGATTAAATTACTTGAGCTAACAAAGAAAAAAGAAGTTACAAAGAGATATTCAGTGATCAGCACGAGTTTTCCGGGTTATGATTTTGCAAGGGCAGTAGCTGGGAATAATACAGATATAAATGTAAAGATGCTATTGAAACCTGGAGCAGAGTCACATACTTTCGAGCCGACTCCTCAAGATATTTTGGCGATCAAAAATAGTAACTTGTTTGTTTATGTCGGGGGTGATTCTGATGAATGGGTTAAGAAAATTATCTCTGAAATTGATCCAAAAAAGACAAAGGTTATGAGACTAGTTGATCTAGTTAAGACCAAGAACGAGGAATTGGTCGAGGGGATGGAAGATGATGATCATGACGAACATGACCATGAAGACGAGCATAAGGGGCATGATCATGACCATAACCATGACCATGAACACGACCATGACCACGATCACGAGCATGGTGAGCACAAACATGAACATAAAGACGACGATGAGGCGGAAGTTGATGAACATGTTTGGACAAGCTTGAAGAATGCTAAGGTGATTACTGAGAAGATTATGAAGGAAATGATAGCTTTTGACCGCGAAGATGAAGCGAAGTTGGCTGAGAACGGAAAAAGCTATATGACAAAGATCGAGGAAACCGATAAGAAGATTGCTGATATGGTGAAATATGCCAGACGTAAAGAAATCATCGTGGCCGATCGTTTTCCACTAAGATACTTTGTCGATGATTACGGTATAAAATATTATGCTGCCTTTCCTGGATGTTCGGATCAGACTGAGGCAAATACAAAGACCGTGAGCTTTATCGTGAAAAAAGTGAAGGAAGATAAGATTCCAGCAGTGTTTAAGATTGAACTATCGAATGGGTTGATAGCTGAAACAGTAGCAAAAGAAACTGGAGCTAAGATTTTGGAATTTCAATCTGCACATAATATTTCAGAACGCGATTTTGGTTTTGGAGTAACTTATGTTGATTTGATGGAACGAAACTTTGAAGTTCTGAAGCAGGCTTTAAACGACTAGGACAATAAAATGGATACAGAGAAAGTGCCGTTGGTTAGTGTCGAAAAACTCCAGGTGGAGTTTGAAGGGCATAAAGTTTTTTCGAACTTAAGCTTCGAGATCTTTGCAGCGGACTTTATCTGTATCGTGGGGCCAAATGGGGCAGGGAAGTCGACATTGATCAAGACTTTACTCGGACAGATTAAGCCAAGTAAGGGTGAAATTATTTTCAATGGATTGAAACAGAAATTTATCGGATATATGCCGCAGGAAAATAAGATTGATAAAAACTTCCCAGCTTCGGTGGAGGAGATTGTGCGATCGGGAACTCTAAACCAGATCGGTTTTCGGCCATTTTATAAGAAGACTGAAAAAGATATGGCTGAAAAATGTATGAAACAGTTGGGGATTTTAAACTTAGCAAAGAGACATTTTGCGGATTTATCAGGAGGTCAAAGACAAAAAGTTTTATTAGCACGTGGCCTTGCTGCGACAAGGAAAATGTTGATCCTGGACGAACCTTCGAATAATTTAGATTTTAAATCAAAGAACGATCTTTATAAGAAACTTATAAAATTAAATGAGGCGGGGGTGGCGATTCTGATGGTGACTCATGATTTGGATCATAAGAACCTAATTGGAAAGAAAATTTTGGCACTGAACGGTGAACAGTATTTCTTTGGCGATACGGAGTCGTATGTGGAGAAAATTCACCATGTTTGATATTTTTGAAATGTTTGGACAAGCTTTTATTTTGAGAAGTTTTATTGCAGGATTTTTTATTGTAATAGCGGCAGCATTGATCGGGACTTCTCTAGTTTTACGTCGTAATGCGATGATTGGAGATGGACTTTCGCACGTGGGTTTTGGGGCATTTGCGTTGGCTACGGTTTTTAATTTTGCGCCATTAGAATTTGCTCTCCCGATCGTGATTTTGATGTCTTTTTTGATTTTACGTTTAAACGAACAGAATAGGGTACAGCCTGATGCAGCGATAGCAATGGTCTCGGCTGGTGCTCTAGCGTTGGGGACTTTTGTGATTTCGATCACAAAGGGAGTGAATACGGATATTAATAACTACCTATTTGGGAGTATTCTTTCGATATCTGAAAGTGATTTAATACTAGCTGTTGTTTTCTCGTTGGTGGTCATATTTTTGTTTTTGTTTTGCTATAATAAAATTTTTGCGTTGACTTTTGATGAAGATTTTGCGAGGGCAGTGGGGATCAAAACGGATTTTTATAATATAGTTTTTGCGGTATTATGTTCAATTGTGGTAGTACTTGGCATGAGGTTAATGGGGGCGTTATTGATTTCTAGTTTAATTATTTTTCCAACAATGTCTGCAATGCAGGTGGTAAAAACATTTAAAAAAGTAGTGATTCTTTCAACAGTGATTTCCTTGATCTGTTTTGTGGTCGGAATGATAGTTTCTTATAATTTTGCTACACCAACTGGTTCAACCATCGTCCTAGTAAATGTTTTAGTCTTCTTGTTTTGTCGTTTTCTACGGGTGTAGAAACGAGGACTTTGTTTGATAAAAAGAAAAAATTGGGATAGAATATTTATAATTCTTTAGTCTATATCTTTGTCTAAAAATATTTGCGTAATGTGGATTTTTTAGTTGGGATAACTTTAAATGAATTATTAAAAGGAAAGGACTGAATGTTTAGATTGCTAAAGTATATGAAGCCATACGTATGGCAGTGTTTTGCTATTGTGCTCGCGGTAGGCTTGCAAGTATATGGGGCATTGATGCTCCCAACGATGATGGCCGAGATCGTGAATAGTGGGATCATGAAAAACGATACCAGTTTCATCATTAGGACTGGAGGCCTAATGTTTGCCGTAACTGTAGCATCGGCGCTGGGGACTCTGGTGTCTTCGTATTTTTCAGCAAAGGTAAGTGCGGCGATTAGTCGTGATATGAAACATGATGTGTTTTCCAAGGTTCTTTCTTTTTCAATAGCTGAAACGGAACATTTTTCAACGGCTTCGCTAGTTACGCGGACAACTAACGATATTTCTCAGGTACAGCAAACAATGGTGATGTGTTTATCGATGTTGGTAAGGGCACCGTTAATGGCGGTGGGGGCAGTCATGCAAGCTTTTGTGGTAGCGCCGGATATGACTTGGATTATCGCTTTAGCAGTTTCGATTTTACTTGTTTTCTCAATCGTGATTATTTCAATTGCGATTCCGAAATTTGAGATTTTCCAAAAATTAATGGATAAAATTAACCTTTTAACAAGGGAAAACTTGACTGGTATTAGGGTAATTCGAGCCTTGAATAAAGAAGACTTTGAGGAAAAAAAGTTTGTGAAGGCAAATAACGAATTAACTAAGACCGATCTTTCAATTGTGAAGGTAATGCAATTACAAACACCGGTTATGCTTCTGATCTTTAACGGTACTTCGCTTCTTGCGATTTGGGTGGGGATAGCACGTCTTGGCATGGATATTAGTTATCTTGGTAAGATGATGGCGTTTATGCAGTATGCAACGCAGGTAATTATGTCATTTTTATTCTTGACGATGCTCTTTGTGATGATTCCGCGTGCAAATGTTTCTGCAAAGCGTATTAATGAAGTTTTGACGACTGAGTCGGAAATCCAATTTCCAGATGAGATGACGGAAGAACCAACCGTTGAGGCCAGCGTGGAATTTCGTCATGTCGATTTTAGGTATGGAAAATCAGAGGGGAAGGTACTAGAAAATATTTCGTTTAAGGCAGAGGCGGGAAAAACCACAGCATTTATTGGATCAACTGGTTCAGGTAAGTCTACATTAATTAATCTGGTGCCAAGATTTTTTGACGCGACCGCGGGTGAGATTTTGATTTCAGGTGTGGATATTAAAAAGTATCCAGAAGCGACACTAATGAAGCGAATTGGCTATGTGCCACAGAAGGGCTATTTATTTGCCGGAACGGTACGTTCGAATATTTTGTTTGGTGTGAATGAGGGGTCGATTGAGTCAATGAAGAAGGCGGCAAAGGTTGCGCAGGCGGCTGAATTTATTAATAAAATGCCTGAAAAATATGAGTCAAAAATTGCGGAAGGGGGGACCAATGTGTCAGGAGGCCAGAGGCAGCGGCTTTCTATTGCTAGGGCACTTGCAAAAGAGCCAGAGATTTTGATTTTTGACGATGCTTTTTCGGCACTTGATATGAAGACCGATAGTAAATTGAGGGAGGTATTGAAAGCTGTGACACAAAATACAGTTACGTTAGTTGTGGCGCAGCGAATTAGTACAATTAGAGACGCAGAACAGATTATTGTGCTTGATAAGGGGAAAATTGTTGGGAAGGGTTCGCATTATGAACTTCTAGATAAGTGTAAAGTTTATCTTGAAATTGCGAAATCGCAGTTATCTGATGATGAAATTGCACGAGAACTGAAGATTAGTAAAGAGAAAGCGGGGAGAAAATAATGGATAGTAGAAAAAATGGAGCAGGGAAAGTGACAACTGGTCCAAGGAATTTCAAGATAGTGTTAAAACGTTTTTGGCTATCACTTAGGGAATGGCGAGTGCAAATTATTGTGGCTGCGATTCTTTCGTTAGTATCGACCGTGATGTCGTTGTTTGGGCCAATGATTCTTGGAATGATGACGACTTCCGCAACGGAGTCTTTGAAGAACAGTGGGGAAATTGCTTGGGGAGAAATTAATTTCTTGGCGATGATTTTAGCGGGGCTATTCTTATTATCTGCTGTGGTTGGGTATATTCAGGGTGTAATAACTTCGATGCTCTCTGTGAAATATGAGAAGAAGTTACGCGAAGAAATTTTGGCAAAAATCAAGAGATTACCAATGGAGTATTTTGATCGAACGCCAAACGGTGATGTGATGTCAAGAATGATCAACGATGTGGATACGATTGCGAGCTCACTAGCTGAGACTATGACTCAGATTATTACTAGTGTAATATCGCTGGTTGGTTATTTATTGATCATGCTTTATCTTTCGGTGACGCTATCCTTAATTGCGATTATTGCAGTACCGATTTCGACAATATTTATTGCAAAGGTTTTAAGCAAGGCAAGAAAACATTTTGCGGCAGAACGAGAAGTTCTCGGTAAACTTAATTCGGAAATTGAAGAGAATTATAGTGGCCAGTTGATCATTAAAGCAAATAATCATGGTTTACAATCGATTCGAGATTTTCAAGATGTGAATAAAAAATTATATGAAGAGACTTGGCGAGCGCAGTATCTGAGCTCACTAACTTTTCCTTTAACGCACATTTTCTTGAATTTGGCCTATGCTGGGGTTTGTATGCTAGGTGGTTTCTATGTAATTTCTGGGGTGATTACGATTGGTGGGATTCAAGCATTTATTCAATATCTCAACCGTTTTAATAGACCAATTACCGAAGTAGCACAGCTTTCAAGTACAATCCAACAAATTATGGCAGCAGCGGAAAGGATTTTTGACTTTCTTGAGGAGCCAGAAGAAACGGCGGAAGACTTCAAGAGTTTATATCCTACAATTGCAGGGGATAGATTTAAGGGTGCAGTAGAATTTAATAATGTAAGTTTTAAATATAATACGAAACCTGTTATTAAACATTTTTCTGTAAAAATTGAACCTGGCATGCAAGTAGCAATTGTGGGACCGACAGGGGCGGGGAAGACAACCGTGGTAAATCTTTTAATGCGTTTTTACGATCCAAATGAGGGAGAAATTTTGATTGATGGGGTAGATACAAAGAAGATGAAGCGCAGTGAGGTACGCGGCTTGTTTGGTATGGTGCTCCAGGACACTTGGCTGTTTTCGGGGACGATTATGGAGAACCTAAAGTATGGGGCAAGGAAAATCACGGATGAGGATGTCTTTAAGGCAGCAAAGTTGGTGGGAGTTGATCACTTTATTAAGTCGCTACCGGATGGTTATCAAACGATGATTTCAGAGGATTCTGATAATATCTCAGCTGGTGAAAAACAACTAATGACAATTACGCGGGCAGTGATTAGTAATCCTTCCATGATGATCTTGGATGAGGCGACCTCTAATGTTGATACGAGGACTGAGCAGTTGATCCAAGATGCTTTTTCAAAATTAACCAAGGGGCGCACTTCGTTTGTGATCGCACATCGTTTGTCGACGATTCGTGAAGCAGATATGATTCTAGTGATGCGAGACGGTAATATCATTGAGCGGGGGAATCATGATGAACTCCTAAAGCAAAATGGCTTTTATGCAGAATTATATAATTCACAATTTAGTGAAGATATGTAGATAAACTGATTACTGTGGTACTATAGAACTAGTAAAAACTAGGAGGACTGTTGTGGCGAAATTGTATTTCAGATACGGGGCGATGGGCTGCGGAAAAACGATGCAACTTTTGCAGGTGGCTTTTAACTATGAGGAGCGTGGACATCGGGTCTGCGTAATGAAACCAAAGACGGATACAAAGAATGGCGAAAAGCTTTTGACCAGGATCGGGCCAGAACGAGTGACGGATTTCTGTTTTGAGAAGACGGATGATTTATTTGAGATCGTCGAGAAATTGCAGAAAAAGAAGAAGAAAAAAATTTCTTGTGTATTAGTTGATGAGGCACAGTTTTTGACGCGTGAGCAGGTTGATCAGCTGATGAAAGTGACGACAGATTTAGATATTCCAGTAATGGCTTATGGATTGAGGCTAAATTTCCGTTTGACGGATGGCGGTTTTGAAGGTGCGACTAGACTTTTGCAGATGGCGCATGACATTGATGAAATTAAAACGATTTGTGAATGTGGAAGAAAAGCTACGCTGAATGCAAGATTCTTAAATGGAAAGTTTTTGGCGGATGGCCCGGATGTCTTAATTGATGATGGAACTTCTGAAGTGGAATATCGGGCAATTTGTCCAAAATGTTATGCGGAATACGCAGCGGGGAAGAAATGTTGATCGTAATTGAGGGGCAGGACGCGACTGGGAAAGATACTCAGGCGAAGCTTTTAGCGGATTTTTTGCGAGAGCGAGGCGAGATTGTGACGGCTTATTCCGAATCCGGGACTGGATCTTCTGATCCTTTTGTGTCGGAGATTGCTAAATTAACTTATCGTACAAAACAGGACATTAATCACCGAACAAGAGTTTTACTGTTTTTAGTGAATCGTTATGAGCAATGGCGAAAAATTGCGGAGCCAGCTTTATCGCGCGGGGAAACAGTGATTTTGACGCGTAACTGGTTATCTACATTGATTTATGAAGGTTATGCGGGGGGTGTGTCGAGGACTTTGATTGCGCGTTTACATAAGGAAATAATGCCGGAATATTATTTTAAGCCAGATAGAATGGTGATTCTGACGCTTTCAGATAAGGAAAGGCAAAAGAGACTGGCGGTACAGGCCAAGGAGCAGGGGCGAGTGGGGGAGGTATTGAAAACTGAGCCTTCTGAGTTTCAGAAGAAGGTTAATGGTGCCTACCTAAAGATTGCTAAAGAAATGGGGATTGATACTGTAGATACGAGCGGAACGATTACAGAGGTGCATGAGAGGCTGTTGAAGCGACTAAAGTTAATATAGGATGATGGCGGAAGCGAAAATGAGCAGCTTTCACGCGAGTTGGAAAGATTTTTTGGAGCAAGAATTTCGACAAGATTATTTTTTGGGGCTTTCTAAGTTTTTGCATCTTGAATATGAAAATAAGAAGATTTTTCCGAGAAAAGATCAGGTCTTTCGGGCTTTTTCAACAGATTTTAGTAAAATCAAGGTGGTAATTTTAGGGCAGGATCCTTACCATACGCCTGGAGTAGCGGATGGTTTGGCTTTTTCAGTGAAGAATGGTCGGGAATATCTGCCACCGAGTCTGGTGAATATTTACAAGGAAATTGATTCGGATGTTGGGAAGAGGGAAAGCCGGAATGGAGATTTGACGTCTTGGGCTGAACAAGGGGTATTGTTGTTAAATAATGTATTGACTGTGGAAGCGCATCTGGCGCGCTCTCATCGAGGCAAAGGCTGGGAGATTTTTACAAGGCATTGTGTAGAACATTTAAGTAAAAACCGAGAACATTTGGTGTTTATTCTATGGGGAAGGGATGCAAGAGAAAAGAAGAGCTTGATCGATGGAAAGAAACATCTGATTCTAGAATCAGCACATCCGTCGCCACTTTCTGCCTATCAGGGATTTTTTGGTTCAAAACCGTTTTCGAAGACGAATGATTACTTAAGCGAGCACGGTTTGACGCCAATTGAGTGGTAGGTTGCTTTTAATATAGGTAAGGGGGCGGGAGATGTTTGGTGTGGTGATCGTTGCGAGTATTTGATATTTTTTTGCTGTTATAGTTTTAAAAAAAGAACCCGTTAATGCGGGTCTTTTTTGTGAGGTTATATCGAGATGCGCCAATAATTAGATCGCGTTGCAGATTGAACCACCACCCTCTTTTTTGTAGAGGATAGCAACTTTACGTGAACCAGAGGCATGAACTGCGTCTTCACCTTCACAGGTGGCGTTGGTGACGATGCTGATGGTGTGGCCCTTGGAACCAGTTTGTTCATATGGGTTACCAGCGGTAACATCTTCGATGCCATTTGGACGACCTTCGGATTGTTCAACCCAGGTTGATTTTGAGCGCTGACCGTTATTGCAGATTTTGGTGGAAGCATCGTAGGAAGTTGCTTCGCGGCAGGAGGAAATGGAGAGTGAGTATGGATCACCATCTGGGTCAACAAATTTATCTTTTGCTTCGGCGCTAATCAAGAGGTAAGAATCGTAGAAGTAAGCCCAAGATTGGTGATTAAGCGTACGAGTGATGTTTTGGTCGACTTCGGCGTGACCAGAAACATAGTTACCATACTTGTCGGATGGAATTGCACCGCTGTTGTTACTTTGATAATTGGTGATGGCGGTAGCGAGTCGTGAAATGTCGGAGACGCGCTGGGTGTCACGGCGGTTACGAGCGAGAGCTGGAAGGGCAATGAAGACCATAAGGAAGATAAGGCCAGCAATACCAAGGACCAACACTACCTCGATGATGGTGAAACCCTTTTTATTTTTAATATCTTGATTTCTCATTTTATCCTTTCTTTGTGGAATTTAGGAGTGTTTCTTTACCCAAATCATACTCAAAAATGATAGAAAAATCAAGGGGCTTATGCTAATATACGGATAGTGTTGTGGTTACTGTTTGTTGTATTTTTTAGTTTTGGTGCAATATTCGGATCGTTTGCCTGTTGTCAGGCGGAACGAATGTTTTTGAAGTCTGAGGGGAAGGAGCTTGGAAAGAGGTCGCAATGTCTTTCTTGTGGCCATAAGCTAGAATGGTTTGAGCTAATTCCTATTTTGTCATGGACTTTCTTACGCGGGGCGTGCCGAAAATGTAAGAATAAAATTGGTAAAATGGAGCTTTTTTCAGAGATTGTGATGGGGGTGATTTTTAGCTTAATTTTATGGTTTGTCTTAAAACAGGCTGGGCTGTTTGGGTTGATCGGTGGTGTAAAAACCGTAGAAGGAATGAGCGGGGGTGGGACGGCTAGTATGTTTGGAGTTCGAGATGAACTGGGTATGACGCTACTATGCAATCCAGTAGTGATTTTGAGACTTGTAATTTTACTTTCCAGTGCGATGTTGTTTTGGATTTTGTTTGTTTATGATCTTAAGTGGCAGAGTTTACCGAGCTGGATTTTATATGTATTGATATTTTTAGGCATAGCGTATTTTGTGTTGAACGAAATGACGAGTCTTGGCTTCATACAGGAGGTGGGGACTTTGGGAGTCACGAAAACGGTTGGTAAATTGGCGTTTTCGCAGCAAATAACCTTCTTAAAAAGAGATTTAGCGGGACTTTTTGGAGGATTATTGATTTTACCGGGACTGTATTTTGTCCTATATAGATTTTCAAAGGAAAAATTAGTGGGTGGAGGAGACTATCTTTTAACTATTTCAATGGTGCTATTTATTGGTAGATTTGAGTTAGCGCTGACCTTACTTTGCGTGGCAAACTTACTAGCTTTATTCTTGAACGTGAGGAAGATTTTAAGGAAGAAAGAAACGAAGATTGCATTTGGACCGTATTTGATACTGGGTTTTTGGATAGTATTGTTTTTGTCACAGGAAATTTTGCGATATCTGTATATTGTATCGGTATGAGAATTGTGAGTTATTCTTTAGTCTCAGTATGAAACTTTTCGTGGACTTCTTTGAGGTGTGGGTCGGTGATATGAGTGTAAATTTGTGTAGTGGCAATATTAGCGTGACCGAGTAGGCTCTGAACAGAACGGATGTCAGCGCCATTCATGAGGAGATCGGTGGCAAAACTATGGCGCAAGGTATGGGGAGTGACGTGTTTAGTGATACCGGCTTGCCTAGTGTATTTTCCGATAATGCGTTCAATTGATCTTGGGCTAAGCCTACGAAAGTCACCAGAGGTATCTGGGATATTTTGATTAGATGAATTATTGAGAAATAGGGCGGGGAGGGTGTCGGTTCTGGCGTTTAAATATTCTTCAATGTGTTCGGCAGTAGTTTGATCGATGAAAATTGGACGATCTTTTTTACCTTTACCACGGACCATAAATTCGCGGCGTGCGAGATTGATGGAGTCACGGTTGAGATTACAGAGTTCAGAAACGCGAAGTCCGCCAGAGAAGAGTAGTTCGATGATGGCGCGGTCGCGGAGGCCGGTTTCAGTATCGGTGGGGATCTCAGAAAGTAGGCGAGAAACTTCGTCAAAATGGAGAAAAGTCACTTGTTTTTTGGCAGCGCGTGGGAGATCTACTAGGCTGGGGTCGAGGGATTTAATACCGCGTTTAGCGAGATATTTTAGAAAACCGCGTAGTGCAATAAGGTGGTAGCTTTGGGTTAAGGCGGAAAGTCGTTCGTGATTTTGGTTGTCGTCAAAGCGGTTGAGACGGAGGCGGAATTTGCGAAGGATTTCAGGGGTTAGATCGGCTGGTTTGATAGTAGCACCTTCAGGAAAATCCTGCGTAATAAGATCTAAGAAGCGAGCCAGATAGAGACCATAGTTCTCGGTGGTCTTGGTGGAACGACCTTTTTCAATTTCGAGAGATTCAAGAAAATCACTAATTAAATCGGAGATATCCATAAGAGGTATTATAACAGATTATGTTATAATACGGTTATGGATAATATGGAGAACCCGAATTTGCAGTCAGAAATGACACAGCCGGCTGGATTACAACCAGCTGGCTTTCAGTCTAGTGATCTTCAGTCGACTAACCTTCAGCCGACTGACTTTCAGTCCAATGGATTGCAGATGAAAGCACCGGAAAAGACCACGGCGCAGGGTGCTGATTCTGATGATTCAGTTTTTCATGTTTTTGGAAATGCCAAAACGGTGGAGTTTGACCAGAAATTGGCAAGCCAACAAATAAATATGAATCCAACAGAGAAAATGGTGGTGGAACCTTTGACTGGAAGTAGCGTTGTATATGATGCGAGTAGTGAACAGGGGGTACCAGAGAATGGTTTTCCGGCTGGATATGGACCAAACGCGGGAATAAAGAGAATAGAGAAACCGGTAAAACCAAAGCTTAAAGAGAGAATCAAGCGTTCATTCGGCCAAATGACAAGGAAGCAAAGGAGACTTTTGGTGATTATTCCTTCGGTATCCTTGATTCTAATTATTACTTTATCGCTTGTGGCTATGGTAACTGGGGTTTTTGCGACTGATTATTCGAAGACCTATAGTGTGGCTAAGTCGATAAAAAATGAGTTGCAGAAAATTCGTAGTAATACAAATTGCGAAAAAGTAATTGAATACAATGATAATACTTTTACGTCAATGGAAATTTATCAAGGATATGTTGAAGAATGTAAAAAAGCTGGACGGGGAATTAGTGAGCAGTTAATTGAGGAAATGGGGGATACTGCCGGTGTCTTGAAGGATGTCGAGGTGAATCGTCGTTTTGAAGCCTTCAAGGTGGCATTGAATGAAAGCAAAAATGGTAATGTGGAGATGGAAAAGACTCTAAATCTATACTCGATCTGGCATAGCTGGATTTTGACGGAGGCTTCTGGTGACAAAAGTCATAATGGCCTTGAGTGGAGCGAGGCAGACATTAAGGATGCTGCAAAGATTTTGATTGAGTCTGGAAATGAGAAACTGGTGGCGTACGGAAATCGGTGGGTAGAATTAAAAACTGAGGCAGCAAAGGCAGCGTATAAGTTTTATCACACTTCGGAGTCAACGGAAGTGGTGGACTATGCGGAGGCGAAGAACGATATGGATGCCAAGAAGGCGGCTTTCTCGGATTTTCAAAAAGAAAAACGACCGGACGTCGTGACGGAATTCCCATTACAGCAGGTGAATCTTGCAAACATTTCGGTGAAATTTGAGGAAATGTATAGCTTTATTCGAGAGACTTATCAAAAGAATTATAATAAGCGAGTTGGTGGCTGCAAGGAACTGATCAACGCGATTATCTGTGATTAAAGTATTTGACAGGGTGTGATATAATCGGTAAAAGATAAGAGCATAGCTCAGGGAGTATGTATGTCACAAGATAAACCTGCTAATAAAAATAAGGAGGTCGATCTTGCCGACTTCGTACAGAGGACGCTGGTGATTTTTAAGCCAGATTCAATTCAGCGAGGGATTGTTGGAGAAATTCTCCAGAGATTTGAGCGTGTTGGCTTGAAAATTGTAGGTATGAAGATGGTTAGTCCAGATCAAGCACTCTTCAAGAAGCACTATGAGGATATTGGTCAGCTAATTTCACGCCGTGGCGAGGAGACGTTTATGTATAACTTGAATTACATGATGTCTGGCCCGATTATTGCGATGTGTCTTGAGGGGGTTGAGGCGGTGGCATTGGTACGTAAGATCGTTGGACCAACCGAGCCAAAATCAGCAGAGATGGGAACAATTCGAGGTGATTTTTCACACATGAGCTTTGGTTATTCAAATGCGAAGAAAATTGGTGTACCAAACTTAGTACACGCCTCTGGGAATCCTGAAGAGGCAGAAAAAGAGGTGAAGCTTTGGTTCACGGAAGCTGAACTCTATGATTACGAGGATTTGAACGAGAAATATACTCGCTAGAACTCAAGATATTGGTGTGATATAATAGATTTGTGTTGGCCTGGTAGCTCAATGGATAGAGCAGCTCCGTCCTAAGGAGAAGGTTGCGAGTTCGACCCCCGCCCGGGTCACCATAAATTGAAATTATATGACAAAACTAATATTTGATGGGCAGCGTGAGGGGGAAGACGTAAAGTTTATTTTTCGTCGACATTTTACTACTGCAAAAGCCGGAGTTATTTTCCTGATCGTAATGACATTTTTGGGATTAATTCCGCTTTTTTTGTGGAAAGGTGACGTGAGGATGTTTTGGACTTTTTTGGGTTTTGTCTTTGTGGGGCTGATTGGCTTCTTTTATTCCTATATGATGTGGTATTTCTCGGTTTATATCGTGACGAATCAGCGAATTAGACAGATTTCACAAAAAGGTTTATTTAAGAAAACTGTGGTGGATTTGGGACTGGATAAGATTCAGAGCATTTCTTATGGAATTACTTCGGTGATTGGTGGGGTGATGGGGTATGGAACGATTTTGATTCAAACGGGAGTGGGCGATTTGGTGATTTCGGCAGTGGGGAAGCCGGCAGAAATCTATGAAAAACTACAAAATATCGTCTCGGATAATACAAAGTAAGTGGAGAGAAAAATGAAGAAACATGAAAATAAAGAGGGCGGGGAGACAAAGAAAGATTCAATCTTAAAACGCTTGAAGGATCGTAAAGAACAGAAAGAGATTGAAGAATTTAGGAATAAAACTGAACTTGAAAAGATCGAGGAGAGACGTGAAGAAGTACTCTCTAAGGGGCGCAAGTTTAAATACCCATTGCAGTATGCAAAGTATCGTATCGTGACATTAACGATCGTGATTTCACTGGTTGCAGTGATGCTAATCAGTGGTTTCTTGTATGTGGCCTTATATAAGTGGCAGAGCACAGATGCCGTACTATATCGTTTAACGCAGCTAGTGCCACTACCGGTAGCTTCGATTGAGAATGAACAAGTTAGGTACTCAGATTATTTAATGATCTATAAGAGTACAATTACACCGATTGAGCAACAGCAGGGAAAGTTGGGGAATGAGAAAGATACTTCATCGATGGAGTCGCATTATAAACGAATGGCTTTAACAGAAGCAGAGAATTATGCCTATGCCTTGAAGCTTGCGAATGAATATCATCTAACAGTAAATAAAGAAGAGATTGATAAGGCGCTTGATAATCACCGTAAGATCGGTGGAGTGGAGCGTAGTGAGGAAAGTTTTAAGAAAATCCTGGAAGATAATTTTGGTCTTTCGATGAAAGAGTATCGTCGAATGTTATATCTTTCTTTGATGAAGGAGAAGGTTTCACAGCAGATTGATAATGAGGCAATAAGGATATCTGAAACCGTACAAGCTGGAGTGAAGGCGGGGAAGACCTTGAAGGCTATTGCGGATGAGCTTGGTGATAAAGTGCTTTATGAAGAGACCGGTGGATTAGTGGACAAAATGAACGTAGATGGTGGTCGGGCTGGAGTTGCGATGGAGTTAGCTGCTGGCCAAACTTCTGATCGCGTGATGTCTTCCTCTGGGGACGGATATTATTTCGTGACTTTGGTGAATAAAACAGAGTCATCAGTGAATTATACTTCAATTAAGGTTCCGTTTTCAGAATTCAATAAGCGAGTAAAACAAGTACGCGAGTCGAGCGGCGTGAAAGAATTTATTAAATTAAGTGAAGAATAGAAAATAAATTTTTGGGGTAAAACTAGAATAAGAAAAGAGAACTGTAGGAGTTCTCTTTTTTAGGATCTTCTTGGTGCGAGTAGAGGGAGTCGGACCCTCGTCTCTTCCTTGGGAAGGAAACATAATAGCCGTTATACGATACTCGCAATAATATTATTTTAGCATAGAATAGAAAAAAGGCAGAAAAGTCTTGCGAAAATAGAGGTGATAATATATACTACTGGTAGTGGATTCGTAGCTCAGTTGGTTAGAGCGCTGCCCTGTCACGGCAGAGGTCGCGAGTTCGAGTCTCGTCGGATCCGCCACATATACAGCTTTAGGGCTGTTTTTTGTTGTATGTAGAGGGAATCGGATTTCAGATTAGGGATTGGAGTTCAGATTACCGTATTAATTTTGTTTTTTATGACTATTTTCAAAAATTAGATTATCGGCTTTATCTTGGTAATATTTGTGTTCAGAGTCACTTTGAATAGTCCAGCAGAGGACTGGATGAGATTTTCGGAATCTTTGGATGGTGGTTCTTTGAATAATTCTTTTATCAACGGAAAGAAAATCTGGCCTTAGCCAATAATTTAGGGGGAAGCGGAGAAAAATGGATCCAAAATAGATTAAAATTCGGGGTCGACTGGCAATGAGTAGCCCGGTTGGGAAGGTGGTGTATTTTTTGAACCAGTGTACAATGCGGGGGTCAAAGCTTTTAATAGCAAAGTTTGTAGCTGAGTATGTTTTTTGATATTCAAGAAGAAGACTAGTGGTCTTTTTGCAAAATTTTTTATAGTTGACGAAAGGTTCAGATTTTAATTCGACAATCAGAGGAGTTTTTCCCGCAATGAGGTCTAGAACTTTTTTGAAGGTTGGAATACAGTGCTCGTCCGTGGTTTGCTCAGATTGTAGGGAAAGGTTTTGAATATCTTCAAGGGTGCTTTTCTTTAGCTTGATTGAGCTTTTAGTGAGACGCTTTGTATTACTGTCATGGAAGACAATAATTTTTTTATCAGAAAGAATGTGAATATCGAGCTCGATAGCAAAATGATGGTCAATGGCATTCTTAAAGGCGGCAAGTGAGTTTTCTGGGATAAAGGTTTCTGTGTTATTTTGGAAAAAGGTACCATGTAGTCCACGGTGAGCAAAATTTTTATCATACAAAAAGGAGAGGCTCGGGTTTGATTTAGTTTGATTATGTTTATGATTAACAGAATTATGGGGCATAAAATAGATGTAATAACTGATTGAATAAATATATTATAGCAAAAAACAGAGAGGTGGGCGAATTTTATGAGTTGCTATGTTTCGCATATCTTAGAGAAGAATAGAAATTATGGTATAATCTGATTGTTGCCATTGTAGCTCAGTTGGTAGAGCAGCTCATTCGTAACGAGCAGGTCGCAGGTTCGATCCCTGTCAATGGCTCCATTTTTTTATGGTCTTATTCAAGCTTTATATTCTAAATTTACTAAGCAGGACTTATATTTTTTAGGATTAGCTTAGGAAGTCTAGTGCTGAAGTGGCGGCTATGGCGCCGTCACTGGTAGCTGTGACGAGTTGTCGGATTTCTTTTGAACAGCAGTCGCCAGCTGCATAAAAACCTGGTAGGTTAGTTTCGCAGCGATGATTAGTGATGACGAAGCCAGCTTCATCGGTTTTTAGATTATGTGTCTCGATAAGGTTCTGGAGAAGTGATGTACTAGGGAAGATACGACCGATTTCAATGAAGAGAGCTTTGATATGAAGAGTGTTATTAGCTTTATCGTAACAACTATAAGCTACAGAATCGATTGGATCGAGTTTCGATATAATGTCAGAATCGGTATCGGCTGACTTTTCTTGGTTTTTAAAATGATAAAACTGTTGTAGAGGATTTTTGAGACTAACTCCAGAAAGAAGACCATCCTGCTCAAGAAGAACTTTAATTTCGTTATCGGCGATAATGTGAATATTTTGACGGGTTTCAAGTTTTTGAAGGAGTAATTCCTCGGCGCGAAAATGAGTGGAACGATGAATAAGAAAGACGTTTTTGCATAGATCAGAGAGATATAAGGCTGAGAGGGCGGCTGAGCTACCACCACCAACGACGGCAACGTCTTGATTCTTATAGAGTGAACCATCACAGGTCGCACAAAAGGCAATACCCTTACCGACGAGATTGGATTCATTTGGAAGATTAAGCTTACGGCTAATAGTGCCAGTGGCGAGAATAACGGTTTTAGCCTGGTAGATTTGATTCTTGGTAGTTAATTGATAGATGTTATTTTGTCTAGATAAATCTAGAACTGTCTGATAGGTGATTTTTTGATTAAGGGCTTTTAACTGAGAGTAGAGATTATTTGAGAAGTCAGCACCTGAAATGTTAGGGAGAGCTGGGTAGTTTTCAACGAGTGGGGATTGGAGAATTTGGCCACCGTAAGTAATTGATTCGAGTAGGAGAACAGTTTTGTTGGCACGGAGAGCGTAGAGTGCGGCAGTCATGCCGGCAGCCCCGGCACCAATAATTGCAATATCATAAATCATAGCCTTATTATAGCAAGTTCTGTTTTAAATAAGACATGATATGATTATAAGTAATGGTACAACTTGGTATTAAGGCAGGAAAAGAGGGGATTTTGAATAAAATTCGTAATTTTTTTGTTCATCGGGAGAAGAGTTGGGATATTGCTTGGCTCCGAGAGAATCGAGAGAGGATGGTGAGAATTTTTTTGGCAGCAGTAGAACAGTATAATTTATCGGCGGCGAATCGGGAGGTAATCGATAAAAATGGAGTGCATATTGCAGAACAAATGATTGCGCCGGAAGGGTATAAGCTACTTGTCGGATATCACCAAGATGTATTGAAGGATAAAGAAGAATATGTGGGATATGATGGGGTGTATGAGAGACAGATTAACACTACAGTTTATACAAATTTGTTGATCGCCTATAATTGGCAGACGATGAGAATAATGATTATTCAAGTGAATGCGGATTTGACGGGCTTTTCAGATATTTATGTTTTTTCGAAAGAGAATATTTTGAAGGCAAAATATAGTTGGTTTTCAGATATGTTCCAGATTTATGATAAGGGCGATAACTTGGTAGAAAATTTGGTTACATATTTAAGTTCAAAAAATCGAACAACTTTTGTGATCAATGGAGAGACGGATGAGAAATTAAGAGACGGGGATGGTCGTTTAATTTTGGTATACATGCGACAGGTTGAAGACAGGGCAGATTTTGTTAAGTTTTTTAAGGAATTTTCAAGACAGATAGTCTAAAATGAGTTGCTTTTTAAGGTTAAATAGTCAAATGGGATAAAATAAGGTAAGATACATAGTGAAAGGAAAAAATGAACGAAGGTGACATTAAGATATTAGCAATTGTGGGGATGAGCGGTTCCGGTAAGTCGGTTGTAGTAGACTACTTGACTGAAAAAGGATATCCGAAGGTTTATTTTGGTGGAATGATCTATAAGGAAATGGATCGCAGAGGAATTGAAAGAACGGCAGATGGTGAGAGTGAGAAGAAATTCCGTGAGATGATACGGGAGACAGAGGGGAAAGACTGGGTGGTAAAACAAGTGATCGAGGAGACTCGTGGGTTGATTGGTGCTGGACAGAAGAGAATTGTGCTCGACGGACTTTATTCTTGGACAGAATATAAGGCATTGAAAAAAGAATTTCCTGGACAGCTAACTGTTTTAGCTGTGGTGGTACCAAAGACATTGAGGCACTTTAGGGTTGGTAAGCGTCCTGAAAGGCCATTTAATACTAAAGAAATTCAAGAACGTGATCGTTCAGAAATCGAGAACCTTGAGAAAGGTGGACCAATTGCGATGGCTGATCACTATGTGCTTAATGATGATTCTGTGGCTAAGCTACATGATGATGTGGACAAGATTTTGCAAAGAATTGAGTTTTAAATAGGTTAGGTGTGAAGGCGAGGTGCGCGAATGAAAACACTAGTAATCATCGATGGTAAGAGTGTATTTTACCGTGGGTATTATGCGATGGGGAATTTATCGACGGCAGAAGGGGTGCCGACGTCTGGTGTTTATGGTTTTGCGACAATTGCGATGGAGATCGTCAAGAAGCTGAAGCCAAATAAGGTGGTAGTCGCATGGGATAAAGCCCATACTTCAACAGCTAAACGTCTCGCGATATATCCGGAATATAAGGCAGGAAGAGTAAAGCCACCAGAAGATTTTTACGCACAGATTCCATATTTGAAGGAGTTGATCCTAGCACTAGGTTGGGATTTTTTAGAAGCCGATGAATATGAGGCGGACGATATTATTGGTACGCTAGCTAGACAGGCAGATGAAAAACATGACTATATGACTTATATTGTATCTTCAGATTTAGATATGTTGCAAATTGTAGATGAAAACACTAAAATGTATCGGCTATTGAAGGGGTTTTCCAATATCGAAGAAATGGACATTCAAGCAGTTGAAGAAAAATATGGTATTTTAAAGAGTCAGTTTTTGGATCTGAAGGCATTAAAGGGCGATAATTCGGATAATATTCCAGGTGTGCCAGGGATTGGTGAAAAGACGGCCGTGAAGCTCTTAAATCAGTATGGCGATATCCAGGGGATCTATGACCACATCGAAGAAATTACGGGATCAACTCAGAAGAAATTAATTGAAGGGAAGGATTCTGCTTTAATGTCATATCGGCTTGCTAAGATTATGACGGATGCGCCGGTTGATTTGGATAAAATTCCGGAGTTAGTGATTGACCAGGATAGAATCGTAGCGGCTTTAAAGAAGCTTGAGTTTAATTCATTGATTAGGAAATTTAGGGCTGAATTTGAAAATAAAGAAAGATTAGCGGATCCTGAAGTTTTGGAGGATGAGAATATTGTCTTGAAATATCCAATCCCGGATAAGATGGTGGTGATGGCGGATATTAAGGAAAAAATGCATGCTTCAGAAGAGCTAGCTGAGGCGATTCTACTAGACAAGAGGGATTTTTTTGATATAAAGCAGGCAGAGTTTCTCATTAATCCGTTAAGACGAATAGAGGCCGAGCCGAAACAAGTTTCGTTGCTTGCAGATGAGACCTGTGAGCGGGCATTGCGTGGGGAATATGATGATACAGAGAAGATTGAGTATGCAAAAGTAATGTCTGAGCTTCACGGGCAGCCAAAATTAATTGATATCTTAAATAAATTTGATTTACCATTAATTCCGGTACTCTATAAGATGGAAAAATGTGGAGTAAAAATAGATCTAGAATACTTTGCTGAGTTGAAGAGGGAATTTACAGAGAGAGTCAGTGAGCTTGAACAAAAAATTTATTCAGTAACTGAAGTCTGTTTTAATGTGAATTCTCCAATACAGTTGTCTAAAGTTTTATTTGAGGATTTGAATTTACCAACTAAGGGAATAAAAAAGACGTCTCGTGGTTTTTCGACAGGAGCGAGCGAGCTTGAGAAATTGGAGGGGGCTCATCCGGTGATCGAATTGATCAAGGACTATCGTGAGGATTCAAAACTATTATCTACTTACGTACTACCACTGCCGGATCTGGTTGAAGGAGATGGACGAATTCATACGACTTTTACTCAAGATGTAACGGCTACTGGTCGACTTTCAAGCGTAAATCCTAATTTACAAAATATACCAGTAAGATCAGAAGATGGAAAGCGTATTCGGACAGGTTTTGTGGCGAGA
>CAUTNG010000003.1:0-52861 GCA_963539995.1 uncultured Candidatus Saccharibacteria bacterium
TCTCTACACCGCACCTAAATAAATCATAATTTCTGTTACCAATATAACAGAAGTTGCGTGTTCTTAAAAGACTTTCGACTTACAATTTTTCTTTTATCGGTTGTAAGTATAAGTATTACCTCCACTTGAAAGTCAATCTTTAAGAACATAGCAACCCCTATAACCGGCGGGCCCCAAAGTTTGTGAGGTGGGTCACGCTCCGGGGAATCTCCCGGTATCAAAGAGATGCGTTGTAGGGTCAAATAGCCCCAAGTGATGCCCACCCTTACTTGGGGCTTTTTGATTCCACAAAAGTTCAACAAAATAAACCGTATGTTATAGCTCAACAAAAAGGACCTTCTCGCTAGGTCCTTTTTTACAAGTTTATTCAAAAACCAAAACTAACAATATCTTCCTCGCATGAATTATTGATTAGTTATTTGTTATTGCGGTAAACAATAAGGTATTTGAATAGGTTCCCTCAGGAACACTGGTAGTAGCACTTGCGCCAACCGTCAAGGTTTTATTGTCGCCAGTTGGAGTTGCAGTTGTAGTTTTGCTGAATACTGCACTGTTATCCGTTGTACCAGCTACCTTAACTGGATTAAACTGAGTTGCATCGTTCGACCAACCCCAAGCGGTACCAGAAATCGTGTTTGCGCTCGCAGTTACACTTGGAATAGTAGTCGACACGCCTGCAGAACTTGGTTGTTTCAAATCCGTATCGGCGGTGCTTGAAGTGATATAAGTTGTATACCCCTTCGTATTATTTGTCGAAATTGATACACGTCCATCTCCGGTCTGGAATTGGCCAGAAGCAGTTGGCGTAATATTAATATCGATGTTTGGTGTTGCCGAAATCGCAATTGTCGGGTCGATCCTGACATTCACCGTTGTAGTTGCTGTTTGGGAAGCAGCTGAGGTTGGTGCACCATTTAACAGTAATGCAGGTACTGCCAAAAGACTTGCCGCCAACGTAGCGCTAATTATTTTTACCCCTTTATTTGATGTTTTTTGTTTTTTTAATTCCACAGCAAAATATCCTTCCTGTATTTGGCTGCCAGAAAACCTTCACTCTAACCATACTTTACCATAAGTTTTATAGTCTGCCAAGCCTTTTGATATATTTTTCCTCCACTTGACAATCGTGCTACTATATATGTATGTCAAAGAACTTAGTTATCGTGGAGAGTCCAGCCAAGGCTAAAACCATTGAAAAATATTTAGGCAGTGATTTTAAGGTTCTCGCCTCTGTTGGACATATTCGTAAAGACACCAAGGTCGACGTTCATGACAATTTTGCAGTAACCTATGAAATCGACCCAGACCATAAACATATTATTGCTGAGCTTAAAAAAGAAGCTAAGGCCGCCGAAGCAATTTGGCTAGCAACCGATGAAGACCGTGAAGGGGAATCAATCTCTTGGCATCTTCTTGAAGTTTTAAAGCTCCCCAAAAATACCCACCGCATCACTTTTCACGAAATTACAAAGTCCGCTCTTCAGGCCGCCATCGCTAAGCCTCGCACTGTTGATATGGATATGGTCTCCAGTCAGCAGGCCCGTCAAACTCTCGACATGCTAGTTGGTTACGATCTTTCTGATATCGTTCGTAAAAAGGTTCCCGGCGCTAAATCTGCTGGTCGCGTTCAATCTCCAGCTCTTCGACTTATCGTTGAAAAAGAGCGTGAAATTGAAAAATTCGCCTCAAAATCCACTTTTAAGGTTGCCGGTAAGTTCTCCAACCAAAATGCCAATGTAACCGACCCGGAATCATCTGAAATTTTTGAAGCAAACCTTGAAAAATCAACTCTAAAAGATGCAGATGAAGTAAAATCTCTCTTTAACTCTCTTGCTCCGGCCGTTTTTTCTGTTGCTAATATTGAGCAAACCGAGGGAACCAAAGCTAATCCAGTGCCTTTCACTACCGCCGCTTTGCAAATCGAGGCCAACAGTCGTCTCGGTTATAGTGCCAAAACTACTATGTCTGCCGCACAGGGTCTATATCAGGCAGGTCTAATCACTTATCACCGAACCGACTCCCTTAACCTGTCCAGTGAAGCCATTGCTGCAATTTCTAACTACATTAAGCAAGCTTTTGGTGAAAATTATGTCCAGGTTCGCCGTTTTCATACAAAGGACGCTAGCGCCCAGGAAGCCCACGAAGCCATCCGCCCAACCAATATTGCCCAGGAAGTTGCTGGCAAAAACGATTATGAAAAGAAACTTTACCAACTCATCCGCACTCGTACTCTAGCGACACAAATGAAAAACGCTGTGGTTGCCAAAACCACTGTTGACATCACGCCATCCACTGATCCGGAACTTCATTTTACCGCCAAAGGTGAAGTGGTAATTTTTGACGGCTTCCTTCGCATATACGGCAAGAATAAAGACACTCTCCTACCTCAACTTAACGTTGGCGATCAACTTAATGTTCATAACCTAATTGCCAAACAAACTTATTCCAAACCGCCTGCCCGTTATACCGAAGGTTCATTAGTTAAAAAACTTGAGGAGCTTGGCATCGGCCGCCCAAGTACTTATGCATCCATCATTAATGCTATCCAGGTGCGAAATTATGTCACTAAGGGTGAGTCCGAAGGCACTGAGCGCAATCTACAAGAAATCATCCTTCATGGCCATCACAGCGTGCTTGACCAAGATGCTGCACCAAATTCAATTTCTGAAGACACGGTCAAAGAGAAAACTGGCGCAAATAAAGGCAAACTGCTCCCAACTCCTGTTGGCGAATTAGTTTCTGATTTTCTCTGTGAGAATTTTGAAAACATTGTTGATTACGATTTTACCGCTGGTATTGAGGAACAGCTTGACAAAATTGCCGAGCATAAATTGACTCGTCTCAAAATGCTCCGCGATTTTTATACACCATTTGCTGAAACTGTCGGCGCCTCCGCTATGGCTAACCGTTACAATTCTGCCACCGAACTCGGCATTGACCCAAAAACCAACAAGAAAGTCTATGCCAAAATTGGCCGTAATGGTGGATTTATTCAATTAGGTGAGAACGAAAAAGAGGCTGGCGAAAAGCCAATCTTCGCCCCACTCCCAGCCGGAAAAACCGTAAAGACTGTTACTCTTGAGCTTGCGCTCAAACAATTAGAGCTTCCTCAACTACCTCGTCTGGTTGGCACAGCCTCGGATGGTACAGAACTCATTGCCGCCAATGGCCCCTTCGGTCCGTACCTTAAGGCAGGGAACTACAACATCCCACTAAGTCGCGCCAATAAGGCCGAAAGTCCTTACACTATCTCCTTCGACCTTGCCAATGAACTCTATCAAAAGAAAAAATCTTCCATTATTGCCGACTGGGGAGAGGTCAAAATTATCAATGGCCCCTTTGGACCATATATTAAAGGCCCAGCCATAAAACCAGCTTCCGGCAAGGGGCGTCCAAGGCCAAACAACATCAAAATCCCTGCAGATATTGATCCAAAATCTCTAACTCTCGAAAAGGCTACCGAATTATTAAATAGTAAGACTACTACAACTACCACAAAAACTGTCAGCAAGTCCACAAAAGCCGCCAAAAATACTGCAAAGACCAAAAAATCTACTAAATCCGCCACAAAATCCTCCAAAACTGTAAAATCTGCTAGCAAGACCACCAAAGCGAAAAAAGCCACAAAATAAGTTATTAAAAAATAGCGAGAAAACTCAAGTTCCCGCTATTTTTATTGTCTAAAATCAACTACCACACCACAAAACTGCTTATGTTTATATTTTAATAAAACTTATTAGGTTATAAGTAAAATATATGGTACAATAGACAACAGAAAACAACTAAAGAAAAGTTAACAGGATCAGGATTTTAAGAGAAAAATATTTCAATTTTTATTTACTTGACAATTTTTATTTTAATGTTATTATATATTAAATTTTAGAAAACAATTCAGTAACAATTCAGCGGTGGAGGAAGGAAAAAGACCTAGAATGGATCAACATACAGATGTAATCGCGAAAGCCGTCCAAGGTAGTCTGAGTATCATTGAGCAAGATCGTGAAAAGGAAATCATCTCTCGTCGCTTTGGTTTAAATGGCGAGCGCGAAACACTGGAACAAATTGGAGAATTTTTATCCATTACTAGGGAACGCGTCAGACAACTTGAAAAAGCCATTGTCGTCCGCCTCCGCATTGCCGCAGAAGATGGCAAAATCCCTGAACTTGCTGCTGCTGAAAAAATCCTTATCCGCAATCTTACAGAAGAGGGAAGAATCGCTAAAATCTCCACCCTCACCACCAAAATCTATGGCCGTGAAGCCACCAATCTTGAAAAATCCTATCTCATCTTTCTCGCCGAAATCTCCGCAAATCTCACTCTAATTGAGGAAACTGAGAAATATTACGGTGCTATTGGCATCTCTGATTATGGTGACGAAAAAACCATCAAGAAACACATCGATGAAATCGTTAACTTGATCAAGGCCAAAAAAGCCCCGGTCTCGCTCGAAGAACTTGACAATCAGTTGAATTATGAGCACCCAAACTATATCCGCGCCGTCGCTTCAATCTCCAAACAACTTTCTTCCTTAGACGACCAGTGGGGTCTCACAAAATGGCCAACTGTCAACCCAAAGAACATTCGCGACAAAATCTATGTTATTCTTCAAAACAAGAAGGAGCCAATGCATTTTAACGACATCGCCGAAGCTATTTCCGCCTCCAGCTTCCGCAAAAAGGATGTCACTCTCCAGGCTATTCACAATGAACTTATCAAGGACCCTCGTTTTGTTCTCATCGGTCGCGGCATCTATGCACTCCGTGATTGGGGATACAAAAAGGGAACTGTCTCCCAGATTATTACCAGCATCCTTGAAGAATCAAAGACTCCACTCACTCGTGAAGAAATCGTAAAAAACGTCCTCAAAGTTCGCAAAGTCAAAGAAACTACTGTGCTCCTAAATCTTCAAAACAAAAAACTTTATCAACGTGTTGACAAAAACATGTATACAGTTGCTAAAACCGCAGAATAATTATTCTTTTCATGCTAAACTATAGGTATGATTAGTATTATTCTCCACGTGCTCCTTATGCCAATTGTTTGGCTGCCAATAGTGATAATTTTAGGCGTTCTCACCTATCTTAACCACAAGAAAATCAACCAGCTCAAAGTTCTAAATGTCGACTCTGTGCTTTTGATGCTAGAAATTCCAAAAAATAACGACAAGCAAGAACTTTCTGCTGAACAAATGTTTGCCTCGCTTCACGGCATTTTACGTGATGCAGAATCGCTGAAAAGCTCTGGTGGCGTCCAAGAACATCTCAGTTTTGAAGTGGTTAGTACTGGTGGACAGATTCGTTTTTACGTTTGGACTCCAAAAGCCCAGCAAAGTTTCGTGGAGGGCCAAATTTACGCTCAATACCCAACCGTACAAATCTATACTATTGACAAAGATTATGTCGATAACCGCGACACGCATGAGATTATTTATACCGCTGAACTCGGTCTCACGGAAAATTCCGCCCTGCCAATCAAAACCTTTGATAACTTCGAGGTCGATCCCCTTGCTGGCATTACCGGCACCCTTGCTAAACTTGACCCTGATCACTCTGAAGAGCTCTGGATCCAAATTCTCACTCGTCCAGTCGCTGATTCCTGGCACAAAGATACCGATGAGTGGATCAAGCAGTTAAAAGCTGGTAAAAAAGGTTTTACCCTCTTCAATATTGATTTCACCTGGCTCGCTCAGCTCATTTCCGCTCTCTGGACACCTCCAACTGGTGGCACCGCCTCTGAAGTTAAAGTAGAACTTTCCGAGCGTGCCAAGTCCCAGGTTAGCGCCGCCGAACAAAAGGCCACCAAACTCGGTTATGAAGTAAAAATCCGTCTAGCTTATCTCGGTAATAGTGAAATTAATGCAAAACTCAATATGCAGGCTCTGGTCGGTACCTTTAAGCAGTTCAACTCTACTAACCTTAATGGTTTTAAACAACTTGGCGGTAGTTTCAACAGAGAAGACCTTGATGCGTATAAAATGCGTCAATTCACCAACCCTGGTTTCATTCTCAACATTTCCGAACTAGCCAGTGTCTATCACCTACCGCACACCTCTGTCGAGACCCCAAACATCGTCTGGGCTACCTCAAAGACCGCCGAACCACCTGCCAAACTTCCGCTCATCACTGGCATTGCCTCTAATGATGAAAATATTTCCGCCTTTGGTCTCACAAATTTCCGCGGCATCAATCACCAATTTGGCATGCTCCGCCGCGATCGTTCAAGGCACGTTTATATCATCGGTCAAACCGGTGCCGGTAAGTCTGGTCTCCTTGAGCTCTTCGCTCTCTCCGATATCTTCTATAATCAAGGTTATTGTATTATCGATCCGCACGGTGACTTTGCCGTAAACAACCTTCGTTTTGTGCCACAAAGTCGCGTTAAAGACGTTGTTTATTTCAACCCAGCTGATACACAATATCCAGTCGCCTTCAACCCTCTTGAGCTTTCTGATCCTACTAGAAAGCCTAATATCTGTTCTGAGGTTATCGGTGTTTTGAAGCGTATGTTCGGTGACTCATGGGGCCCTCGTCTTGAGCATATCCTCCGCTTTACCCTCCTTGCCCTTCTTGATCGCCCAGGTACCACCCTACTCGACATTTCACGCATTCTCACAGATAAAGAATTTCGCAAAGAGACACTTGAATACTGTACTGATGTCACCGTTCTTCAGTTCTGGAAGCATGAGTTCGGCCAGTGGAATGAAAAACAAGTCAATGAATCTATTGCCCCTGTCTTAAATAAGGTTGGTGCCTTTACTGCCAACCCAATCATCCGCAATATCATCGGTCAGTCCCGCTCTAGCTTCGATGTTCGTAAAATCATGGATGAAGGAAAAATTCTTGTCGTTAATCTCTCAAAGGGTCTCATCGGTGAAGATAATGCTGGCATTCTCGGCTCCTTCCTTGTCACCAAAATCCAGCTTGCCGCCATGTCTCGTTCGGATATCCCAGATGTCTCAAAGCGTCGCCCATTTTATCTCTATGTTGATGAGTTCCAAAACTTCGCGACCGACTCCTTCTCAGTCATTCTTTCCGAGGCCCGCAAATATGGTCTCAATCTCACCGTTGCCAACCAGTACATCTCACAGATGACCGAGAATGTTCGCGACGCCGTTTTTGGTAACGTTGGTACCACAATCTCATTCCGTGTTTCCGCCGACGATGCCCCAATCCTTGTCAAACAGTTTGAACCGGTCTTCGATGCCTCCGACCTCATTCAAATGAACAACCGTCACTTTGTCATTTCCATGATTATTGGCGGCGAAAAAGCCCCTGCCTTCTCTGCTACCACCCTAAATATTCCAAAAGCCCCAACTGATAATCTTGACGAAATTATCGAAAGTTCACGCAATCTCTACTCAAGACCTCGCGCTGACGTGGAAGCCGAAATTCGTGCCAATATCGAACAAAGTGAAAAATACAAAAAAGACCTCTCCAACTCTGGCCGCGGCGAAAACAACGCGCCTAAAACCCCTAAATTTGAATTCTCTAAAAATGCACCAAAGTTAGAGTTTATCGCCCCTGAAACTGGACGTGTAGTTGATCCAAAAAAGGTTTCTCCAAACGCCATCTCCGGTAAAAATTCTTTGACCCTAAAAGACCTCGGCGCCGCCTTCGAAAAAGCCAAAAACGAGGCCTCTACGGCAGCTACTTCAACTAATTCGTCTAATTCGCCTACTTCAGCTGCTTCAGCCGCTTCAACTGCTTCACATACTTCAGCTATTTCATCCGTCTCATCAGCCTCATCCACTTCATCCGTCTCATCCGCCTCGTCCGCCCCATCTACTTCGACAACCTCATCTATTTCATCCACCTCAACTACCTCCCCTGTTTCAACCATTAGTAATATCAAGCAACCTTCGACCATAAATAAACAGGGAACTACCTCTGTTAAACCTCTTAGCTTTGCTGACAAATTAAATAATCAGCTCAAGAAAGCACCAGAAAGTTTTGCGAACAAATTAGCCAACCAGGTCAAGAATGACTCAACAAATAATCCAGAAAAAACTTCTGAAAAGGCCTCAGAATTAAAACAAAACCAAAAACAGCAGGGAAATACTAATTCTGATAATTCAGCCGCTAAAACGTCTGTAAATGCGCCACAGAGGCAAAATAATTTCAATCAAAACCAGAATAAACCTCAGGGACACCAAGAGCAGGGAAATACCGATCGAAATTCTAAAAACAAGAACCGCAAAAATAAGAAGAGAGGCAACTCTTCCCCTAATAATCAATCCAGTAATTCCCCTACCCCTGTTAATTCTTCTTCCACCCCTGTAAATCCACAGACCAATCTCTCTCATCAAAAGCCAGTCAATAATTCCTCCACCCCTGTTAAATCCCCAGTTTCTACCCCTGTTCCTACACGTCAGACCAATTATGCCTCTGACCTTCACGACGGCCGTCCAGGCTTCTCTACCAGTCAAAATCTCCCTAAAGATCATCAATTGGGACAAAATGGTTTTCGTCAGAACATCCAAGGGCAACAGAGCTCAGCCGATAACGGATATCTGAGTATTCATCACTAAAATATCGCTCCTAGACCCTCTAGGAGCGATTCTGATATTTAGAGGGGGAAATACTCATAAGACAATAAAAGACATTAATACGTGGCAATAAACTCGAATTACTAACAAACTCGAGTCGGTCCACTATTTTTTCTAAATTACCAACATATATTCAATCGTCTTTTGTCGATATTTACAATGTCGCACAATAACTATTTTACGACGCACTAGAGGAGAAAGTCTACATTGACAATAAAATCATCAATCATCCCACCAAGACCCTATAACCCTATACGCCCACATCATTCCACTATTCATAACCTCTAATAAATCGTCTCAAGCCCCTCTTAACAGATATAAATCCTAAACCCGTAAACATCTACCATCTTATTTTTTCTAAAAAATCAGCAGAGAAATACTGAATTAATCATAGATATCACCACTTTAAGGAGTAAATACACCTCAAATCTCATCCTTTGCCTATAATAATGCGTACAATTCCGAGCAATTCTGAAAATTCGGAGAAGAGCTTCGGAATTACTCAAAAATTCCACCCCTGTAAAAGTCATCCGTACGCATATTTTTGCCCGTGAAATCTCAATTTTAGCTAAATTTCACGGATTTTTAGCCAAAATTTACCGGATTTGCTCTTTCCCTTATTCCCCTCTTCCCACCCCTATTGTCACGCCAATCTCACCCCCGTCCAGCCCCAGTCAAAGTGTCGTACACTTCCCAAAAAATTGCTTTTTGTTTGTTTCCCTATTTCCGAACAAAAACCGAACTAGCCTACCTAAGTCAATTTTTGCCCACTTTTGCCATAGCCTATAGATATTCTAATAGATATCCGTAGGTCCGTAAAAGACTTTTTATAAATACTCTCACGAAAAATCTGAAGGATATTTATTATTTTGAAAACTATACACTCTCACAAAAGACCTGAAGGATATTTATTGTTTTGAAAACTATAAGCTTGGCCAAACGGCCTTGAGTGCGTTTTCAAAACATAAATATCTTCAGGTCTTTCAGTCTTAAGTATGTTTTTAAAAAATAAATATCTTCAAATCCTATATCTTAGAGCTTCTTCTTACGCAATTCCCTTGTAAAGAACTTCACGCGGTCATTAAGCTCAATCACCAGCTTCTTCTCCAAATTGAAGGCAATACCACCCGTTTCGCCAGCCACCAACTCGGTCACCTGCATTTTTTCCTTCTGCACTGAATCTACTGAAACCTCGCCAATCAGCTCCTTATTGCGGTAGACTCGCCCCAGCATCCCAGCTCCAACGCGGCCAGTTAACACCTCACCACCAGCAATAATCGCCGTACGTTCAGTCCTAAACACGCCCTTAATCTTCATTTCGCCAGTTTCTTCCTCAACTACCTCATCATCAAGTAAGTTCTCCATTGAAGCCTTAGCGTCGTCTAGTAGTTCATAAATCACGCGATAATTGCGAATCTCCACGCCGTCCCTCGCCGCTAACTTCACAATATTGGTTGGCACATTCACGTTGAACCCATACACCACGGTATTATCGCCTTCCGCCATATAGACGTCATTTTCGGTCACGTCACCCACGCCAGAAGATACAATATTTAGAGAAATCTCACCTTTTGTATCAATCATCTTCAAAGAATCGATTACGGATGTCACGGAGCCAAGCACATCACCTTTAATAATCACATTAAAGACCTTTGAATTGTCTGCCGTATTCATCATGCGAAGAAGGTCCGTAGAAGTTACGTTTGCCGAAGCCGTCTCTGAAGCCTCCACCTGGGCGTTCAGTAGTGCCTGCTTTCTCGCAGTCTTTTCATCCTTCACCTCGATAAAACGATCACCGAAGTTAGGCAATTCCTTAAAGCCAGTTACAGTCACTGGAGTCGACGGAGTCGCTTTCCCCTTTGGCTTACCGCGGAAGTCCATCATCGTACGAATCTTGCCATAAGCGCTTCCAGCCACCACAAATTTACCAGTCTTTAGCTCACCGCCAGTTACCAGTAAGTTCACCACAGAACCTTTTCCAACCTCCATGTGAGATTCAATCACAAGTCCCTCAGCTGGGATTTCTACATCTGCCTTCAACTCCTCAAGATCAGCCGTGAGTAAAATCATATCCAACAATTTCTCAAGGTTATCCCCACGCTTGGCTGAAATCGGCACCATTGTAATGTCGCCACCCCACTCCTCAGGCTGCAAACCGTGTTGCGCCAAATCCGCCATAGTGCGCGGAATATCTGCCCCCTCGCGGTCAATCTTGTTAATTGCCACGATAATCTTCGCATTTGCGCTCTGAGCAAACTTAATTGCCTCCACCGTCTGTGGTTTCACACCATCATCTGCTGCCACCACAATCACTACGATATCTGTTAACATTGCACCGTGCTGACGGATCGCTGCAAAAGCCTCGTGTCCAGGAGTGTCCAAAAATGTAATCAATCTATCATCATGCTTCAACTGATATGCTGAAATATGTTGAGTAATCCCACCGGCCTCACCTTCCACAGTTTTCTTATGTAACAATGAGTCGAGCAATGTAGTCTTACCATGGTCAACGTGCCCCATCACCGCTACCACCGGTGGACGCAACACGGCCTTCTCTGATAATTCCCTATGAAAATTCGAAGTCTTTGTTGCCGTATTCTTACGTTCAAGTTTTACATTTTTAATTTCCAGTTCATCAATAATCAAGCTTGCAGTATCAAAATCTAGGCGCTGATTAATTGTCGCCATAATTCCCTGCTTAAAAAGTTCGCCAATCAATGCGGTTACAGAAAGCCCGAGTGCCTCCGCCAATTCATCTACCGTGATTGAGCCTGCGATCTGAATAATCTTCTCTTGGGTCTCCGCCATTTTTCTCCTTCCCTGTTTGCCCATCCTAGAAACAGGCTTAATGCGTAAAAATTACTCTTATTTTACCATATTTATAGAGAATAAGAAAATGTTAGTGTTAATTACACGATAACACCAAGAACCACTTAGTTAATAATATTTATTCTTCAAGATTAATTAGTCAGCGTAGCCAGCAACTTGTGCGGTTTCCATATTGGCCGCCACCGTTGACTTCGCATTCTTTGCAATCGAATTCAATCTCGCCTGCTCAACTTTTAAATCGTCACGCTCGGCTTCCAAGTTTGCAATCTGCGTATCAATCTTGTTCATATTGTAGTCATAACTTGTCACATTCCCCTGTTGAGAGACGTAAAAAAGTCCGATTGTAAAAATCTCAATAACCAAAATAGCAATTGCTGAAAAACGACCGATTCCACGTGCTTGATGTCGCACTGTATTACGATTGCGTGAATAACCAGAACTTACAGAATTAGCTAAATAGCTAGTTTGGGGACGATCATTGATACCGCGCATGCCATTAAAACCGCCAAAACCCTGTTGGCGCATAGTTCTTGCTCCACTCTGCATTATTTTCCTCGCTTTACGTAAACTCTCGCTAAAATCTTCTCAGCAAAAATAAAGATTTTAATTAGAGTTTAACCTGAATTTATGTTTATATTGTTTTTGTTGTTTGTTTTATTTGTGTATCTTGGTCGGTGCGCCTTCGTTTAGCGAATTTGCCCCGTAATCATAGTCCGAAAGCTCTTATTAGCCGCACCACCGCATCGCTAATAAGGGCTTCCGGGAAGGTCATATCTTTTTTTATTAAACACGTTTCCCAGTTGACTTTACAACCGTGTCGGGACTCCGTCGTTTCCGAAAGCTTCCCGATAGCAGGCCCTAAGGCCTGATACATTCAAAATCAGGAGATTTACATCAACCTAGATTTAGAATTAACTTTCTCTAGCGAAAATTAACTTTGATTTTCTGTGCTCGAGAAGCGTTTTTTACAATGATTTGCTTTGGCATATAGCCTCCTTTTTTATTTTTATTTTTATCATCCCAAAAACCTTCAGCACTCCCGTTCAAGCTATTTTTAGTCTAATTTCTTATCCTAAATTTTTCTAGCTGCTCTCAGTTTTGCGCTTCTTGCTCTTGGATTGATAACTAATTCATCCATTCCCGCAACAATTGGACTTTTTGTCAGAATTTCCAGTTCAGACTCTTCTCCAAGTGAACTCACCTGCTTAAAATACTGCTTCACCAACCTATCCTCTAGGCTATGAAAAGTAATAATCGCAATGCGTCCATTTGGTTTCAGTAGTTTCGGAATCAACGGTAGAGTATTCTCGATAATCGAAAGTTCCTCGTTTACTGCAATACGAATTGCTTGAAAAACCTTGGTTGCTGGGTGCTTCCCAAACCATCCTTTCGGACTTAAAGCATCCGCAAGCTCTTTAGTAGTTTTCCATGGTCTGTTATATACGATTTCTCTCGCATGTTTTCTTGCCAGCCCCGATGATTCCTCACCATATCGTTCGAAGATTTCAATCAGTTTCTTCTCCGACCAGTGATTCACAATCGTTTCCGCTGACAACTCCTGCGTTTGATCCATTCGCATATCCAGTTCCCCTTCGTGCATAAATGAAAAACCTCGCTCTGAATTATCCAGTTGCGGTGAAGATACTCCAAAATCAGCTAATATCATATCAAAAGTTTTTCCACACTCGATTAAAGACTGCGCCGCATTATAAAAATCTTCGTGCAACATTTCAAGTCCGAATTCACCATCTGGGTACTTCTTCGATAGAAAATTGATTGCATTAATATCTCGATCCACTAAGACCGATTCTTTATAATTCCGCGTAACCGCCAAAATCTTTCCCGCATGACCTGCATAACCTGCCGTCAAGTCTAAATACGACTCACCCGCGCTAGGCTGCAAAATCTCGAGAACTTCTGATAGTAACACTGGCTTATGAAGCTCTTCCATACCTCTATTATATCAAAGATTTTCATCCCTGTTATATAGAAGCTTTTTAGTTTGAGATCGCTCAACTAGAAATTTTAGCGTGTTTGTTTTTGTATGTTTTTTGTTTGTTAATTAAGATTTATTACTGCAATTTCTTAATTGTTTTTCTATACAATAAATGCTGCTATAGTTTCATCCAATGCAAGACTGAATATATGACTATAACCGTTGAGAGACTTATTGTGTAGGTTGTTTGTTGAGTTAATTGGGAGGTGTTTATAGATGTGCTAGTGGTTTTGATGACGCGTTTCCTAAACGCGCGCCAAGACTCCTAGTTGACCGACCTCAAACATTTTTTAATGTGCCAAAAAGATACCTTTTTAACTGCCGCTCTTCTTCACCAAGCGAATTACTTCGTAATCCATTTCTTCTTTCGTTGTTTTTGTCGCTTGATTATTCATATTTAATCTTTTTGTTTGTGGGTTTTTGTTTTGTTATCCACTGACATTAGTTTAGCGCCATTACGCACATAATGCAAGTGCTTTTTCACATTTTTTCGGACATTTTTCAACAAACTTTTCCACATGTTCACATATAATGCAAATCTCCCCCGTTATGTATGTATATATAAGGACTAATCCCACCCCTGTTATTTTAAAACAATTATTTTATACAGTTTTCCACAACTGTGCAAAACTTTTTGTCTGTATCTATAAAAAATTTAATAATATAATTATTCCCTTCTTGCGTTTTTATTATTTCATTTTCTAAATAACCGAACAGAACCCACTTGAAAAATCTAATCTCTCCAAGTTATTTTTATTGCAAATACCCTACTTTTATTTTTTAATAAATACAGTTATTTTTTGACAAACATACATATTTTTTATTAAAAATCCGCCCTCCGTCAAAAAACCAAATCTTTTTTCTGCAGCTCTCCTTATTTTAAAAACCGAACAAACCGAACAGGCAGAACCAAATCCAGCCCATCTTTAATACAGGACTTAGTAACCTCGCATAACCCTAAAAAATCCCCGGTCACCCGGAGATTAATTATTTTATTTATTCATATTTTATCTATTAGTTCTACACACTATTTTGCTTTATAATATGCTCGCCCCTCAAGCCTCACATCCACATATCCTGCCATCACCCCCTGTTTTTTTAGGTACCCAATCATCCTCACGATATCTTCAACCGTTTCAGCTGTCCCCCTATCTAAATTACATTTATAATACTCATCCCTACCCTCCAGATAAATATCCACCTCACGTGCCTTACCAGCTGGAATAATCGCCTTCGTTACTCTCATTTCCACATCACGTACATCTTTTTCCATTAGAGCCACGTACTGTTTAATGCGTTCTGTAATCATATTCGAAGTATCTTCATCAATGATTTCTACAGTTGGCGTATATTTTTCCACCTCCACTCGCTTCTGGCTTACTGCTGGCGTTTTTTGCAGAGCTCCACGGACTATTAAAGTTCCAGATACTACAGTCGCCACAATTACCACACCCAACAAAATCAACTGTAATCGTTTTTTTCGTTCACGCTTCTCAATAAATTTTTGTCGTACCAAATCGCTCTCGACTGCCTCACGACCACCCGCAATCGTTCTTCCTAATTTCATCTACGCTTCCTATTTTTTGTTTCCATTATAATTTCCATCATCCGTACAGACGCATCAGACTTTGCAATTTTCTTTAAATTAAAAGCTAACCCCACGCGCTTCTCATCGTCAGCTAAAAGTTCCTTAATCTTTGAAAGTAGTAACTCTGGCTTTTCCTCCATTTTTGCATCCGAAACCACTTCCACGGCCCCAGCTTTCTGTAGCCTTTCCGCATTTTTTGTTTGATGACCACCTGGTAGCTTCTCAAAAGGTACCAGAATTACAGGCTTCTCCAGTGCCGCCAGCTCAGAAATCGTCGTAGCCCCTGCTCTTGAAACTACCAAATCCGCTGCCCCCAATATCTCGTGCATTTTTGGCGAAAAACTCCACATTCGAAAATCTGAATCCAGCTTCGCTCTGTTCCATTTTTCAAAATCCTTTAATTCTAGCATCTCGTCATAATACTTACGGCCAGCAATCAGCCCCACACTTGCTTCTTCAAGCAATCTTTCCAGAATCGCCCTCGTTGCGGTATTTAAATGCTCCGACCCCTGAGATCCACCAGTAATCACCACTAATTTCTTCCTCGAATTAAAGCCTAATTCTCTCTTTAACTCACTCTGCAAAGAAGAACTAACCGGCGTAAACTCCGGTGCCACCGGAATCCCCACCCATTCAATCTTAGAGGCAATTTCCGCCCCATATTTTTCCGTCTGCACTGGCACCCCAGTAGCAATCTTAGCCGCCTTCTTCATTAAAATACGATTAGTCAATCCAAATACCGCATCAGATTCATGAATCACGTATGGAATTTTCAAAAATCCAGCCACCATCCCCACCGGCAAACCCACAAATCCACCTTTCAAAAAAATTACATCTGGACGGTTTTTCTTACCTAATAACCTCAAAAAGCTCTGCACCAGCCCCAACAAGAACCCAAACGCCCCCACCAAGTTTCCAAATACTACATCGAAAAATGTTTTCGCCCCATTATCGAAATAATCCTTAATTTTCAAACCATGATAGCGCCTAAATTTTCCCGCAAAAATCTTACGCACCCTTATATATTGCTTATTTTTTCTACTCACCCCTTCTTCTTCATCCCACGAAACCGCCATTTCGTTTGCTAAATTGGAAATATTTTTATAGTACTTTCGATCAGTCCAAAATTCCACTTGCGTATTTGGATACTTATGAAAAATTTCACGAATCACCGACATGGCTGGCGTAATATGTCCACCTGAACCACCACCAACAACTAAGATTTTCACTTTATCTTTCTCCTTTCAGCATCCAAAACATCTGCTCTCATTGTATATTGAGAAATATTTAAAACCAAGCCTATAATTGCCATATTCATTATCAAACTGGTTCCACCTTTCGAAAGTAGTGGCAGCGGAATACCAGTTACCGGAGCTAAGCCCGTCATTGCAGCTATATTCACCACCACATGTCCAGCTAGCCAAGCAAATACCCCAATCGTCACCAATTGGTAATAGCTATCCTTCGTACAATCCGCTACTTTCAGCATCCTCGAAAGCAACATATAGTAGAAAAACAGCACCACCAAAATCCCCACAAATCCGATCGTTTCCCCAATCACAGCAAACATCGAGTCGGTAATTGATTCTGGCAAATATCCAGCCGTCTGTACGTTATTACCGATCCCCACTCCAAATAATCCTCCTGATCCAATCGCGATCAAAGCATTATTAATATGATAAGTTTCAGCATCCTTGCTTTTATCTTCCGAAGCTATCGATTCACTACTAGTTACCTTCCCACTAAAGAAGGTCTTCAGGCGCTCCCTACGGTGTGGTACTAATACCATCGAAAATACTGCTAGTGTTAACCCCACAGCAAGCACTACCGCAAAAGTTTTAAGCCTCACTCCACTAACTAAAAGCATTGCAAAGGCCATCGCTGCCAGAGGTAACCCTGATCCTAAATCCTTCTGTGCGATCACGATAAAGTATTCAGATGCCGCAAAAGGCACCAAAAATTTCACCCAAAAGGCCCAGCCATCTTTTTGAGTCTTAAATGCCTCAATTCTTTTTCGTATCAGTTTAAAATCAAGCCTCCTATCTACAATTAACATATATAAAACCGTACCCGGTTTTAAAAATCCCCCAAGTCTTTTAGTATTTTGCTTTCCACCTCTCACTCCATAGCCACCTAAGTTACGCCCGTTATTACTATAGTCGCTAGAAAACCCCATGTGGCCACTATTCTTCGCACTCACGTTAGTCATTACTCGCTGCATCCCACCACGTCCAGCTTTCTTACCATCAAACCCGTCGACATTTCTACAATCCGTACAGACCTTTGCTAAATAAAAAATCGCACTAAATTTCACTAATTCCGCCACCTGTAGCGGAATCGGACCAATATTCAACCACCTACATCCACCCAGTGCACATCTTACAAATGGTACCCCTGGGATCATCATAATTGCACAGATAATTAAGCTACCAAGCATCATAATACCCGGCAAATGCTCAAATACTCCAGCAAAAGCTTGCCAAAATTTTGAATTCTTCTTTCTCTCATTACGCTCTGCTGAGCCTCTTAGTGGCATTTTTAAAAGCGCCATCATCGCAATAAAAGCTAATATCACAAACAAAATCTGGCTCTTAATTGTCGAGCTCGGATCATCATTTTTTCCATAAGAAATATTCTGGATATTCGTATAGGATGGCCCGATAATGCTCACCATAATCGTTCCGATTAATACCAGAACAAAGGTTGCAATAAAGATATTCTTATCTGTCTGATGTTTACGCATAAACCCTACACCACCTTATTGCGGGATGATTCCCCCTGACATTGCAATAAATATCCCGATAATCCCCATTACCCCAGCAATTACCCAAAAACGCATAACAATTTTTGCCTCCCCCCATCCACTTGCTTCAAGATGATGGTGGATTGGTGCTGATAAAAAGATTTTTCTATGAAACAACTGTTTTGAGGTCATCTGAATTAAGGATGAACCAGCCTCAACCACAAACAATAAGCCGATTACAGGTAGCAGAAAGAACGAGTTTGTCATCATTGACACCACACCAAGACCAGATCCTAAAGCAAATGACCCCACGTCGCCCATCATGAAACGAGCTGGTGGAACATTAAACCACACATAAGAGAGTAACCACCCAACCACGGTCATACAAAATGCGAATAGTGCAATTTGGCCCCGAAATAACGCAATTACCCCAAAAGAACCGTATGCCACCATCGCCAGCCCTCCAGCCAAACCATCTAGCCCGTCCGAAATATTAACTGCATTTGAAGTTGCCACTACAGAGAAGGCAAACAACAACATCATCGGAATCGCTCCTAGTTCAAAGTCTCCATAAAATGGCAAGTGAATACTGGTCCAGCCTAACTTATACGTAAAAAACCAGCCCAACATCAAACCCACGATCGTAATCATTGAAAACTTCACTGGTGCCCTTAAGCCTGCCGCCCCGGCTCCCGTACCAAAGACGTTAATCAGATCATCAATCAATCCCACCAGCGAACCACCTAAAAAGCCTGCAAACGGCAACCAAGTCTCCGCACGATTCCAGTTGCAAAACCAGGTCACCACTGCCACCACGACTACCCCAATAATTCCCGCCATCGTTGGAAAAACTCGCTTAAATTTATGCGCATGCAGCTTTGTCATAATCGGCAAAGCATCGCCCTGTACCGTAGTTTTCTTCTGTTTTTTCCAAAAATGATACTTATAGGCTAAATTTGTATAAAAAGGCGTCAAAAACATTGCGAATAAAAAGCTACCCAGCGCCAGCAGCAATCCATATAGAGCATTTCCATCCAAATTATTCTGCACAGTTTTTACCTCCTCATCTTTAAATAGTTTACCATAAACTGACTAATCTCATCAAAAATTGGCTTGGCATCCACCCCACCATCTAGTCCTCGATTGTCTTCCCAAACTTTTGTCATAATCACATATTCAGGATAATCAGTCTCTGATCTAGCCCCATAACCAATATAAGTCGCAATCGTCTCATCAAAGGTGTATTTACCGTTTTTTACCACCTGCGCCGTACCTGTCTTACCGCCGACATAACCCCCCTCATCATAGTATTTTACATTTGGAAAAACCAATCTCGCAGTATGTAACATCTTTCGCATTGTCTCGCTAGTTGACGACTCAATCGCCTGATGATCACGTTCCTTCAAGACATCACGCACAAACTCTCCATTTTTGATCTCTCCCGCTACCAATGTTGGCGTGTAATAGTCACCACCATTCACCACTGCTGAAAAAGCTGTTGCCACCTGTATCATCGTCAAATCCAAACTCTGACCAAACGTCATATTTGCATAACGTGCATTCGTACCATCAATATCCGTAGGTGGAATCACTGTACCTCTAGATTCTGCTAGCTCAATTCCGGTATATTTCCCCAGTCCAAACCTATTATAGTAATAATCGTAAAGCTTTTCTTTCCCCTGATAAGTAATCTCCGTCTCCGAGCCACCAAGTAGCCTCAAAGCCTGAATCGAGCCAGTGTTCAAAGAATATGTCAACACCTCTTGCATTGAAATGTTTCCAGTATGCCCCTTAATCGCATTCTGAATCGGCCAACCGTCAATCGTTACAAGATCGGTATTATTATAAGTTGTTTCCGGCGTCATCACGCCACTATCCACCGCCGCCGCCAATGCAAATGTTTTACAAACTGAGGCCGGATTAAAAGCCGACATCGTCACATCCGTCTGAAATACACGCGCATCCGTTACCTTTGCATATTCAGCCGGATTATAGGTTGGAGTTCCCGCCATCGCCAAAATCTGGCCGTTTCTTGGGTTCATTACCACTGCCGAAGCATTTGTTACATGAAACTTTTCTATAGTAGCTTTAATTGCATCTTCAGTTTTCTTCTGGATATTACGATCAATCGACAATACTACGTTTTTTCCATCCTGCGCTGGCACGCGTACGTTATTTTTCCCGATTGTTAGCGGAATATTATTGACGTCTTTTACTGTCTTTAAGATACCATTTACACCAGTTAATTCCTTATTTAAGCTTCCCTCAATTCCATATTGCCCTTTTCCATCAGCATTCACAAACCCCAACACTTGTGCCGCCAAATCCCCCTCCGGATACACTCGCTTAGTTGAACCCTGCGCATAAACACCAGTAATTTTTGCTTCCTTAATCTGTTTTGCTCTTTCATATGGCACATTTTTTGCAATCACAGCATATCGCGACGCCTCATTTGCGAATACTTTATCCCAAGTATTTACCGCATAACCCTGCACCAGCTGATCGATTTTTGACTCATCCTCTTTTAGCTCCTGCCCACCCTCACTGCGCAACAAAAATGGATCCACCGAAATGGTATAAACCTTCTCATTCATCACTACTGGCGTAGTATTATCCCCATCCATCATATAGATTTCGCCACGTTTTGCAAAAATCGTATTCTGCATCGTCTGTTGCGACATCGCCAGGTCAACATATTTTTGATGCGATACAATCTGTAGGTCATACATCCTCGCAACAATCAAAATAAAACAAAGCGCAAGCAGTACCCTAATCAAGTCCGTTCGTTTCCGCATTTGCTTAACTTTCATTTAATTCTGATTATATCATAAGCGACATCTTTTTTACTGAGTTTATAGAGATGAATTAACAAAAAAGTAAGCTAAAGCTTTTTTCTTTCCACTTAGCTTACTTTCTATTTTTTTATTAATTTAATTATTTTTATTCCGCTATTGCTTCTTCTTTGAGCCCATTATTGACTCAAAAGTTTTACCAAGTTGCTGCTTAATTTTCGCCCTTGCATGTGGTGTAATAATTTTATCCAACCAGCTCGGCCTCACCATTTGGTTCTTGCTCGTAATAATTTCCACCACATCGCCACTTTTTAATTTTGTGTTCAAATTAGATAATTTACCATTAATCTTTGCTCCCATCACATGTCCACCCAGCTCCGAATGCAGTCTGTACGCAAAATCAAGTGGCAAAGCCCCCATCGGAAGGTCGATAATGTCACCTTTTGGTGTATATACAAAGATTTTATCTGCAAAAAGATTTAATTTCAGCTTCTTTAGGTCAATTTGTTTGCCATCTCTAAGTTTTGCTGCCGCCATCTGTAGTTCTGAAATCCACAATAAGTTAGTTGGCAAATGCTGAATCTTCCCTGTTTTATAGCTCTCCGTCAGCTTCTGCTCATTATAATAGAAGCTCGCCGCAAGCCCTCTCTCAGCATATTCATGCATATCTTTTGTGCGAATCTGAAACTCCACAATCCTCTTATCAGGGGTGATCACCGTCGTATGTAGTGATTGATAGCCATTTTGCTTTGGTACCGCCACATAATCCTTAATTCTCCCCGTCATAGGCGTATATAGTGAATGAATTAAGCCTAAAACTAGGTAACAACTCGTAATATCATCCACAATCACCCGTAAGGCTGTCAAATCATACACTTCATCGATATTTTGATTATATTTCGCCAGTTTCTTATGCAAAGAATAGACCGACTTCACTCGTCCGTTTATCTCAAAATTGATTTTTTCGCGTGTCAGTACAGTACTGACCTCATTTTTTATCCTTTTTAAGGCCTTCTCGGCAGACTGATTCCGCTTCTCAATGATTTCCTTTAGTTCTTTATATCTCTTTGGATCCACGTATGAGAAAGCGATATCAGACATTTCCACCCTAAGTTTCCCCATATTTAACCTATCCGCAAGTGGCGCAAAGATTTCCAGGCTTTCCTTGGCAATTTTCTTCTGTTTTTCCGGTGAAAGCGCTGAAAGTGTCCTTAAATTATGCAATCTATCCGCCAATTTAATAATCAAAACTCGAATATCCGCCCCTGTTGCGACTAGTAACCTTAATAAATTGTCTTTTGTAGCCGGCAAATAAGTATCAATATCTCGCATCCCCTGTCTTGCCTTACCAATTTTTGTCACTCCGTCCACCAAAAAGGCCACCGATTCACCAAATTCCCTCTTGATATCCTCAAGTGTCACCTCTGTATCTTCCACAGTGTCATGTAAAACGCCGGCAATTATAGTATCCTCATCCATTCCCCAGTCCATCAAGGTCCGCATGACCGCCATCGGATGAATAATATAAGGCTCCCCCGTTTTTCGCTTCTGCCCCTCATGAGCCTTTTTCGCAAACTCAATTGCCTTTTTCACTCTTTCGCCATCAGTCCCTGGTTGTACAACTTTTTTGTTCAATTCTGTTCTTCTATCTGTTTCTACCATAATATTTTGTAAAACTCCTTACTTTTCTTATTGAACAAATTTTTTATTCAGCTCTCAACTCATCTACAGATCTGGCGACCGATCTCACCCCTGATTAGTCCGAAAGCCTATCGATTAGACGTTTTAATTCCTCATCATTTTTGCATGCCAAAGTTAAAGTCCTTCCTCGTACTCTCACTCTTGCCCCATATTTTGCACTCAAGTCTTCTTCCTGTCTCAAGAAAACATTTTCCTTCACAATTTTCGCCGAGCTACGTTTTTTGTGTTCCGCGATATAACGCTCCACCTGCCTTGCTGACCACCCCTCTTCAATGATTAGTGGTAATACTTTCTTTACAAGTTCCGCGTCTGCCGAGATTAACGGCCTCATCACACCTTCAGTAAGATTATGCTCAATCATCGCATGTTTAACTTCATCTGGAAGGTTTAATAACCTCATCGTATTCACGATCGAAGACTCGCTCTTTCCTATTCTCACTGCAATCTCTGATTGGCTCAAATTAAATTGATTTTTTAGCTTTGCATATGCGGTCGCCATTTCAATCGCATTCAAATCTTCGCGTTGAGCATTCTCAATAATAGAAAGTTCCAGTCTATTTTGTGCGTCGAGTGTACGAATAATTGCCGGAATTCTCTCTAAACCAGCTAACTTTGACGCCCTATATCGCCTTTCACCGGCAACAATCTTATATTTGACTCCATCCTTAACGACTACAATTGGCTGTAGTACTCCGTGCTCACGAATCGAATTAGCTAGTGCCGCCAATGCTTCTTCGGAAAAATCCTTACGTGGCTGATCTTCATCCGGAACAATCAGCGAGAGATCAAGCTCAATCAACTGGCTTTCTTTTGCATCCTGAGATGCAGTAATATCAAAATCATTCTCTACAATATCTGTAGGGATCAAACTATCAAACCCTCTCCCGAGTCCTCTACCGGCCATTATTTTTCTCCTTTTTCCACGCGCTTAATTACTTCTTTAGCTAAATCTTTATATGCACGCGACCCCCTACTAAATGGATCATAAGCCCCAACTGGCACCCCGTGGCTCGGTGCTTCCGCCAGTCTCACATTTCTTGGAATTAAGGTCTTAAATACCTTATCCTTAAAATACTTCTGAATCTCCTCAACCACCTGCACAGAAAGCGAGGTTCGCTTGTCATACATAGTTGCAAGCACTCCTAAGAGTTTCAGATCAGGATTCATAGCCTTACGCACTAATTTTACAGAATCAAGCAACTGCGCCACACCTTCCAGAGCATAAAATTCAGTCTGAACCGGCAATAAGAGGTAGTCCGACGCAATCATACCGTTTACTGTTAAAAGCGATAGGCTTGGTGGTGAATCAATAATTATGTAATCGTATAAATCTTTTACTCGGTTTATAGCGTTCCTGAGTTGAATAAATTTTTTATCCAAACTCGCTAAATTTACTTCGGCATTAGCTAATTGTGGTGTTACCGGAGCCAAATCAAGCTCCTTAAATTTAGTATTCAAAATAATTTCTTTAATCTCTTTCTGGCCAAGCAAAACCTCTGACATTGTTGCGCTAATACCAGTTTTTTCATAGCTCTCTTCCAGTGGAGCCTTGTCAATACCTAGACCAGAAGTCGCATTTCCCTGCGGATCAAAATCAACTAAAAGTGTTCTCTTTTTATCTTTTGCTAGAAAGTACGCCAAATTAACCGCCGTAGTCGTTTTTCCAACACCCCCTTTTTGATTAGTTATACAAATCACCGTCGCCATATATCTATATATTACCATAAACACTAAAAAAAGACTCGAGTTCGAGTCTTTTTACGTCCCCCTAGATTATTTAATTGAAGTAATTTCAATCAAACTATATTTTTGGCGGTGTCCAGTTTCTTTATGTACACGCTTCTTTGAGTGGTAACGAATTACGCGGATTTTATCACCAGCGATCTTCTCTTCAACCACCTTAGCTGAAACCTTTACGCCCTTGACTTCAGGAGTACCTACAGTAATTTTATCTCCATCAATCAGAAGTAATGCGCCAGTTTCGAGCTCTTTCGTTCCTGCCGGGAGGAGGTCCACCCGTAGGGTCTCTTGCTCAGCAACGACATATTGTTTGCCGCCGATGAGTACAACTGCCTTTTTCATAATATTCCTTATTTAGTAATAACTAGGAATAATTCTATCATATCTCCCTATAAAAAGCAACGCATCACTCTAGGAATCTAAACTAACTGCGAGAAAGTTGAGATTTTAAAATTTAAAAGTGAGAAAATTGAGTCATATTTTAATGTGCAAAATTGTATATAGATTCAGACAATATTACATAAATTATCTAAACTAATGTGCAATACTAATGTGCGCCCAAGTCCTATTCGTAATGTCGAAAAATATTTTTTTATTTTTCTGCGATACTCAGGTTTTAATGTGCGAATAGTAAGCTGTATAAATATTTTATTCAATCTGGTCATCTTTTATTCTCCCGAAGATGACCAGTGAAATTTTTCTTTATTTCCTACTATTATTATTTCTTGCCCTTAGCGGCAGATTCAAGCTTGTTAAGCTGCTTCATTGATGCGATATAGTAAGCACCACCAATACCAATCACAGCTGCGACCACGATCCCTAATACTACTTCTGAAGCACCAGTATGTGGAAGTTCTTTTGGTGTCTCAGGTGTCTTTGGATCTGGTTTCGGAGTCTCCTTTGGCGTATCTTTACATTTACGAGTAACATTAACCTTTACCTTATCATGAATCGTAGCCACATTTATACCTACTGCAGAGTTATTCTCAACAACCACTGTCTGGCCACATGGATACATTTTTTCATCATCATCAATTTTTACCTTATAGGTAATCGTAGCCTCCATACCAGCCTTGTAGTCGCCGATATTAAAACCGTTAGTAAATAAGTTATCCTTCTCAAAGGTACCATTTGGATTTGTATCATTAAAGATTCTAGTGGTACCAGGAACAAATGTCATACCCTTACCGAGGAGGTCATAAGCAATTACATTTTTGAGTAAAGTGGTTCCGGTATTTTTGAACAGGATCTTAAAATCAAGTGTCTCACCAGGCTCAGCGTCAATCGTATTCTTATAATCATTTGCTGTATCCTTTGACACTGTCTTATCCATACTGAATCCAGCCTTATCAACCTTAATCCTAAAAGATACGTGTCCGGAATATTCATTACAGCCTGGCAAAAGACCCCAGTGGTCAAACCCTAGACGAGTTCCACCATTCTTTCCAAATAATGCATCATCATCAATCAGCTTGTTATTCAATGCACCCTGGTTGTAAATTCTTGCAGAACCGCGAATATATCGCAATGAGACAGGCTGCTCTGCTTTAATATATGCAGTATCCCAAACCTCAAGAGGACTAGTGTTTGTCGCTGAAATTGTCCCCTTAATCATTACGTTCTCGCCTTTATTGATATTTTCTGGTATACGTTGCATGACTAAGCGTAAATTTTGTGCATAAGTACGCCCAGTTCTATCATTAAGGTTAGCTGCCGCATTATTGTGAAAGAAGACCTGCACCTCATATTCAGCACCTGGCTCCGCTACTACATTATCACCAAATTTGTCTTGGCTACCAACCTTCTTAATTCTTACGAAGTTTCGCTCATCCCCGAGCGCTCGGTTATTAGTAATCGAGTTCATCGTTGCATGATCTGCAGGTTTATCCCAAGTATAGGTTGGTCGCTCCGGTCCCCATGTATCATACGCATGAGTATCCGCAGCTGGCATAGTCGCCACAGCCCCTAAGGCGACCAGGCCTACCGCTGGTAGGATACGGTGCGCCGTTCGGCGCCACGCATCCCAAGTTTTTGTATTTGTGTTTATTCTCATTTCTCTCCTTTTTATTTTTATGACTCTACAATATTGAATTTAGCTAACTTTTAATTAAATAGATTTTCGTACGTGAAATTTTCAAATCCATTTGAATCTTCGTCTGCCTTCTCATTCACGGTATGATCATCATTTTCAAATTTCTGAGTATTCTCAGATGCTTCTACTCCTTCGCCTGATGTACCAACGGCCTCCATATAGGCTTGATTATCGGAATCCGTAGTATTACTATTATCTGCATTAAATGTGTCAACTACTTGATCAGTCGCTGCTTTCGTATCAACAATCACATCGCCAGACCCATTATTTTTAGAATCATTCTCCGCATTACTAAAATCAGCAACAGTAGCTGTCTGATCATTTTCCGTAACAGTAGCCTCATTATCATTTTGGTCAAAGTCTACACCAACATGATCAGTCTTGCCTTCTAGTTCCACAGTCTTTCCGCCAGGATTATCACCTGGGTTGTCATTTGGGTTATTATTTGGTTTGTTACCTGGTTTATCACCTGGATTATCATTTGGATTATTCTGTGGATTATTATTTGGAGTAACTGTATTTTCACCTGGAGTTTGTGGCTCTGGCTCTGGTTCTGGTGTAGGGACTGGCACAGGTTCCTTATTAGGAGTTGGAGTTATATAGTTATGCGTTGAAGAATCCTCAGGAGTGCTGTGATCTTCAGGGGTCTTCGTAAAATCATCTGGATGTTTATTTGGTATTCGTTCAAAACATAGCTGATCGCATCCAAGTTCCTCGCCTTTATACTTATAACCATTAACCTTAGCCCTAATTTGCTGCTCATTTAGGCCAGCAAAGCTAACCCCAGATCGCTCCAATCCTCGTTTTTTCGCCGAGAAGTATTCCGGCAATTCTAAGAAAGGCACCCCTTGATCATTTACCTCGACAAGAAGCAATCTACCAGTTTCGTTGTCCACAAAACTATCGCCCTTAACCATTACATGATCAACGCCATTCTTGTCCTTAAATGTCCTTGCATACTGTGATAGAAAGTCCCCATCTGTAAAATCAAGCTTATACTTAAAGCCCTTTTCACGTTTTTCGTTCTCAAAATTCTTTCGCCACTCACACGCGTTTTTATATGCATCAGGATTTTGAGTCAACTCAAAACTCTTTTGTTCAAGCTCTTCATCAGAAAGCGTATTCTCACCAAAATAACCCAATACATATAGGTCAAGTGACAGCTTTGGAATTTCTAGTCTTGTATTATTTAAGCTCTCAATACCTATCTTAGTGTATTCATCCCTTTTTGAAGGATCAGATTCAGCTTCTGCATAAACCTCACGTTCATTAGCTAATCGCCCGTCACGAGTAGCTAAGGCCTGCTTACTCCTTTTATTGGCAGTATCGAAGAAGTTATTAAAATTATTTGATCCTCTAAGAGTCCCGTCGACCATGAGTTTATTACCAGACTCAGTAGCCACCTCAATCATCCCATCAGTTTTTTCAGCATTTGTTTCATCTAATACGTTCTGATTATCTTCTGCCACATCAAGTGTATCCTGGGTAGTCTCAATCGCGGTTTGATTATTAAGAGCCATATTACCTTTTTTTGCTCTCGCGCCTGGATTAAAAATCGGAAACAAAGTCATTCCAGTAAGAACAGTAATAATCGCCCTAATCGCAACCCTCTTTCCGAAACCAGAAGTTTTAATCTTTTCGAGGAGGCCAGCCACCAAACCACGTTTCTTTTCAAGATTTTCAGAATTTAATGCCGAAGCCTCTTCGTATCTTTTTAGACTCTTCCAATTCTTTGTAGCTTCTTTCTCTATCTGCTCCTTATTTGCGAAGTTTCCATCATCCGGTGTTTTAACACTATCTACGCTATCTTTTTTTGTATCAACCCCATTTTTATTATTGCCATTTTTTTCAGTAATATCCACTACAGAAGATTTATCTTCATTAGGACTTTTTTCTGCACTTTTGTCCTTATCCTGATTCATGTTTTTAAGAATACCATTAATATCCACTACTAATCCCGGATCAACACCTCGAACATCTTCTGGATTAATATGGTAAGTATATTCGTTTTTTGCTGGCTCACTAGCAATACTAGCATTATCGACATGATTAACGTTATCCGTCTTATCATTTGTTTTATCAGTAGCTGTATCCGTCCATTCAGATTTATAACCAGGCTCATAGCCTCCAGCATTTCTCCAAGAAGACACCCCTTTTACCTCCTCAGCTATCTGCTTGGCCCTTTCTTCCCAAGAAGCTTTAGAAGCTAACACCTTATTCCATGCATCAAAAGCATCGTTTCTTCCACCATCACTATTTAATGCATTTCCGCCCCTATTTTCAGGATTTCCCATATTATTTTTCCTCTCCAATTTTACCGTTTAAATAATCATCCCTAAACTCAATCATAACTTTTTCTGCAATCTTATTTGCATCGATTCCAGATTCTTCAACCGCCTCATCAAATAAAGCATCTGACGCAGTACCATTATCAAAACTCTCATTAATCCTGTTTACAAGATAATCCGGCATATTCATCAAAATCTCCGTCATAACCGCATCCTTAAGTCTTTCTGCGATTCTATCTCTTTCAAGTTCAGAAGCCTCAACTCCTTTCTCGTTAATTAATTCGTCAACAAATAGACCAATTAATTGATCTTGCGACATTCCTGCAAGACTAGCTTCATCTAGGGCTTCACCTAATGAAGTTAGGTCAGGATTCTGTGTTTTATCTTCCATCATAATGACAAAGATCCTTCCGTTAATGTTTGTGTTAAAAATATGACTTTTATGCCCCCATAATATCGCTAGTGGTAAAAATAGTCAATCATTTTATTTAAATTTTTATACAGTAATTTCCTCTCAGTTCAGGCAATATATGTACACCAAAAATGTAAAATCTGAATACATTTTTTATAAAATCACAAACCAACACAGCTACCCTAAAATTATCGTGAATAATTATTTTATACACAAAAAATAGCACCTCTGTTGAGATGCTATTTAATTAATTATTTTAGTTATGCAAGCTTCAGAGTTGCACGTCCAAGTCTTGCGACTATTTTTGCCTGTGCCTCAGCACTAACAGTTTTCTTTAAAGTATATCCAGATTCGTCGTTGAAAAATTCAAACGTCATATTTTCCCCTTTTTATATTATGTTTATTTTTATTGGCTTTTATTCATTGTAGCATATTTTTAAAATACTAGTGAATAATTTATTTAATTTTTATAATTTAATTCAGTGTTTGCCGTTTCCAGTTCTTGTTTATTAATGGTCGACTAGAATCAGCTTTTCTTTCTATTTTTATCTCCTTTCACTGCTTAATCTATTTTTCTTATTCTTTAGATACGCTCCTTTCGTTATAATTTTATTTTTCTTTTATCTTATATATATCCTCTCCGTTTATTTAAGTTTAATAAGCTACTTACCTCACTACATTGGTTTTATCCCTCCGTTATTAAAATTCAAATCTAGTTTACCCCCATTCATCCCCCTTCTTTATCTTCCCCGCCGCTCCTATCTGTTAGATTTATTTATTTTTTGCTTTTTGTTTTTATTTATTATCTAACTAGTTAAAATACTATCATGTTTATGCTAATTTGTCAACACATAAAACCTACATATTTTGCTATTTGTCAAATATACTTACCATACACATCAACATATTTGCCATTTACATCAACATATATAAAAAGAAGCCTGGACTCGGCTTCTTTTTATTCTCTTAGGCTTAATTCTTACCCTATCATGCGCAACATTTTAAGTTTTCTACGCAGCCTTCTCTAATGAAATCGTCACATTTTCCCCATTCACTTTTACGATCTCGTCATAGGCAAAGTTCCCATCCTTAACAAGTTCAACTGCTAGAACTTCATTCTTTAGAGTCTCTTGCCACTCAGGCTCAACTTCAATATTCAGTGATAACTTAATTCTATCGTCAACCTCAAGTCCAGCCTTCTTTCTAGCAGCCTGTACAAAACGAATTAATTCACGCACAAATCCTTCTGCCAGGAGCTCTGGCGTCAACGTTTTATCAAGCCACGTCTCATCACCGTTTTCGACCGCCTTTACGTTCACCTCATCGGCGATAATCTTCTCATAAAATTCACCAAGGCTTTCGCCCTTGTAGATAAACTTAGCTAGTGGCTGCCTGACCTTAATCTGATCCTCAGACTCGCTTCGCTGCATTCTCAATGCCAAACCCTCTGTAATTATCTCGCGAGTACGAGCCATCTTATCAAGTACTTCCAGATTAATTTCGCCCGCTTCTGGCCAATCAAGTAGATGCACAGACTCCACCATACTAGAATCAACTCCCGCTCCAGTCATCTTCTGATATAACTCTTCTGCAAGAAATGGCGTAAATGGCGCCAAGATTTTTGCCAAATACACTAAGACATAATACAAGGTCGAATAAGCCGCATTCTTATCATTATCGTCTTCCGACTTCCAGAAACGCCTCCTCGATCTCCTAACGAACCAGTTTGAAAGATCATCAATAAAGGCCAAAACCTCAGATAAGGCCCCCGGAATATTATATTCTTCCATTCCAGCCGTAATCTGGTTCCGCAACACATAAACCTTCGAAACCAGCCAAATATCTAGTGGATTCTCTAATTTTGATACGCTAATTGCCTGATTTGAATCAAAGCCATCAACTGAAGCGTACATTGTAAAGAAATCATATACATTCCAAATCATCGACAGTTTTCGTGCTACATCAGACACATCCTTATCGATCAAAGCAAAATCCTCACCGGCAAGTACTGGCGATGAAAGCATCAAGAACCTCAAAGCATCTGCCGAGTATTTGTCCATCAATTCGTTCGGATCAGTATAGTTTCCCAGTGACTTCGACATCTTGCGACCATCATTTCCGGCCACTGTTCCCGTCGTAATTACATTCTTAAAAGCATTATGGCCAAACAAGGCGGTATTAATTACGTGAACATAATAAAACCAAGCACGCACCTGCCCCACATATTCCACAATAAAATCAGCTGGGTAGTTTTTCTCAAATTTCTCTTTATTTTCAAATGGGTAATGCAATTGCGCAAATGGCATCGAGCCGGATTCAAACCAACAATCAAGCACCTTATCAATTCGCTTAAAATGCTCACCATCAATGTCAAACTCGATCTCATCCACCCAAGGGCGATGGTAATCCTCAAGTCTCACCCCTGAGAGTTCATATAACTCATCATAGGAACCAACCACCTTCACTGTGCCCTTGTCACCCTTCCAGACCGGCATCGCAGTAGCCCAAAAACGATCACGCGATAAATTCCAATCCGGTGCTGCTTCTATATTTTTCTCGAATCGACCATGCTTTAAGTATTCTGGGAACCAGTTAATATTCTCATTTTCCTCAATCAGCTTTGGCTTCATATCTTTAACTGCAAAGAACCAGCTAGGAAAAGCTCGATATATGATCCTCTGTTTTGAACGAGGGTTAAATGGATATTCGTGTTTAATATACTCGATCTTAAACACAATACCCTTCTCTTCTAGAATCTTAGCAATAAACTTATTGGCCGACCAAATCTCAATTCCAGATTCATAAGTATCGCGTACTCCCAGGCTATTCAACCACTTCTTGGCATTCTCTAAGTAATAACCGCTTTCGTCTAGTAAATCAACAAAATCAATATCCTGATCCAGACTCAACTGATAGTCCATTTCACCATAAGCCGGAGCAATGTGCACGATTCCTGTACCTTCCGTGCTGGAAACAAAATCTGCCGCCACGACCTTATATGTATTTTTCTTACACTCAGACTTCTCAAAGTTACGCATCAGAGGCTCATATTCTAAGCCAACTAGATCTTTACCAGAAAGCGTCATCAACTCTTGAGCGCCACCCAATACTTTTGCAGCCAAACTGGAAGCTAAAATTAGTTTTTCATCCCCTACTGAGTACATTTTGTACTCAAGCTCTTCATTGATTGCTAGACATAAATTCGCTGGCAAAGTCCAAGGTGTAGTAGTCCAGGCGAGCAACTTAACCCCCTTCAGCTTCCCTTCACTTACAATTTCAAACTTTACATATGCCGAAGGATCAGTTACGGTCTGATAGGCATCATTATCCATATTGACTTCCATCTTTGAGACCGGTGTTGAGAATTTCGTATCATACATCAAGACCTTACGACCTTCATAGATTTTTCCCTGTTCATAGAGCGTCTTAAAAGCCCACCAAACTGACTCCATGAAGTTTTTATCCATGGTACGATAAGCACCGCGAAAATCCACCCAACGGCCCACACGTTCAATCACGCCTTCCCAGGCTTCAGAATTTGAAACCATCGATTCACGCGCCTTAGTAATATATGTCGCTAATGGCCACTTTGTACCAATCTCGCGGCGGTCCTGAATTCCTAACTGTTTCTCAACAAAGTTTTCTGCTGGCAAACCATGACAATCCCACCCCCAACGACGTTCAATCCTCTTGCCGCGCATCGTCCAAAAGCGAGGCACTGCATCCTTTACAATTGAAGAAAGTAAAGTACCGTGATGTGGCAAACCCGTAATAAATGGAGGTCCATCATAAAAAACATATGAGTTGTTTATATCGCGTTGCTCAATCGACTTCTCAAAAACGCGATTCTTCTTCCAAAATTCTACGATCGCCTTCTCGTATTCGCCCGCTCTTCGTCTTGTATTTGCTTGATATTTCATAATTTTTCCTCCGTTTCGTCGGTAATTTGTTGCCTTTCTCTCATGATTCCATTGGGTTCTATCATCGTTGTTCGTATAATCTCATCCCTGAATAATTCATATATATTTATTCCGGCTTTTTTATCAAAGTACTGCTTGAGGTTATATAACGCCCGTACATGATCTGTTGCACTACGAATCCTGTGTCGACTCAAAATCTCACAAAAACGATCTGACACCGTCATAATTCCCGAATTATGCCCCATGTTATCCGCAAGCTGTACCAATAAATCAATATCAGAAAGTATCACAGTCTCCATATAGTCCTGAGTAAATTTTGTACTCGCCTCATCTATCTCTTCCCAGAACTCTGTTCGATCAATTTTATGATAATCATAATAAGTATGAGTCATCGAAATTTGTGCTGGAATCTCCAATCCCACACTCTTTAAGAATTCATATCCGATAATTGGGTGCCTAAGTCCTGGATTTTCTTCCAAAGTTCGGCCAATATCATGCAAAAGTCCTGCCGCATAAGCTATATCCATATCAATTACGTGTGGTAATTTCAGATATTCTTCCTGATATTTATTTACCGCCATGGCCACCGCCTCCGCGATCTTCGCCACGTTCCTTGAATGTTTTTCCCAAGACACAGAAAAACCAGGCCAATTTCTCGCCTCCAAAAAAATTTTTAGAGCTTTCTCCCTGGTTTCCATCCCCTCTATTATACAATACTTTTACACACTGCGTAACACGTAACTCACTTGATCAAATTGCGGCAAAGGTGAACCGCTCCATTTTTTAACCACTTCACCCCCAGCTCCGAGTACCACAACACACGGATATTGCATAATATCTCTTGCTGATGCAAAGATCTCCCCTTCAATCGTTTCAGGATCTACTATCTCCACCGTCTGACCAGTCTCTCGGCTGAATTCCACCCGCCATTCATCTGCCTCTCGAAAATACTCTGATTGTCTCTTAACTACAACTACAATTCTCATTAATCCTCCCGTTTTTCTCTTTGTTGTCTAATGATTCGCTCAAATTCATCTAGGGTCTTAAACTGCAAAAACACACTTGCAAAGCGTACATAGGCCACTTCATTTGTTTTTGCTAAAACATCAAGAATTGCCTGTCCAATTTCTTTTGAATAAACCACATCTCGCCCCAAAGAATAGACTTTTTCAACTACCTTATTCACTACATCTTCAATCTCAAGCTCTGATTGGAAAAATTTTCCCACACTACGATTTACCGCCGTGTGTAGCTTATCTCGGTCAAATGACTCTCGATTTCCACTTCGTTTCATTACTGAAAGTGGTGGCATCTCAATACGCTCGTAGGTAGTAAAACGACGACCATCCGCCGTAACTCGACGACGCCGTATCATCAGGCCATCTGGAGTCTCACGACTTTCAAGTACTTTACTATCTCCAATTTTTACACCAACTTGCATTTTTACCTCCACCAGTTTTTATATCACCGTCAGTCTTAAATAGATATGGTCAGATTGCTCCGACCATATTTCTTATTTCTTCCCGCGTAGTTTAGCTCTTAATGAAGGCGGAACTTCAAGATCCTCTTCATCGTCTTGCTTGCCAATCCTATCCCAAATGTTTTCCTTTGGCGCAGCTGCAAATTCCTCTGCCGCTGTCTGTTCGTTTACATTCTGTGTAAAGCTTGGCACATTCTCAACAACTTGTTGGTTTCTTAAGCTTTCAACACGAGACAAGGCCTCGTCGGTTCGTTTCTGTTCTTCCTCTTCTGCGCGCTTCTTGCGATAAACATCAGAATCAAATCCAGTTGCAACCACGGTGATTACGATCTCATCCTGAAGTTCTGGGCGGATTGATGCACCAAAGATAATGTTAGCATCTGGAGAAACTGCACCAGTAATCTCTTCGGCAGCTTCCTGAATTTCAGACATAGACATATCATATCCACCAGCCACTGAGAAGAGCACACCACGAGCCCCATCAATCTTAACTTCAATAAGTGGAGACTCAATAGCCTGTTGTGCAGCCAATTTTGCACGATTTTCACCAGAAGCACGACCAATACCCATAAGAGCAGAGCCAGCATCTTTCATAATTGCCTTCACATCGGCAAAGTCAAGGTTAATTAATGCATGTTCAGTAATTAATTCAGAAATGCCCTGAACGCCTTGACGAAGGACATCATCAGCAATCTTGAAAGTCTCAAGCAGTGGAGTTCTTGGATCGATTGTCTGAAGTAGACGGTCGTTAGGAATTGTAATTAGAGCATCTACCGCTCCAGTCATCTCATCAATAGCCTTATCGGCGTTACGTTTCCTTTGTGCGCCCTCAAAAGTAAATGGGCGAGTTACTACACCAACGGTTAAAATACCCTGGTCTTTTGCTTCCTTAGCTACGATTGGACCAGCGCCTGAACCAGTTCCACCACCAGCACCAAGAGTAATAAAGACCATATCGGCACCCTTCAGTGACTCCTTGATATTCTCGCGGCTTTCTTCAGCAGCAGATTGACCCTTCTCAGGATCACCACCAGCACCCAACCCCTTACCAATATGTACTTTTGTATCAGCATTTGAGTGGTGTAATGCTTGTGCATCGGTATTGATTGCAATAAATTCCACACCAGAAAGACCAACCTCTTTCATACGGTTCACTGCAGATCCACCGGCACCACCAACCCCCACAACTTTAATGCTTGCTTTTGTCTCCACCTCTGTCGGTTTTATTTCAGGCATCTTTTTTCCTCACTATCTAACAAATAACTAATTCTAGTTTAGCACATTTTTAGATCTAGTTAAGTATTTATTTGAGAAAAGATTTATTTTTTTCTAAAAATATTGAAGATTGAAAAGAATCCACCACTCTCAGACTCATGACCAGTTTCCCCGAGCATCATTCCGTCATCCATCATCATTAGTGCTAGGCCTACTGCCGTCGCGTACTTTGGATTATCCACCAGATCATAGACTCCACTTAGCTTCACCTCAGAAGTTCCAATCCTTACGGCCATTCCGAGTAAATCTTTTACAAATTTATCCAAATTTCGCATCATTGCACCACCGCCAACGATTACTAACCCCTCAGGCAATTTTTGCGCATACCCAGCCGTTTTCAAAATCTTTTCAACTCGCTCAAAAATATCAATTAAGCGCTCTCTTACGATTTGATTCACTTCATCTTTCGTGAAACTTACCGTTTCATCAGCAATCTTAGTCGTAATTTGACGATCGCTCTCTAGAAAATCCGCCGATACGTAGCGTAATTTTATCTCCTCCGCGATCGAAGGATTTACTGCTAAGCCAATAGCTAAGTCATTTGTAATATTATTTGCGCCCGCATTTAGTACTTCACAATGCTGTAAAAATCCGTCCATAAATACCGCAACACTAGTCGTCGAGGCCCCAAAATCAACCAATGCCACGCCATTCTCCTTCTGCTGTTCGGTCAACACTAGTCGTGCTGCTGCCATTGCAGTTGGTACAATCCTATCTGTTTCAATTCCGGCTTCACCTGTCAGTTTTCTTAAATTCACACAGGAAGGCGTCAATGCAGAAACCACACTTGCTTGCATCTCAAGCTTCATTCCATTCATCCCAAGCGGATCGCGAATTCCAGATTGACCGTCAACAGTGTAATTCAATGGAATAATTGCCAACGCTTCCCTGTTATTTGGAATTACACCAGCAAGTGAAATTTCACGAATCCTGCCTAGATCATTATTCGAAATCGCCTCTCCCCCCATAATCGAAATCATCCCTTGAGTTTTTACCGCACCAACATGCGAACCATTTATCGAAGTATAAGCATTATCAAGAGATTTACCACTAATTTTGTCTATCTCAAGCATCGCTCTCTGTAAAGCCGGCACCGGTCCACTCAAATTTGTGATAACCCCCTTACTCATACCACCATTATTTCTCACCTCAGCATTTGCAATCACTGAGATTTCACCTAAGTACTCAGAAAGTGCCACCGCACGAATGTATTGCGTGCCGACATCGATTCCTAACATAAAATGAGGCGACTGGTCATTCATATTTCGTATTATAACATAAACATTTTAAATTTTATATCGGTGTTATAATTCTTCCATGGATATGCAAAAAATTAATGCCATGCGCGAGGGTGGCAAAATCTTAGGTACCCTCCTCGCCGAACTTAAGGGCTATGTTGACGTTGGTATGACAAAACGCCAACTTGATGCCTGGGTTCGTCAAAAAATCACCGACGCTGGCGCCCACGTCTCTTATGATGATTTGCCAGAAAAATTTCCTGGCGCTATCTGTATCTCAGTTAATGACGAGTTAGTTCACGGGGCTCCAAATTCGGATTACGCCCTCCAAGATGGCGACAAGGTTTCCTTCGACCTCGTTATTGGATACAAAGGTTATCACACTGATGCCGCCTTCACTACCACTGTGGGAAAAGCTAATCCAGCTGTCAAGCAAATGATTAAAACCACTGAAAAAAGCCTTTGGGCTGGTATTCACACTATTGCCCCAGGTGTTCACCTTGGCGACATTGGTTATGCCGTCGAAACCGTCCTTCGCCGTGGCCATCTCGGAGTAATTGAAAACTATGTTGGACATTTCATTGGCAAATCCATGCACATGGAACCAGAGGTCCCAAACTATGGCAAACGTGGTCACGGTTACGTCTTAAAGCCAGGCGATACTCTCTGTATTGAACCGATGTCTTCCCTAGGTAAGGCGTATAATCATGTTAATAAGGATAATGGCTGGGATGTCGTCTTATCTGATGGATCTATCGGCTGTCACTGCGAGCATACTATCCTCGTCACCGAAGATGGCTATGAAGTTCTTACCCTGCCAAACTGTCCAGAAGAATAGAAAAATAATCTACAAAAAATAAGGCCTAGCGCCTTATTTTTTTGCCTCTATTAGAACTCTTTATTTATTTTCCTTGAATAAGTTCATTATACGCTCGTTCACTTCTTCAATAGCCCCCACACCATCAACCTCAAAAATCTTCACATTTTTAATCTTCATCTCTGTTAAAAATGAATAACTTTTTTGTTCAAAGTAAGTAATTTTTTGTTTCCAGACTTCAATATTATCATCTTCTCTCCCCCTGGTTGCCAGTCTCTTCAAAAGCTCCTCTTCTGGTACTTTTAATAGGACTACAAACTCCGTATGTCTGAAAACTCCGCATTTTTCCAACATTCCAACCTGTTCTACTGACCCAGGTTGCCCATCAAACACCACCTCGCCGCCACGATCAAAGACTGCCTTCATATTTTCCCAAAGCAGATCAACTAAAATATTCTCCGGAATCATCGCACCCTTACTCGTATATTCATCAAAACGATGAGAATCACGGATTAATTGACCCGCTGAAAGCCAAGTCCTCCCCAATTTTTCCGCAAGTAGACGACCTTGAGTTGACTTCCCTGAACCTGCTGGACCGTAAATTAGAATCATTTTCTCTCCTTTCATAAAAAACGCCCCCATAGGCGTTTTATTTTAAATTATTATTAATTTCATTACGGATTATTGAAACCGTTCGCTTATAAACTTCATCAACCTCTCCCACTCCATCTACCGTCAAAAGTTTTACACCGTTCCCCATCAAGTACGCCACAATCTCATTACGACTACGTTCATAATCTGCCTGACGTTCCTCAATAATTTCTGGCACATCCTGACTGCGTCCACGAAGAGATAATCGTCGCATAATCTCTTCAAAAGGCACCACCAGCTCAACAATATAATCAATCTTGAGTCCTCGGTCAACAATAATCTCCGCCTGCCTTAAAGTACGTGGATACCCGTCAATAATTGCATTTTCTATACCTGAAAGTCTTGAAAAAACCAGTTCAGAGACCATTTCGTCATCAAATAATTGTGCAGTTTTTAATCGCTCGATCACCCACTGTTCCTTGCTCTCCCGAAGGATTGCCCCTGATGAAATCCATGGCCAGTTTAAATCATTCGCTAGTCTATTCCCAACTGTACTCTTGCCAGTTCCGGGACCCCCTAAAAATAATAGTTTCATACGGAAATAGTATACCATAAAAAAGACCCCTCTAGTGGGGTCTTCTCATTACTTTAAACCAAGTTTGATTCGCTCAGTTTTTTCTGCCTTGCGGATTTCGCGTAAAATTGCTTTACGACGACGTTCACGCTTTGAGATTGGCTTTGAAAAACGAAGTTGTGATTTTGCTAGTGGCATAATTCCACTCTGTAAAACCTTACGATTAAAGCGACGAATAATATTTTCGTTTGCCTCTCCCTGGTCTTTTCTAGTTACTTTGATTGCCATATGCCGAGATTATACCAGATACGCTACATTTTTTCAACAGAGGACTTTTTAATTCTTAAAATTCGCCCTTCCACGCTTCGATTTCCCTGCCACTCATTCTCCACTAAGTTAATCCAAATATCACCTCTCTCACCTACTACCAAATTTAGCCACTCTTCCGGCGCATTAAAAGCTACCAGTTTTATCTGTTTTTCAGATGCATCTGCCACATCAAGTCGCAAATGCTGCCCCTCTGCTCCCATTTTATTAACTCGTACTATTTTTACATCAACTAGTTGAAAAATTGGCTCTAAATTCCCATTTCCAAAAGGTTCCAGACTCTTAATTTCATCCATCAATGCTAAATTCAGCTCTGAAAAATCTTCTAATTTAATATCCGCTTGCGGCTCTAAATATTTTTCTTGTTCAATAAGCCCCAAACTTGCATAATATTTATTCACCGCCTTCCGAAAGTCATCCAATTTCTGTGTTTCCACTTTTACCCCGCACGCTGCCGCATGACCGCCTCCGCCAATAATCACATTTTCGCAAACTTTCAAAGCTTCCGCCAAATTAAACTCACCAAACGACCTCCCCGACCCCTTCAGTACCCCCTGTTCTACCTCCGACAAAACAAATGCCGGCTTATGATATTTTTCTACCAATCTACCCGCGATAATCCCCAGCACCCCCTCATGCCACTCCCCAGCCACCACAATCACATCATCCTCCGGTGCTGCAATCTCAGAAATCGCCTTCTTCTGACTCTCTCGCCTTGCTAAATTTAACTCATTCAATTTCATGGCTAATTTATTCGCATCTTGATGATTTTCTGCCATCAAAAGCTTCAAAGAAATCTCCGCAGACTCCATTCTTCCACCCGCGTTTAATCTTGGCCCAAGCTGAAATCCAATTGTTTCTGAATTAATCTTATTTACTTTTGAGGCTTTTAGTAACTCAATTAAACCTGGCCTTCTAGTTTTCTTCAGAACTTTCATGCCATAAAAACTCAGCATCCGGTTCACGGAATCTATCGTCATCGAGTCACACAGAGTTCCGATCAAGACTAGATCCAAATACCACTTCTCCCGCCCCTCTGGAATATAACCCAAGTTCACCATTTTCTGCATAACCAAAAACGCCACCCCGCATCCACAAAGCTCCCTTATTTCCGACTGTTCATCCCGCTTCGGATTCACTACCGCGATCGCCCCCTTTGGTATTTCTTTCATGATTTCGTGATGATCCGTCACAATCACATCCACTCCACGTGCCTTTAATTTATCAATCACTTCCGCATTATTACTGCCGCAGTCCACTGTAATAATCAACGTAGCACCCAGTTCCTCCGCCCGCCCTACTACTCTCTCCCCCATTCCATATCCATCAATAAAACGATCCGGCAGCATCACTGACACATTTTCGACTCCAGAAAGCCGCAAGCAATCATACATTAACGTGCTTGCTGTCACTCCATCCACATCATAATCACCATACACTAATACGGTTTCTTGTTTTGCGACCGCCTCAGCTATTCGACTCGCTGCTATCTCAATATCCGGTAATTTATCTGCAAGATCCACCCTATATTTTGGACTCAAAAAATCATGGTTCACCCCCCGTTTCTTCAGTAATTCCTCAAAAATCCTCGTCATGACGATTTTTAATTACTGAATTGTTTTATTTTGTTTTGAGCCCGGCACCATCTGCTTGCTCTTGATCACAATTCCCTGAAGTTCCTTCAGAATTGGAAATTGTTTATTGGTTTGGTAAATTGTTGTATTTCCTTTTTTTGTAACAATCAAAAAATTACCTTTTTCGAGTCGCTTCAATTCCCTCTGAATATTTCCTGGATCTTCATGGATCAACTTCGATAACGCTCTTACATGTGTCTTAAAATCTGGATACTTCGCGAAAACCACCAAAATTTTCCGTCGGACCCTGGATGTAATGAATATATCCAACATTTTTACCTCACTTTTCTTTCAAACCAGTATACCAAAGTTTTGTATTTCTCACAACAAATACCTCATCTCTTTACTTATGCTAAAATAGTTCCAATGTATTACCAGGTCATCCCCACCAAAATTTTCCGCCAGACTACCGACCCGTCGGAGAGTTTGCTGACCTATAGCTCGCCCGATAAACTTACGCCTGGACAAATCGTCCTCATCCCACTTGGCAAAGCTATCACCCCCGGCATTATTTATAAATCCACCACACCGCCAGAAAATCTCCCCTACAAAATCAAATCTATCCACGCCCCCTTAAACCTACCACCGCTCCCTAGCCACCTCCTAAAATCAGCTCTCTGGCTTAGCCAGTATTACCTTTCTCCTCTTCCCGCCATAGCCAACCTCTTACTTTCAAAAGGCCTCACCAAGAATCGTCGTAAATTATCCGAAGAGAAAATTAACACAAATTTTACTCAATTACCTCAAGATATCCCTCTTAACCAAGCTCAGAAAGCTGCTCTCGAAAATCTCAAAAAAATCAAATCCCATACCAAGCTCCTGCACGGAATCACTGGCTCCGGTAAAACCAATCTCTATCTCACTCTCGCCATGGAGCAATTCAAAAAATCCCATTCCAGCATTATTCTCGTTCCCGAAATTTCTCTCACTTCTCAACTTGTACAGGAGTTTCAACGCTTTTTTCCTGATTCCGTTATCACTATACATTCCAAACAAACTGAAGCTAGTCGTCATCAAACCTGGCAAAAAATTATAAGCAGTAATCAGCCGCTCATAATCATCGGCGCACGTTCAGCCATTTTTTCTCCACTCCAAAATCTTGGCCTTATTATTATTGATGAAGCTCACGATCCAGCCTATTACCAAGAAAATCCGCCTCGCTACTCCGCTTTGCGTCTCGCAAGTTTTATGGCGAACACTAAAAATATCGACTGTATATACGGAACCGCCACTCCTCTCATCGAAGATTATTATCTTGCAGAAAAAAATCACGCCTATATTTCACTAACCAAGCGTGCCAAAGAGACCGCCTTCACCCCTAAAATCGAACTAATCGATCTAAAAAATTCCAACAGTTTTACAAAAAACCGTTACCTCTCTGATCCCCTGATTAAAAATATTGTTCAGAACCTTGAAAAGCATCAGCAGACACTTATCTTCCATAATCGCCGTGGTTCCGCTCCGCTTACAATTTGTACTCACTGTGGCTGGCAAGCTCTTTGTCCAAACTGCGCCCTACCACTCACTCTTCACAGTGACAGCTTTAAATTAGTTTGCCACACTTGTGGTCATACTGAGCCAGTACCTAAAGTTTGCCCAGTCTGCTCTCATACTGACATTATTCATAAAGGCTTTGGTACTAAATTACTCGAAACAGAGCTCAAAAAACTCTTCAAAAATGCCAAAATCGCTCGCTTCGACGCCGATAATACTACCGAAAATTCTCTCAACCAGCTCTATCAACAAATTAAAGCTGGCGAAATCGATATCCTTGTCGGCACTCAGCTGCTCGCCAAAGGGCTTGATCTGCCTAAACTCGCCACGGTTGGTATTGTTCAGGCTGACGGCGGTCTTAGTTTACCAGATTACTCCTCGGAAGAAAGAAGTTTCCATCTCCTCACCCAAGTCATCGGCCGCGTTGGCCGTGGCCATTTAGATGAAGCATCTGTTTTTATCCAAACCTATCAACCGGATCACCCCATTATTCAATTTGCCATCAAAAATGATTATCTTTCGGCCTATCAATATCTCCTAGCCAAACGTAAACAGGGTCATTTTCCACCATACTTTTATATGGCCAAACTTTATATTACTCAAAAAACCGAACAAACTACCATTAAGAAAATTCGCGAACTCCATGCCCTCCTCCGCTCTGAAAAAAATATTTTTCTTTCCGCACCTACTCCAGCATTTCATGAGTTCTCCCCTAGTGGGTATACCTGGCAGATTATTATTAAAGCCACCTCAAGACAATCTCTTATTTCCGCTATTCTTTCTATTCAAACCCACACTTCTCTCTCAAATCTCCGCTACATTCTTGATCCACCTTCCCTCCTCTAGATATAAAAAACACCCCTCCCTGGGGGTATTTTTTATAGTCTCAAACCTTAATCTAATGTGAAAGAGAATAGAAATTTGATTTATTTAGATGAGCTAGGATCATGATTTAAATCCTATAAATCTAATCCTTATTCGCAGAAAGTATATAAAGGGTTTTAATCCTTCATATAATATTTTGTAAAGATAAGTAAATACCTCGTCTCTACATATTCTCTTTCACATCAGAGTAACGTTTATAATGTCTACTTTTATCTATGTAGCTTATCTCTCTGTCTTGAATATAGTCCTTTTTTCCAAAAACACAAGCATAGCCTCTTTAAAATCTTCACTTTTCTTATTTCACCCCTGTTAGAAGAATATCGCTTATACTTTATAAACAGCCGAAAAAGGTTATAATATAGATATGAATATTATTACCGTACCCGACCCACGTCTTCGCAAGGCTTCAACCAAGGTTAATCATGTTACTGAAGAGACTCATCAAATCATCAAACAGATGGTTGATGCCAGCCTAGAATGGGAAAAAGAACATCCACACGAGCTTTCTGCAGCCATGGCCGCACCTCAGCTCGGTATTAATAAACGCATCATCATCATTCGTGATGATCTTGACGATAAATCAAATGCCAGCTTTACCGCCCTTATTGACCCTGAAGTAATCAAGGCTAGCGGCAAACTAGTTAGCGACTATGAAGGTTGTTTATCCGTGCCTTTTATTTACGGTCTCGTTCCCCGCTACTCCAAACTTCGCGTAAAAGCCAAACTTATTGATGGTACCGAAGTTCGTATCAAAGCCGAAGACAATCTTGCGCGTACCCTTGCGCATGAAATTGATCATCTCGACGGCATCCTCTTTATTGATCATATTAAAGATGATAAAAAAGCCTTTTTTGAACTCGACAAAGATGGTGATCTCAAACCACTTGACTATGACTCACGTATCAAAAATAATCCTGAATTATTCGGCGATGAATAAAGCTAAGCAAAACAAGATTATCTTTTTCGGCAACGGCCCTCTTGCCGAATTCACAAAACAATGTATTGAGAACTCAGGCACTTGTGAAATTGTTTTTCATGCCAAAAATAAGGCCGACCTCGATGAAGTCAAACGCCTCAAGAGTGCCACCCCCTCTCTCTTCGGCATCCTCGCAAGTTTCGGTGTTATTATAAAATCTGACATCCTTGAACTTTTTGAGCCAATCGGCATTCTTAATATTCACCCATCATTACTACCAAAATATCGAGGAGCCTCACCAATTGAATCCGCAATTCTAAATGGTGACCAAGATTTTTCCGTCTCAGTTATGAAACTCGTTAAAGCCATGGACGCCGGCCCAATTTATTACCAAACCACCATTAAATCTGATGAATTCAGTTCTGCGTATCCTGCAAAATCCGAGATCTATCAGACTCTCTCATTCCGCGCCACTACATGGTTAGTTGAACACCTCAATTCTCTGCCAACTCCAATACCGCAAAATGATGAGAAAGCCACCTATACCTCAAAATTTGATACTTCAATGTCTCAACTAGACCTCAAAAAGACTGCAATGAATCTCTTAAATCAGATTCGCGCTTTTCAAACTTTCCCAAAAAGCAAACTTAAGATTGGTGATCATGAATGTATTATCTTGGAAGCCCATCTAGATACAAAAACAGAAGCAGATAACCGCGCCAAAATCAAATTCACGTGCGGCGACAATCAAAACATCATCATCGATCGTTTGCAGCCGCTCGGTCGCAAACCCATGGATGCAAATTCCTTCTACAACGGCTACATGAAATAATCAAAATCAAAATCAAAATCAAAATCAAAATTTAAATCCTAAATTCCCAACAGAAAACCCAGAATCACTTCTGGGCTTTCTACTATTTTTTCAGTTTTTGTTTAACTAAACTGATATTGGCATCGGCTCGGTCGCTGTCTCTTGAGCTTCGGCTTGTCTAAGCACCTCAATTATCTCATCATGACTTCGAATAATTTCCTGCTTAAACTCGCTTTCGATATCTTGTGCAACTTTTGCATAGTCCGGTCGGTTCAACTGTATCCACTTCACGCTTAAGTACTCCCCTAAAATCTCTAGCGTTCCTTCTGTGACATTATATTTCTGCAGTAATTTCTGATAAATTTCATCTTGTCGATAGTCACCAAGCTTCGATAAGAACCTGATCATCACATTGCGGTCTTTTCGCATAATCCCGTCAAATTCTTCAAGTTGTTCAGGAGTCATCCCCTCACTCATTTTTTCACCGACGCGATTTTCGAGCTCAACTTGAATCTCGGCCACTAACGCCTCTTTCTGTGGTTCAGGAAGATTTTGTAATCCCACCTCCGCCAAGAACCTTTCGTCCACCTTTATCATTTATTTCTCCTCAAACTACTCCCATTATAAGTCGCGTGGGCTATAAACACAAGCTTTTTATGACTTAAAAACCTGCCACGCTAATTCCGCACATTTTACCCTCGCTGGCATCCTCGAGACTATTTCTAGAGCTCTTGCCTCTCCCATTTTTTCCAACCCGCCATCCGCATTAAACTTCTCGTTTTCAAGAATCATCTCTCTAAATAAATCGCTCAATTCCTTCGCCTCCTCTAGAGTCTTCCCTCTCACCGTCTCGATCATTAAATCTGCCGAAGCTAAAGAAATTGCACATCCATGCCCAGTAAATTTACCATCCACAATCACTCCATCCTCAATTTTTAGCTGAACAAAAATTTTATCGCCACAACTGGCATTTTTTAATTCCTTTCTTATTTCTGCCCCCTCCAACTCTCCCCTATTCTTTGGGTATAGATTATGCTCTAGTAATATCTCATCATACATTTTTTACTCAATCCTCTATCTTTAGCTTACTTCTTACTCAAAAAATATTTTAATTTTAAAGAATAATTAAAGTCCCATTTCCTTACGTATCTTTCTCAAAATTGATGCCAAATAATTAATTTCGGACGTTGTATTATAAAACATCAAACTCACACGTACCGCTGGACCAATTTTTCGCTTCGTCAATACTGGCTCTGCACAATGCCATCCAGCCCGCACCATCACACCATAATTACTCAAAATCTGAGCCGTATCATGTGGGTGCACTCCCCTAATATTAAATAAAATTATGCCATTTTTACCATAAAAAAGCTCTAAGTCTGAAATTGCAGATAACTTCTCTACGGCATATTCAGTCAATTTTCTAGTCTCAGAAAATAACTCTTCGTCTTTATTATTTTCATTCCAAAAACTAATCGCCTGCAAAAGTCCAACCACTCCGCCCATATCAATTGTTCCACCTTCAAATTTCTGTGGCCCAAACGCATAGTCCGCCCGCACCACAACAGGATCACTGGTTATATTTGCCTCTTTTCGCGCATTGTCATCAATTTCTACGGCATCTACCATCTCTCCACCATAATTTAATGGTTTAACTCTTTCCATTAGCTCACGGCGCATGTAGAGAGCTCCTATGCCCATCGGCGCACCGATCTTATGGCCAGAAAACGCCAAAAAATCCACATCAAGCATCTCAAGGTTAATTTTTTGATGCGCAATCAACTGTGCTGCATCAAGCAAGATCAATCCGTTAAACCCTGACTTTCTTAATTCTTGCACCGTCTCAATCTGTTCGTTACCAGTAACATTTGAAAGTCCTGTCAAAGCCACAATTTTCACATCCGCGCCTTGCTCCCCCACCGATTTCAACTTCATATATTCCGCCACCACATCTTCACAGATCAAAACCTGTTCGCCATATCTCTCAGTAAATGGCAATATATTGCTATGGTGTGAATCTAGGCTAATTAAGATTTTTCCATCCCCAATCAACTCCCTTATCCCATTTGCAACCAAATTTATTGCCTCAGTAGTATTCTTAGTAAAAATCACCTCATCAGCTCCAGCGCCTATATACTCAGCCACCTTAGCACGAGTTTGATTTAGTAATCTCGTAGACTGTTCACTTATTTTATACAATCCTCTTAATGGATTAGCGTTTAGTGTCTTATAGTACTCGGAAACTTTCTCGATCACCTGCTTCGGTCTCTGCATAGTTGCCGCACTATCTAAATACACAAAAGGCATCATCGGATCAATTAATTCCGGCGCTAACTCAAAAATTTCAAATTCCTCCCGATACATTATGCAGTTCCTTCCATTTCCATCTTAATTAAATTGTTCATCTCCATTGCATATTCAATTGGTAATTCTTTTGATATATCCCCCGTAAATCCTCGCACGATCATAGCCCTCGCCTCATCCTCAGAAATTCCTCGAGTCTTCAAATAATAGATTGTCTCATCCGAAATTTTCCCCACACTAGCCTCATGTGAGACCTCCGCATCATCACATTCCACCTTTACTTCCGGAATCGCGTTTGAGATCGATTTATCATCCAAAATCAGTGATTTACAGTCCGTGTATGACTTTGCTCCCACCGCCGTTTTGCAAATTTTAGCCAATGTTCGTGTAGTTGAAATTCCACCATCTTTACTTAAAGATTTTGCCATCATCATTGAATAAGTATTCGGTCCGATATGAACAACTTTTGCACCTGTATCAAGATTTTGTTCAGCACCCGCAAAAGTTACACCGGTGTACTCCATTTTTGCTCTAGCCCCAGCCAGGATTCCCATTGGATAAAGCATTGAAATTCGCGATCCAAATGATCCAGTAACCCATTCAATCGACCCATCCTCCTCAACGTATGCTCTTTTTGTATTCAAATTGAATACATTTTTTGACCAGCTTTCTACAGTTGAAAATTTTAGTCTACTATTTTTCTTCACATAAAGTTCCACACTGCCTGCATGTAAATTTGAGACTGTGTATTTTGGCGCCGAACAACCTTCGATAAAATGCAAGTCCGATCCCTCATCGACGATAATCAACGTATGCTCAAACTGCCCTGCCCCCGGTGCGTTCAAACGATAATAACTCTGAATCGGAATTTCTACACTGACATTTTTGGGTACATAAATAAACGAACCACCACTCCAGACTGCTGCATGCAAAGCCGCAAATTTATGGTCAGATTCAGAAATTAATTTCATAAAATGCTTCTTTAAAATCTCCGCTACATCCACACCATATTGACGAATCATCTCTTCCCTAGGCTTCTGAGTTGTTGCCACCGCCTCTTCCATCGGCAAATACACTACACCCTTCTTCGCAATCTGCTCCTTCAAATTATGGTAAATCACTTCCGAATCATATTGTGCCCCCACCCCCGCCAAATGCTCACGTTCAGCCTCTGGAATTCCAAGCTGCTCAAAAGTTTTCCGGATCTCCGCCGGCACCTCATCCCAGCTACCCACCATCTCCTTCTTCGGTTCCACATACATTAAAATGTCATCAAGATTTAGTTCTGTAATATCCGGCGCCCATGCTGGCATTTTCAATTTTTCCCAATATGAAAGCCCTAAAAGTCTGAGCTCCAACATCCATTTTGGCTCTTTTTTTCGCGCAGAAAGCTCCTGGATATACTCTGTAGTTAAACCTCTACTTTTCTTTATCGCTTTCATCATCTTTTCACCCCTATCATCTCTGGATCCTCCTGTTATAAATTCTGAAACCCCTCAGTCTCCACTTCTCTTATGAGCTCGTCTCCACCCATTCGCACTATTTTCCCATCTTTCAAAATCAACACCTTATCCACAGATAGATGTTTTAAGACTCGCATATTGTGTGTAATTACCAAAAATGCAGCTCTAGTTTCTTTTGCAAGTTCCGCCAGTATCTCTGAAATTTTCTCCGTCGCATCCACATCAAGTCCTGAATCTATCTCATCCAAAATCAAAAGCTTTGGCTTTAAAACCATCGCTTGCAAAATTTCATTCTTCTTCTTCTCACCCCCAGAAAATTGCACATTTAAGTCTCTTTCCGCAAAGAAAATATTTGTTTTTAACTTTTTACACACTGTCGAAATTCGCTCCCGAACAGTATCAAGTGGCAACCTCTCACCCCTAGCCATCAAAGCATTTCGAATCACCTCAGTTGTAGAAATCCCCGGAATTTCTACTGGATTCTGCATCGTCATCATCATCCCAAGCAAGGCGCGTTTGTCAGTATCCATCATACTAACCTCTTGCCCGCAAAACTCAATCTTTCCCCTCGTAATTTTATATCTCCTATCCCCCATCAAGGCTGCGCCAAGAGTCGATTTTCCCGCCCCATTCGGCCCCAAAATCACTACCGTCTCACTCTTATTAACCTCAAAAGAAATGCCATTAATAATCTTTTTCTGTTCCTTTTCTGTCTCAACGATAATATCCTGAATCTTCAACAATTTCTCAAGCTGTTTCATTTTAACCTCTACTAATCTCTAAAAACTATTATATCATTTTGCATCAACTATCTCGTTTCAAAACCCCTTGCATTGCTGCGCCGGTTGCGTTATAATCTCTTCATAGATTCCCCTGTAGCTCAATGGTGGAGCAAGAAGCTGTTAACTTCGAGGTTGTCAGTTCGAGCCTGACCGGGGGAGCCACTATGAAAAATCAGACCCTAAAGGTCTGTTTTTTGTTATACTATCCCCTACTTAGTAATACTAAACACTATACAATTCTATAAATCTTAAAACTACAAACAATCTTACTTTTTCCTCTTTGTCCATTCAAGTAATTCTTTGATTACAAAATCCTGATATATAGGTTCTTTTTTCTCATTCCTATAACTATGATCTGCGTTTTTTATGGCAACGACCTCAACTGATTCATTAACAAGCTCTTTAATTTTAGATGGCGATGCGAAACGGTCATTTTCACCTTGAATAATAAGGCTTAAATTATTTATGATCGCATTTTGTCTAATCTCATTTGGGATGTATCCTAGAATTGCTAAATCTATTTCGCTATCTGGATATTGTTCCAGGTAGTAACTAGCAATAATACCACCAAGAGATTTTGCAATAATCCTGATTTCTTCATAGCCATCTGAGTGGACAAAATCTATCACACACTTTAGTGCGCCCACTTCTTCTTTTAGTTCTGGTCCACTTGAGTTAACTTCTTCGCGATCGCAAAATGGAAAATTAAAACCGATGACACTATTCTTCGTTGTTGCGATAGCGTCAAAAATAGATGCAATAAAACTAGTCTCTACGCCAACTGGTCCACTACCATGCAAGATAATGAATACTTTTTTCCCGCCATTTTTTCTGTAATATTTATATGTAAGATTATCCATCTTTCTCCTCTTAAATTTTTAGGATTATTATTTAATACCATAAATCACGTATTAAAAACTAGCTCATCCTGAAATGCCCCACAATATCCGTCCGGTACTCTAGTATATCTTCTTCAAAATGAAGTCCACCATTATGAATGATAAAAGGTATCCCTCGCCAATTTCTTTTATCCGATACTACTCCGATATGCGTTTTGAACACAATTATATCTCCACCCTGCCATTCTTTTATATCTGTTAGATCCGTCGTCAAAGATTTTGCGTTATGCTCAAAAAATATCCTTAAATTATTTACTCGGCGAAAATCAATATTTTTATCCACTACGTCCAGCTGATACATTTTCTTATTCGCTCTAATATCAGCATCCACCAGCTCCATCAAATCGTATCCGGCTCCCCTAAGTCCAAAAGCAATCACATCCGTACAAACTCCAAACCCATCATCTGGATAACCTGTCCTATAATATTTACTTTTATATTTCGGTTTTGTTGCAATATAATTCCGCACGCTTTGTAAAAAATCTGTCTGGTCATCAATTCCATCCCCATCCTTATCTATAAGGCTTTTATAAGTTTCAATCCCAAAATCCTCATTAGTAAATTGCCGATGGGGTATCACGTTAAACATATACAATATCAGTGTTATTATAGCCAAAAATAAAATACCAAATATATAATATATTATCTTCTTCCATCTTTCCAGATTGTCATTACCTAACATCACCAATTATTTCCCCAATTCTGCTCATTTTTTCTCTTATTAACTACATTCTACCACATTACTCTTCCCATAATTTGTTTCTATGTTAGAATAGAAATGGTCGCATACGACCTTGAAATTGATTAACTGTGTTTTAATAACACAACTTTGATAAAAAAAATTAGGGGTCTTCCCGACCAAAAAATACACAAACCTTAACAAGGAGATTTTTATGAACGATAATGAAATTCAGCATATCCCTCTTATTGGTGAAATGCTGCCAACCATGCAAGTTCAAACCACTCATGGTCCAAAAACTTTACCTGGCGACTACGCTGGCAAATGGCTTGTTCTTTTTAGCCATCCAGCCGACTTCACTCCAGTCTGTACTACCGAATTCGTTTCCTTCCAGAAGAATTACGCTAAATTCCGCGAGATGAATACTGAACTTCTCGGTCTTTCCGTTGACCAGGTCTTCTCCCACATCAAGTGGACTGAATGGATCAAGGAGCACTTCGATGTTGAAATCGAGTTCCCAATCATTGCTGACACTGGCCTCGTTTCCGGCAAGCTTGGTTTCATCCATCCAGGTAAAAACCATGACACTAACACCGTCCGTGCCGTCTTTATCATCGACCCAGAAGGCAAAGTTCGCGCTATTCTTTACTACCCACAAGAGCTTGGTCGCAACATGGATGAAATCTTACGTATGGTTAAAGGCCTTCAGACTTCAGAAGAACACAAAGTTGCTCTTCCTGCCAACTGGCCAAACAACGAACTCTTTGGTGCCGACGTTATTGTCCCTCCAGCCAAAGACATCACCACTGTCAAGGAACGTTTTGCCGCAGCAAAAGCTGGCGAATTCACCTGCGAAGACTGGTGGCTCTGCCACAAACCATTGAATAAATAATTTATTCAACCATAAAAAGAACCCCTATTACGGGGTTCTTTTTAGTCTTCTAATTATTTAGCAACTGAAAGTGAAATCTTGCGACCTTCACGATCAATGTCAAGTACCTTAAAGCTCTTACGTTCATTAAGAGTAAAGATCTTTTCAGGGTCGACATCATTACCTTCACCGAGTTCAGAGACGTGAACTAAGGCTTCAACAGCTGGTGAAATCTGTACAAATGCACCAAATGGAGTGATACGAGTTACAGTTCCCTCAACTTTTGAGCCTTTCTTTAGGTTCTCAACTTCTGAAAGCCATGGATCAGCAACGAGCTGCTTCATTGAGAGACTCAAACGCTCCTTGTCGATAGCAATAATCTTTGCTTCGATTTCATCACCAACTTTCACGTAGTCAGAAGGATTATTTACACGTTCCCAAGAAATTTCAGAGATATGAATCAAACCTTCAATACCTTCAACATTTACGAAAACGCCAAAATCGACTACACCAGTCACAACACCCTTGATTACATCACCAACGTGAAGCTCAGCAAAGCGAGCAGCAAGACCATCCTTAACAGCTTCCTTCTCAGAGAAAATAAGCTTGTTATCTTTCTTGTTAGCATCAAGAATTCTCACCTTAATTCCCTTACCAACAAGAGAGTTAAGACGTTGCAAAATCTCATCCTTATCTGCTGAACCTACGCGTGGGTAGTGCTCTGCAGAAAGTTGTGATACTGGCAAGAAACCACGAATTCCTTCATATTCGACCAAAAGACCACCACGATTGGCATCAAATGGAGTAACCTCCACGATTTCCGCAGCGTCCATCTTAGCCTGGATTTCATCCCAGCCCTTATCCTTCACAGCCTTACGGAGTGAAAGAAGTACAGTACCGTCTTCCATTTCTGGATCGATAACTGAAGCAGAAACTTCCTGACCAACCTCAAGGTTGCGAGCAAAAGAAGCTTCACGGCGTGGTACTAAACCAACACCCTGTGCACCGAGATCAATCAAAATCTCGTGTTTCTTTACTGAAAGTACTACACCAGAAACAGTATCCCCGGCGACTACTTTTTTGACTGAATCACTAGCAGAAGCAAGCAATTCGTCCATTGTGATTTTTTTGGCATCAGCCATTACTTATATTTTCCTTTCTTCAGGCCCGTTCA
>CAUTNG010000004.1:0-45135 GCA_963539995.1 uncultured Candidatus Saccharibacteria bacterium
GTTTAGAGTATAATAAGCCTAATGTTTTTTAAATCCTTAGGCATCGTCGCCGAACGTCCACTCCCCGAATTTCTTGCCTATCTTTTTCTCCTCTTCATTCTATATTCATTTGGCGGCTGGATTGTTGAATGTATCTGGACATTAATCACGAAGCGTCGACTGGAGAACCGCGGCTTCCTTTTTGGTCCAATCTGTCCAATCTATGGTGTCGGCTCATTACTCTGTGTGTTGTTTCTCGCACCACTCAATTTGTCCTGGCCGGCCACATTTTTCACGATGGTCATCCTCTGTGATGTCATAGAATACGTCACCTCGGTTGTGCTTGAGAAAATCTACCACGTTCGCTGGTGGGATTACACTACCGGTTCACTTCTGCACCTAAACGGTCGTATCTCGCTTGAAACCTCCATCGGGTTTGGGGTTGGTGGTATTGCTATTCTTCATCTAATCCAGCCAATTTATACTAACTTTCTCGCATATTTTTCTCCACTAACACTTCTTATTATCGCCATCATCCTGGCTATTATCTTCATTGCGGATATCATCTTCTCCACTATCGCCATTGCCAATGTTACTAATCGCATGACTGGTGGCACAATTGACTTAACATCTGAAATCAAAAAATTCAGCATTAATTATTACAAGAAGGCTTCACGCCTCAGCCGCAAGATTGCGCGTTCCGCACTTTCTCAGGTTGAGAAAGCTCAAAAAGAAGCTAAGCGTCGCGTCCAGAATACTTTTGGTCCTAAAGATTCTAGTGATAAATAATTCACTTATTCATTTACTCATTTATTTGTTAATCCAAAAAATAGGTCTTTAAATCACTATTCTCGCGTAGCTCTAAAATGAATGGCGACTCTTTGTCCTTTACTGTGAGAAATAAAACTTTCTTCCGTGCACGTGTCATTGCTACATAAAATAACCTCCTTTCTTCTGAAAATGCAAAGTCTGAGTCGCTAAGCCTTCTCTCTAGCAAGAAATCACTGAAAAATCGAGACTTCTTTTTTGGATTTTTATCTTGAGAAAGATTATGTATAGCTAACTCACGTACGAGACCCGCCAATTTATCTTCTTCCACTCGACTCGGAAAACCTAGTGTTGCATCTCGGCAATTTATGATAAATACATAATCTGCCTGCAATCCCTTAGATTTATGCGCGCTTAAGAAACTAATCTCTAGATCTGGTCGCTCACGCATGATAATCTGGAGTTTGTCCTCATGTTTCGTAAAGGTTAAATATTCACAGTGTGATATTTTTCGGATATCAAAATTATATCTGCCGATCAAGAAGATTTTTGCACGCTCTGGCAAATTCAAAAGAAAGTAATATAGGGCATTAAGATCAGTTCTTTCGGATGGTCCGTTAATCTCGACAATCTGGTCTGGCTCGTCTAGTCTTTTTCCACGAATTTGCTTCACCAGTTGCGCGCTGTTTTGCATAATAAAACTCCCTGATAATTCCGCCAGCCTTTCCGGAAAACGATAAGTTCTTTCGATTTTGAAAACTTTAGTCTCTCCCCAGCATTTTTCAAAATTTAAAATTAAGCTAATCTCACTCCCCGCGAACTGGTAAATTGTCTGCCAGTCATCCCCCACGCAAAACAGCTTAAAATAGTGAATCTCACGCAATTTCTTTATTAATAAATATTCGAGTGGTGATATATCTTGATATTCATCAATTATCACATAATCATAGGAAAAATTAGTATCTAAAGATGTTTTTGCTATCTCTAATAAGCCAGCAAAGTCAACACTTACAGTACTTTTTAACAACTCCTGATATTCACGCGTATATTTTTCCAGCTCCAGCAGGGAGGCTTGTAATTTTTGCAATTCATCCTGTTGCCAAAAATAGTGAAATTTCTCTCGGGCTAACCTTTGTAAAGAAGAAATACTCACGTTATAATTCTGAAGTAGGGAATATAAATGTGAAAATCTTTCAGCCTTTTCCTCTGTTAAGATCAGATCCGGTGCGTCGGTCGCAGTCGTTGATGCCATAACATTTTTTAAGAATCCTTCAAATCCCGATACTTCTAGCTTAAAATTTTCAAAATTCAGGCCCTTGACCATCCGCAGGGCTAGACTATGAAAAGTTTCTACCTCAACAAAATCACCAGGGTGATATATTTTAAACACCAAATCGTCCTGTAAAATTTCCGACAGAATCCGCCGCTCAAGCTCATCTTTTGAGGCGTGCGTGAATGATACTACTAGCACTTTTGGCGGCGACTCCGCTGACTTTTGAGCTAGCTGTCGTTTTAAAAACCAGTTTTTTAAAATCCACTTGATCTTCCCAATAATCGTGGTGGTTTTTCCGGTCCCTGCTCCGGCCACTACAAGTGTGTTTATGGTGTCATTCTCAATACAAGAAACTTGCTGCTCGTCTAGACTATATCCTTCAACTTTTTTATAGTCCAGCTTGCACCTTATATTTTCTAGTGCCCCTAAATTATCTCCTTCCGCTCGACCTTCGCTCATTCAACCTCCTTTTACCTCGTACGGATATATGAAAAAAGAACACACGCGTGTTCTCCTATAAAACTTTGTCTGCGACCATAGACCTTGCCGCTAAATATATTTTATCACAAAACCTAGTTTAATTTGTCTAAAGATTTTGGTGCCCGAGACAGGACTTGAACCTGCACCTAGGAACTAGACTAGCACCTGAAGCTAGCGCGTCTGCCAGTTTCGCCACTCGGGCCTGTACAGATTATAGCACATCGCATGGATTGAGAGATATTTTATCACACTCTTTTACAGCGTTTATTTTATAAGATTGTAGAACTATAAATAAAATAAAAATAGAGTAAAATTAGAATAGCATTGTAAATGAAAGAGGAAAATATGGCCATTGAAATTGAAGGTAGAATCCCAAATATTAATCCGGAAGAGGTAAAAGCTAAACTTCTTGTCATCGGTGCTAAACCACTTGGCTTCTACAATTTTCGACGTTACGTTTTTGATCCAGCCATCGGCGCCCCTCATCGTTGGCTGCGACTGCGCACTGATGGCAATAAGACTACCCTCACCTTCAAAGAAATTAGCAATGATTCTTTCTCCGGTACTGAGGAGTGGGAAGTCGAAGTCTCAGATTTTGAAACTACTTTAAAGATCTTAGAAAATACAGGTATTAAGCACCGTTCTTATCAAGAGAATACCCGTGATGAATATGAATATCATGGCGCCAAGCTCTCCATTGATCACTGGCCAAAGCTCGGCTACTTACTAGAAATAGAGGTTGAAAAAGAAGAGGATATTTATGAGGTCACTAGTAAGCTCGGCTTTAAACCACAGGATGTCATCTCAACCGACTTTGCTAGCCTTTATCGGAATATCGGCATTGATGTCAATAAATGTGAAATTATGAAATTTTAGTCATTTCGACAATCTATTATTGACTCCTGCATCGTTCAGAATCTTTTACTGTAACACTCTTATGCTATACTAATCCCATGAATAATTTACACTATAACGGTCCAATTACTCTCGTTGTGCTTGATGGCGTCGGCCTCAGGGATGATGAATATGGTAACGCCGTTTTACAATCACATTCCGAATTTATTGATCAACTTTTTGAAAAATATCCATGGGTTTCTTTAGAGGCCTCGGGGGAAGCTGTCGGTATTTTAAAGGGACAGATGGGTAACTCTGAAGTTGGTCATAATGCTCTCGGTGCTGGGCAAATTATCAAACAGGGTATCGCTAAAATCGAAGACGACTTTAAGACTGGCGCGATCTGGCAAACTGAGGCTTGGCGCGGTGCTATCGAAAATGTCAAAAATCATAACTCCACCTTACATTTTTCAGGTATCTTCTCTGATGGTGGCGTACATAGTTCTCTTGATCAATTACTTAAAATGCTCGTACAGGCCAAGAATGAGGGAATTACAAAAATCCGTATTCACCTTATCCTAGATGGTCGCGATGTTCCGCCTCAATCTGCCGATACCTATATCAGGCTTCTCGAAGACAAAATTGATGAGCTTAAAAAGCAGGCAGAATTTCCGCTCGATTATCGCATCGCTTGTGGCGGCGGCCGTATGCTCTTTCTTGCGGATCGTTACGAAGCTGATTGGAATATTGTCAAAACTGGCTGGAATGCCATGGTTTATGGTAAGGCTGATCAATATTTCACTTCTGCCATGCAGGCTATTGAAGAAAATCGAAAGCATAATCCAGGTTTGCAAGATCAGTATTTCCCAAGTTTTGTGATCACTGATCCAGACACTGATGGTCAGGCTGACCCAACTCGTCCAGTTGGTCTTGTTCAGGATGGCGACAGTTTTATCTTCTATAGTTTCCGTGCTGATCGCGCCATCGAAACCGCCAAAGCTTTCACCGAGCAGGATTTTCATGGCTTCGATCGTGGCACCGAAAATAATCGTCCACTCAATGTCTTTTTTGCCGGTATGACCGAATATGATTCTGATCTTCATATTCCAGAACACTGTCTCGTCACCCCAATCACTATCAAAAATCCACTCAATCAACTTCTAGCAGCACATCGTATCAACCAACTTGCGGTTGCCGAAACTGTAAAGTTTGGTCACATCACCTACTATTTCAATGGTAATAGTTATGACAAGGCGGAAGGTGAGGATTTTATTGAAATCAAGTCCGACACTCAGCCGTTTAATGAGCGTCCGTGGATGAAGGCTGCGGAAATCACTGACGCTGTTCTTGAAAAGATGTCCGAAGTAGACGAAGCTGGCAAACCAAAGTATCAATTTATTCGCATAAATTATGCAGGTGGTGATATGGTCGGTCACTTTGGCGAACTTGAACCAACCATCACTGCTATGGAGGCCATCGATATTCAGCTGGCACGTCTAGCCAAGAAAACCGACGAGCTTGGTGGTATGATGATTATTACGGCAGATCATGGCAATGCTGAAGAAGTCCTAGACCCGATCACTCATAAACCGAAGACTTCCCACACCACCAATCCTGTTCCATGCTGGTTTTATGATAATACGAAAAATGCAGCGCTCTATCAGCCAAAGCAGTTGGAGGATGCCGGCCTTTCCAATGTTGCTCCAACCATCGCCAAGCTTTTTGGTATCCAAACCCTCCCAGACTCCTGGCGCCAGCCACTTATCTAGCTAAAATTTTTCAGGTGTTTTCTTAAAAATATCTGGAAAAATATACACCCTATGATATAATCTGTGTAGAAAAAAATGACAATTTTTGGGTGGAAAATAAAGGAGCTATTATGCAAAAGATTACGAAAGCAATCATTCCAGTAGCTGGATGGGGCACTCGTCGCCTTCCAATTACGAAAATTATTGAAAAATCAATGCTTCCTGTCGGCAATCGTCCGCTTGTTGATTATTCGGTACAAGAGTTAATTAAGGCCGGTATTACCGATATTTATATGGTTATTAGTAATGTCGAACCTTGTCAGGTGCAGGAGTTCTATCGTGATAATCACGCTCTTAACGATTATCTAGTCGAGCGCGGTAAGGCCGATCGTCTCGCACTCGCCAAAACTTTGCCAGATCACGTCAAAATTCATTACACCACTCAGGACCCAGCCGGTCGTTATGGTACCGCAGTGCCAATTGCTCTTGTGGTTGAAGAATATAATATTGACGAACCAGTCTTAGTCTTTATGGGCGATGATTTTGTCTGGAATCCAGATGGTGAATCCGCCGCAGAATCTCTGATTCATTCTCTACAAAATGCCGACGAATCTGCTATTTTAGGTGTCGAAATTCCAAAAGAAAAAGTCGATAAATACGGTGTTCTCAATATCAAAGACGGCAAATTAACCGGCGTAGTTGAAAAACCAAGCGTAGAAGAAGCTCCATCCAACATGATTAATGTTAGTAAATACATTATGTCAAAAGACCTACTCCGTCGTATTGTTAATTACGTTAAATCCCACGACTTCGGTCCACTTGATCAAGAGTATCTCGTTACCGACCCAATCGATGAATACATCAACGAGGGTGGCGTGATGCGTGTTGCTCCAACTACCGGTGAATATCTTGATGGTGGATCCGTTGAAGGTTGGGTGCACGCCAATAACGTCGTCACAAGCTACAAAAAAGCTAAATAATCTAGGGCAAACCACGCTTTTTGTTATTAAGATATTTCGTTTGAATATATCACCAGATGAATAAAAAATAAGGAGGATTATGGCAAAAACACGCACCTATCAGGAGGAAATTGGCTCCGTTGTTGCGACAATGCGCAAAGAAAAAGGACTCACTCAGGCTCAGCTTGCAAATATGCTTGGCACCTCACAGTCCGCGATTCATCGTATTGAGAAGGGCGATCAAAACACTTCGCTTGAAATGATCAAGAAGGTCTCCACCGCGCTTGGTGGCCAAATCCTCTCTATTAATGACTCCTCCTCACAGTCTTTTCGTGTCAATGGCGGCCGCACTTTAAGTGGCACCATCACTATCAATACCTCAAAAAACGCTGCTGTTGGTCTGCTTTGCGCGAGTCTCTTAAACCGCGGTCGCACTGTCTTGCATCATGTAGCACGGATCGAAGAAGTCTTTCGAATTATCGAAGTCTTAGAATCGATTGGCGTTAAATGTCGTTGGTTTAACCGCCGTAAAGATCTTGAAATTATCACACCACGCGAATTAAAAATGGATGAACTTGACCTTGAGGCTGCCAGAAAAACTCGCTCCATCATCATGTTCCTCGGTCCACTCCTTCATCGCTATGAAAATTTCAAACTTCCATACGCTGGCGGTTGTTCTCTCGGTACTCGCACGGTTGATCCGCATCTCAAGGCTCTCTCCGCTTTTGGGTTGGAAGTCGATGCTAAATGTAATGCTGGATTTTATGAAGCCAGTGTCAATCAGGCCGAACTAAACAGTCAAGACAACAAGCGTATTGTTCTAATCGAACGTGGGGATACCGTAACTGAAAACGTCTTAATGGCTGCTGCCCTCTTCCCAGGCAAGACCACCATCATTGGTGCCTCACCAAACTACATGGTCCAGGATGTTTGTTTCTTCCTACAAAAACTTGGTGTCAAAATCAACGGCATCGGTTCCACTACTCTTGAGATTGAAGGCCTTGAGAAAATCGACGAAGATGTCGAATATTACCCAAGTGAAGACCCAATCGAGGCAATGTCCTTTATCGCTGCTGCCCTTGTCACCAAATCCGAAATCACCATTAGTCGTGCTCCTATCGAATTCCTTGAAATTGAACTCGAGGTACTTCATTCTATGCACGCCAAAATTGACCGCTCTGAAGAGTATAAATCCTATAACGGCGAGACTAGGTTGGTTGACCTCACAATCCATCGCGCCGACCTTGTCGCACCAACTGATAAGATTCACCCGATGCCTTTTCCAGGCCTCAATATCGACAATCTCCCATTCTTCAGTGTGATCGCCGCCACCGCAACTGGCCGCACCTTGATTCACGACTGGGTGTTCGAAAATCGGGCAATCTACTCAACTTATCTCTCCAACCTCAATGCGAAAATCGAGTTACTTGATGCGCATCGAGTTTACGTTGAGGGGCCAACCAACTGGCATTCTGCTGAGCTTGTCGCGCCTCCGGCTTTGCGTCCTGCCGTGGTCGTACTAATCGCCATGCTAGCCGCCCCAGGTGTTTCTATCTTGCGCAACGTCTACTCCATCAACCGTGGTTATCAGAATTTTGCCAAACGCCTCAATCACCTCGGTGCCGACATTCGTCCGCTCTCAGGTATCTAATTACTTATGCTATAATCAGCATATGCTACAGTTTCTAAAAACCAAGAATTTTGACGAAGTCGTCTCTGATATCAAAATTTCCAAGGTTGTTTTTACCTGTATTATGCTGATTATGGCAATTTTTGCTGGCATCTCATGTCAAATTAATCAGACCGAGCAGAACGCTGCCTATGTTAAAAAATATCTAGCTGGTAAAAAAGGTTATTATAGTAACCTAGTCTCAAATATGCGTCGTGCCGCCACGGAAAAATACTATGGCAGCTCCAGTAAAGCTGAAGACTTTTCAGAATCTTTCAAAAGCTCTTTTCAATCTATCCTGAGTCAGAATCCCAGACATAACCTAAAAGAAGGTGTTGTTTTTATGCAGCTCAAATATCTCAACGATTATTTTTCCGAAATCCTCGATCAGACCATTAGTCAAGAAACCACCGAAAGCCAACTCAATCGATTTCTTGACCTCAGGTTTGCCGCTGAGTCTAACCTAGAGGCTAAATCTAGAACCGACTCTAGCTCTAACCCCAACTCTGGCTCTAGCTATAACTCTAGCTCTAATCTCGATTCTAATCCTGAAACACAAGCTGCATTTGCAAGCCCCAAAACTCAGATCCTAAATACCGCTGCGGCCAAAATCGATCAGCTCATGATCGCCGAACGCCTCACCATCGATCCCGCCATTCTTGAAGCCTTTCTCACTCCACTTGTCGACGTTTATTACAATCAGCTCATTACGATCAGTTTTTCAAAAGCTAGTGGCCGCCAAAATAATCCAGTCGTACGTTTTCTGATCATTAATCTGCCGATTCTCATCCTTCTCGTTATGCTTATTTTTGGCTACTTCTTCTATACCAGTATCGGCGGTCGTCTCGCGATTTTCTGTCTCGTCCTCTTCCTCTTTTTTGTCGCCTTCAATCTTCAGGCGCCCGCTTCAAATCACAACATCGATCTCACCTACAACCAGCTCAGTCTCTTTGCGGATTAGTGCTATAATTGACACATGGAAATTTTTACGGAGGGACTCAACCCTGCTCAAAAAGAAGCAGTGGAAACATTGGCTGGACCAGTTTTGATTTTGGCTGGGGCTGGCTCTGGTAAAACTAAGACTTTAACTCATCGCATTGCTAATCTCATCGCTCATGGAATTCCTGGCGACCGGATGTTGGCTGTGACCTTTACTAATAAGGCAGCAAAAGAGATGCGTGATCGTCTTTGGCGCTTATTGCAGCAGGCTCGCTCTGACGCTCGTCTTACCCCGAGTTTTAAGGATGATGTTTTCGCCGATAATGCCGCCATGCTTGCTACCGACGGCACACCAGGCCGCGACATTGATAGTGATGGCTTCACTAATCCTCCTCGTAATTTTATGCCTTACATGGGTACCTTCCACGGCATTTGTGTGCGGATCTTGCGTATCGAATATCAGGCCGCTGGGCTTGATCGTAATTTCGTGATCTATGATACTGATGATCAAATTTCTCTAATCAAACAAGCCATGAAGGACCTGAAGATTGACGACAAAACTCTTCGTCCAAAATCAGTACAAAGTACTATTTCGCATTGTAAAAACACCGGTCAAACTCCTGAGGAATATGAGGAAGAAGCTTATTATCCAAATCAGGTGAAAACTGCCAAAATTTTTGCTCGCTACGAAAAGCTCAAGCGGGAATCTTTTGCCCTCGATTTTGATGATCTCCTACTTGAAGTGACCAAACTATTTGAAAATAATAAGACAATTCGCGAGAAATGGCAGAATCGTTTTGAACATATTTTGATTGATGAGTATCAGGATACTAACCATATCCAGTATCGCCTAGTTAAGGCTCTAGTCAATCAAGATCGCAATATCTGTGTGGTTGGTGACGACTGGCAGTCGATCTATTCATGGCGTGGTGCCGACTTTACGAACATTTTAAACTTTGAACGCGATTTTCCAGGCGCCAAGACGATTAAGCTGGAGCAGAATTATCGAAGCACCGGCAACATCCTGACCGCCAGCCAAAAAATCATTAATCAAAACAAAACTCGCACCGATAAGGAATTATTTACTACCTCTGGCGAAGGTGAGCCAATCGAAATCCAGTCGTTAATGGATGAAGCCGCCGAAGCCAGTTTTGTCGCTATGAAAATCATCAATCTCCTAGCCAACTCAAAGGCCGTCATGCAAAACGGTGAGTTGGTTAAAGATTTTACGAGCTACTCGGATTTTGCTGTCCTCTATCGCACTAACGCTCAGTCATACGCTATTGAAAAAGCATTCATTTCACACCAGATTCCATATAAAATCATCGGCGGCGTACGCTTCTATGATCGCAAAGAGGTCAAGGATGTCCTCGCTATTCTCAAACTAATTGTTAATTTTCATGACCGCATCAGCCTGGATCGTATCTGTCGCAATGTGCTTTCTGGTATTGGTCCGGCCAGCCTCGAAAAAATACACACCTTCCTTAATCAGTCTGAAAATTATGACGCCACGGCGCAGGGAAGACAGAACGCACTCCTGGATGCTGGACTACTCGACACTCTTTCCGGTAAGGCCAAGAATAATTTTGCGAGATTACAGAATTTCTTGCGTGATCTCGATATGACTTTGAAGCCTGCCGAAATCATCGAAAAAGTAATTCATTATTTTGGACTAGCTGAGTTGGTTCAGGACGGCACACCTAGTGGTGATGAGCGCGCGGAGAACCTGAATACTATGATCGGCAATGCTGCTGAGTTCGAATCTCTTGATGATTTTCTCGCTGAGGCTACCCTAATGTCTTCTGCTGATGAGCAAACTTCAACCAACTTCGTTACCCTCATGACCATTCACGCTGCTAAAGGTCTAGAATTTCCAGCCGTCTTTCTCGTGGGGCTTGAAGAAGGTCTTTTTCCAAGCTCTCGCTCCGATGACGAAGATTCAATCGAGGAGGAGCGCCGTCTCGCCTATGTTGGTATGACCAGGGCTAGAAAACTCCTCATTCTCACCTATGCCGGCTCACGTTTTTCGAATGGCCAAAGAAGCTACAATATGCCATCTCGTTTTCTCATGGAGCTTGGCTACGACCCATACGGCTCGCAGAATGTTTCACAGTCCTACAATTCATATGACTCATACGGTCCAAATAATTCAGATCATCTCAATAATAATCGCTCTTTTGACCCATTCAATGATGACATCGAATATGATGATGTTGATCCGTTTGAGGATAGTCCCGACCCCTTCCAGGACGATACCGAAATTTACTACGAATAGCGGTTCCTCTTCATAAAAGAATGCAGTTATGCTATAATTGCTAGGATGAAAATCAAATCACCGCTTTTCTACAGGCTTTTCTGTGGGTTCAGCGCCAGTATATTTGTTCTAACACTCCTCTTCGGTGTATTTTTTAGTATGCACCCAACCTACGCCGAATCCAAAGATTCCGATAATGGCGTAGTTTCTGATGCGCATTTTGTAACTTTTCATGATGATGCAAAATCTCTTACGATCAAAACAACCGCAAAAACCGTAGCAGAAGCTCTTGAACGTGCCAAAATACAATATCATACCTCTGATCATGTCGAACCGGCCCTCACAGAGTCAATAAATTCCGATAACTTCCACATCAATATCTATCGTGCGCGCCCAGTGATTATTAAGAATGGCTCAATTAGCAAGTTTGTCATGACCGCCAGTGTCGACCCTAAAGAGATTGCTCAGGCTGCCGGTATCACAATTTACGACGGCGACGAATTATCTCTAGTTTCCAACCAGAATATTTTGGAATCGGGAGTTGCCACCGTTTATCAACTAACCCGAAATGGCGGCCGCACTATTACCGTCGAAGAAGATATTCCGTTTAATGATAAATCCGTCAGCGATACATCTTTACCAACTGGCCAGACCAATCTACGTCAAGTAGGTGAACTCGGTCGCAAATCTTCTGTCTATCAGGTTAACTTTGTAGATGGCAAAGAGGTTTCTCGTGAACTTATTAGTACTAATGTTATTAAAAATCCAGTTGATCGCATCACCGCTGTAGGTATGAAAAAATCTGTCCCACCAGAATGGGAGACCTGTGCTTCTTACGCTCGCGCCGCCGGCGTCTCCGAAGCAGATATTTATGTTGCCCTCACTCTTATCTATCGTGAGTCTGGCTGTCGTTTTGACGCTACAAATGCCGGAAGTGGCGCCTATGGTATTCCGCAGGCCCTTCCTGGTTCAAAAATGGCCAGCGCTGGTGCGGACTGGCAAACCAACCCAGTTACTCAGATCCGTTGGATGATTGGCTACGTAACTGGCCGCTATGGTGGTTGGAGCCAAGCGTGGAATTTCTGGCAAACCCGTCACTGGTATTAAATAAGATTCATATTAAATAAGACCCACATTAAAATAGGACCGATATTAAAATAAGACCCATATTAAAACCTTAGGGCAAAGACTAAATAACACATAGTAATAAAGAATTCGGATAAGATTAAAATGTTGCAGAATAAAAAGTCATTAGGTCAGAACTGGTTGAAGAACCGACCAATTCTGGAAGAGCTTGCAGAAAGTGCCATGTTGCCACTTGATGACCAATCTCAGCCGCTCTGTCTCGAAATTGGTCCGGGCCTTGGTACGCTAACCAGCTCGCTCCTGCGACGTTTCCCAAAAGTCCTCGCTATTGAGTATGATGAAAAACTAGCTAAAAATCTGCCTAATTCATTTCCGGGTAAAAACCTGGAAGTTAAGCACCAGGATTTTCTACAATTTGACCTTGACACCATTAAAGAACCCTATGTTGTTGCTGGCAATATTCCATACTACATCACTAGCCCGATCATTCAACGTTTAATTTCCGCCAAAAATGCGCCAAAACGCATTGTCTTACTAATGCAGAAAGAAGTAGCTGATCGTCTTTTACTTGGTCAGGGAAAATATACCTATCTGACACTTGCCGTCCTGAATTTTGCCGACGTTTTTCCAGGAATTTATGTCGACCGAAGCCTCTTCACTCCGCCTCCAAAAGTTGATTCGGCCTCAGTTATACTAGTGCCACGCAAAAAACCAATCGTCGATGAGAAAGTCCTTAAATTTATTAAGCAATGTTTTGCCAACCCTAGGAAAAAACTCATCACCTGCCTGCCTCTGATTACTAATCAATCTCGTGATCAGATTAAGGAAATTTATCGGAAGCTCAATTTTGATGAGAACTTTCGTCCAGCCGATCTCAATCTTTCTGACTGGCAGAATCTTTATGATTTGCTCTAATTATGTTAAGATAAACATAAGCGCAATGCTAATTTTTAGCGTACAAAATTTTTGCAAAAAGAACTAATTATAAGGAAAAAAATGGATCCAACTTTTCAGCCTCAAAATCAAAATGACACACCAAATGAAATAGGTCTCGATACCTCAGCCACTTCAACTAGCTCAGCCACTCCAGTCACCCCAATCACTCCAACCGCCCCAGCTACTTCAGTCACACCAACCACCTCAACTGCTGACCCAACTATCCCGACTACTTCAGCTGACCAAACTACCTCAGCTGCCTCTAATGATTCTGCGATGGGCGGTTCTGAACTTAATAGCCTCATGAGTGAGCTAAATAACTATCGACCAGAAAATGACACTACACTCGGTTCGACAGGTGCCCCTGCTAACACCTCAACTTCCGGTACTTCTAGCACCTCCTCCGACTCTAATATCTCTGATCGCCCACAATTTTCTCCGTCTGAAAACCTCGCACAAACCGCCACGGTTTCTGCCTCCATGCAAGGTTCGGATTTGAATGCCACAAGCTTAACCGATAATTCATTTGACCAGGCTCCTACCACACAAGCCTCAGCTACTCCAACGCAAGAAGCCACCGAGTCGGATGAGGAAGAAGATGAGGATAAGCCACTCACTGCTGCCGCTCCAGTTCCAGGCTCGATCGGAAGTGCTGTTTCTTATGCTGATGTTGAGAAGAAACAGGCCGAAGAAGCCGCTAAGCAGGCCAAGAATCAGAATAAGCCGAAAATTAAACTCTCCAGTACTGCCATCCTTGCGATTATCGTCGGTGGTCTCTTTGTTATTACTGGCATCATCTTTGCTATTATTATGCTCAGCTCACCAAAGAAGGCTCCCGCTGAAGCCTCTGGGAAAAATAAAGTTGCTCAGGCTGAATCAAAATCCCTCACTTGTGTCCGTCCACTTTCGACCAATGAAACTGCAGAGATTGGCGCCGCTTACGGAAACTTTGAACGTCAATTTGAATTCAAAAATGACAACCTAGAATCAATCAGTGAAAATTACGTCTATCAATTCAATAGCGCTGAGGCTGCCACTACTGCAAAAACATCTATTGATTCAAATAACTCCAACGCCAACACGATCACCGTTGTCAATGTCAATCAGTTAAAGAAAATCACTAAAATTACCACCGAAAACCTTGATTCTTATATTAAAGGCATAGCTGAGCTAAATTCTGCTACGGGACATGATCTAAATAGTCTCCTTATCGCCGAGAATCAAACCGGTCTCTCTTGCTCGACGGTTGAATAAACGCCAGCCTCACTTTAGCGACTCTTTTGTAGTATAATAATTCTGATTATTGATAAAAATAAAGGAATCGCATGTCTCAAAAAACTTATATCACGACTGCCATTCCGTATGTCAACGGCGCGCCACATATCGGACATGCGGAAGATTATCTACTGGCTGATATTTTTGCTCGCTATAAAACCATGCAAGGTGCGAAAGTTCGCTTTCAGGCCGGCACAGACGAGCATGGTAATAAGATTGAAAAGAAGGCCCAAAGCTCTAATATTGACATTAAGCAATATGTTGACCAGAATTCACAGAAGTTCCGTGACTTTCTCGCCAAATTCAATATCGGCTACACTGATTTTATTCGTACAACCGACGAAGATCATATCAAGCGCGTGCAAGAGATCTGGCAACGCCTAGAAAAACATATTTACTCTGCCAGCTACAACGGTTGGTATTGTGAAGGTTGTGAAAGATTTGTCACTCAAAAAGAATACGACGAAAATCAGGGTTCATGTCCAGATCATCAGACGCCATACCAGCACCTTACAGAGTCTAATTATTATTTCCGCGTCTCGGACTTTAAGGATCAGATCCGCGAGGCTATCGAAAATAATGAGATGCAAATTTTACCAGAATTTCGAAAAAACGAGATTTTGAGGCTACTTGAAGATACTCCTGACGTCTCAATCTCACGTCCAGTCACTCATCTCACTTGGGGTATTCCAGTTCCAGGTGATGAGTCTCAGGTCATGTATGTCTGGATGGACGCTCTCACAAACTATATAACAGTGCTTGGTTACCCTGATCAGGATATTTCTGATTTTTGGCCAGCTGATCTCCAGGTTGTTGGTAAAGATATTTTACGCTTCCACGCGATCTTATGGCCTGCCATCTTACTAGGCCTCGGTCTTCCGCTACCGAAAACTATCCTCTCTCACGGTTTTATTCTGACTGATGGTCAAAAAATTAGTAAATCCCTCGGCAATGTCATCGATCCAGTCGAGGTTCTCGAAAAACACGGTATTGATGCCTTCCGTTATTATTTCTCAAAACACGTAGATACCTTCCTCGATGCCGACTTCACCTGGGAGAAATTTGAGAACGCCTATCGCAATGAGCTTGCCAATGATTATGGTAACCTTGTCCAGCGTCTTTCGGTGCTCTGCCAGAAAAATGGTGCCCCAAAAATCGATTTTCACCCTAACCTAAATGGTGCTTATGTGGATCTGATGGATCAGTTTGAGTTTACTAATGCCATTAACTTTGCTTGGAGCATGGTGCAAGACGTTAACCGCCACATCGAAGAGCAGAAGCCATGGCAAATCGCCAAGACCGATAAGGCAGAAGCTAAAGTTATTCTAACTAATCTCGTCGAAGAACTCTTGATTGCTAACCATCACCTCAAGCCATTTCTCCCAATCACAGAAACGGTTGAGCAGATCTTTGCTGGTAGTGGCGAGATCCTTCCGCCAAAGACTCCACTCTTTCCAAAAGACTAATATTTATAAAAAATAGCTTACAAAAAAATAGCCCCGCGGGGCTATTTTTTATGAAGTCAAGTTTGCTTATTTGCAGCACTTGGTGTCGCAGCATTTGTCATCGCAACACTTAGTGTCGCAGTAGTCTTTGCAGCAGCAGTCGTCCTTGCAGCAATCATCATCGCAGCAAGCTTCATTATCGTCAGACAATGCAGTTGCAACATCACCGAGGAAGAATGCTAGAATACCAGCAATTACTGGGGTGAGAATGTAGACGAGAATTTCAAGACCAACCTTGCTAATCAAAGCACCAAAGTTCTCAGCAGAAGTTGGGAAAATCTGGTACATAATCGCAATAGCTGGGTTCAAGATAAAGTTGTTAGAAATCTTGAGGAAGTTGCTTGAAATGACGATTGCAAAGAGAACTGCAAGGGTCATACCACCACCGATGATTGCGGCGTAGGTGAATGCGTTGCGGCGAGTTTTGTATTCCTGTGCACGGTTGAAGAAGAAAGCAAAGGTGAATACACCAAGGAACTCAATGGCAGCAAGTGACCACATTGCGCTTGCCTCAACAGGGTTCAATGCAGGTAGGTCAACCTTAGTTTCACCAGCCATGCGGAAGGCATTGATGATGATAAGGCCGAGCCATGCACCGATCACCTGAGCGACCATGTAAAGTACACCACGGATAGCTGAAATGCGACGAGTTGCCATCATACCAGCGGTAATTGCAGGGTTAAGTTGTGCGCCTGAAAGTGAGAAAACTGCAAGAGTTACACCAATCACGCCAAAGAGCACATAAAGTGGTTGATAAATACCAAGAGTCAAAAGTAGCATAGTGAGGAACATGGTCCCAAGTAATTCACCGGCTACAGCGCCCCAGATCTTTGGTGATTTAAAGATAGTTAAGATATTTTCGTTTGGATCGCCTTTTTTGGCAAAGAAACCAGCAAAAATGCATTTGCCATTCTTGCAGCTCTTGCATTCCTTGGCTCCGAAGGTTTTGACTTCTTCAGTCTTGACTTCTTCAATTACAGTTGTTTCTGGTTCGGCATTTTCAGCTACGGTCACTACTTCTTCGACGACGGTAACTTCAGCCTTCTTGTTAGTATTTTTTGGCTTGTCAGCAGACTTTTTAGCCTTCTTGGACTTACTTGTTGCCATTATACCTCCTTAAATAATATTGAGAAAATTATATCACATCTGTGGTAAAATACTTAAAGTTTAAATCAAAATGAAAGGTATAGGATGGGAGTCATCGTTCATAAAGAACAGGAAAGAAATACAGAATTAAGTCGTCGCATTGCTGCAGACTTAAAAATTAAGGCGGAGCAAACGGCCAAGGGTTCCGATCCAGATCTCGTGAACGATTCTGATTATCTAGAAGGCTCCAAGACCACTGGTCGCTATGGCTGGTTTTGGCTTGTTCTGATTGGTCTTGCCATCCTCTCGCTCATCCTCATTGTTGTCATCTAGTCTAGCCAGTTTTTTACTCTGATTCCCGTAAAACAGGTTATAATAGAAGGGAATATGAAACTTACAGACTTAAAACAGGCATTAAAAGACCTAAGCCTTGAATATAGTAAAATCAAAGACCTCCCACAAGAGGAGCGTAAGGCTTTTGGTCAGGAAATTAACCGCAAAAAGCTGGCCATCCTTGCTGAAATCGAGGCAGAAGAGGCCAGACTTGAAGCAGTCGACATTAAACCGATTGATCTCACGTCCCCAATGGCAGAGAATGTCGAGGTTAAACCAAAAAGGCATGGCAGCAAGCACCCACTCATGGTTGAGCTTGACAAAGTAATAGATATATATTCTAATATGGGATTCGAGGTCATGGAGTCCACTCAGCTTGACGATGAATTTCATATGTTTGAGTCACTCAACTTCCCTGAAGGTCACCCTGCCCGTGACGGCTATGATACCTTCCGTACCAAGGAAGGCTTCATTCCTCCAGCCCACACCTCCACAATGCAATATCGCGCTCTCACTTCTCGTCTTGACCAGCTCGAACAGGATGGTCAAATTGCCGTAGTGATTCCTGGTCGTGTCTTCCGCAACGAAGATGTCGATGCTACTCATGAACATACTTTTTATCAATGTGAAGGTGTCTTTGTCTCAAAAACCGCCACAATGGGACAAATGCTTGGTGTGCTCAAAAATTTCTTTGAGACCTATTATGGCCAATCTCTTAACACAAAAACTCAGCCAGGTTATTTCCCATTCACTGAGCCATCTCTTGAGTTTCAAATCGAAAAACCAAAAGCTCTCGGCGGCAAAGGTGATGGCTGGCTTGAAATGATGGGCTGCGGCATGATTCATCCTAATGTCCTCAAGACCGCTGGCATCGACCCTGCTGTCTACAAGGGGTTTGCTTGGGGTGGCGGCATTGATCGTTTAGTCATTCTCAAGTATCAACTTGACGATATCCGCTTCTTTGAATCTGGTAAACTTAATTTCTTGGAGGAATTCTAATGCTCATTTCGCTAAACGCCATTAAACGCTATGTTAATATCCCAGATTCACTCTCAAATTCCGACCTCATGAAGTTGATTGGCTCTCGCCTGGTCGAAGTTGAAGGCACTGAATCTTTAGCGGAAAAATACCAAAATATCTATATCGCAAAAGTAGTCAAATGCACCGATATTGAAGGTACTCATCTTCATCTCTGTGAAATTGACGCCGGTATTCGCAATTCTGAGTTTAGTACGCTGGAAAGCGGCCTGATTCAGGTTGTCTGCGGTGCGCCAAATGTCCGCGCTGGCATTCTGGTGGCCTGGCTTGCTCCTGGCGCCATCGTTCCGTCCACTTTTGGCACCGAAAATTTCCAGCTTTCCGTCCGCAAACTTCGTGGCTATGAAAGCTACGGTATGATCGCCGGTCCTGATGAATTGGGTTTTGGTAATGAACACAAATATATTGCCGAAATCGCGCCAGATCTCGCCAACCCTGGCGATACCTTCTCCAGTGTCTTTGGCCTAGATGATTTAATTATTGATATTGAAAATAAATCTCTTACCCATCGCCCTGACACCTTTGGTATTATTGGTTTTGCTAGGGAAGTAGCTGGTATTCTCGGTCAGAAATTTGATGAGCCAAAGATCTATCAAGGTGACTTTAGGTCTCAAACAGAGGTCTTTACTCGCAAAAATAACGAGTTATCTATCGAAATTACCGATCCAAAACTCTGTCCACGTTATTCCTGTGTTGTTTTAGGACAATCAGATTTTATTAAAGAACCTACCCCAGAGGTTCCAGATAATCGTCCACTCACCAAAGATAGTATTTTCCTCTACAAAGCGGGTATGCGTCCAGTCTACCAAATTGTTGACGCCACCAATCTCACCATGCTTGAAACCGGTCAGCCGCTTCACGCTTTCGATTATGATAAATTCATTGCCGTTGGCGGCAGCGATCAGCCAAAAATTCTAGTTCGCCGTGCTAAGGATGGTGAAAAACTTACCCTTCTTGATGATACGGTTGTCGATCTAAATGAAAATGATATTGTGATCACCTCGAACGACATTCCAGTTGCGCTTGCTGGCGCTATGGGTGGCAAAAATACTGAGATTGACGAGAATACAAAGCGTATTTTGCTTGAGTCAGCCACCTTTAGTCTCTATAATCTTCGCAAAACCCAGATGGCCCATGGTATTTTCTCTGAAGCCATCACACGTTTCACGAAGGGTCAGCCAGCTTTTGGCACCGTTCCAGCTCTTGAGCTTTGCCTTGAAAAGCTCGGTGTCAAAAATCTGGACCAAGTTACCTTTACGGACCAAAACTCGGTCGAAAATCAGCCTAATTCCGACAAGTCTCTCATCGTCATCTCCCTTTCTGATCTCAATCAAACTCTCGGTGCAAATTTCACTGTCACCGAAGTAAAACAGACACTCGAGAATGTCGGATTTATCGTCGACACCAACGCCGAACAACTTGTTGTTCAGGCTCCACTCTGGCGCACCGATATTCATATTAAGGAAGATATTTATGAAGAGATGGGTCGCCTCACTGGTTTTGATAATATTCCAAAAACCTTGCCAACTCGATCGTTCAAGGGTAGTCCAAAAAATCCACTTTTCGCGCTCAAGTCCGAGATCCGCAGTATCCTATCCGATGTCATTGGTGCTAATGAACTCCTAACTTATAGCTTCGTCTCAAAATCCCTTCAACAAAAAGTTGGTGAAAGCATCGAAGACAGTTATGAAATTGTTAATTCGATTTCACCAGAGCTCCAGTGCTTCCGTCAGTCCATCGTCCCAAGCCTGCTTGAAAAAACCTATGAAAATCAGAAGGCCGGCTTTAAGGATTTTGTACTCTATGAGATGAATCAGGTCGCCAAGAAGAGCTTTGGTATGCAGTCTGACCAGACGCCAAGTCTAGAGTCGCACCTCGCCATCTGTCTTGAAGGTGATTATTACCAAATCAAACAGATTTGTGAGACTCTCGGTCGCCGCCTCGGATTTGATTTTAAATTCACTGAGTTTAAATCCGCTCAATATCCATATTTCGAACCACTCCACTCTGTCGATATTAAAGTCGGCCAAACCGTGGTTGGCGCCCTTGGTGAAATAAAGCACACTGTCTTAAAAGGTATGAAGCTAAAAAATATCGCCGCCCTCGAAATCAACCTCGCCCCATTACTCTCTCTCACTCCAATCCTTCGTGGCGCACAAAAAATCAGTCGCTTCCCATCCGTTACCCGCGATCTTACCGTAGAAACACCCGATCAAGTCTCGTTTGCAACTCTAAATCAGACAATCGAAAAAGCCTTGAAGCGTGACAATTTTGTCTACGAAATCGAGCCAGTTTCTATTTATCGTCAGACCGAAAATAGTGAAACCAGAAACTGTAGCTTCCATCTCAGCTTCGCCAGCACCGTAAAAACTATGAGTGCGGACGAAATCTCTGATATAATGAAGCAAATCGCACAAAATATTACAGAACTTGGCGCAGAGATCATCTAATCCTACGTCCAGACTTTTTCCAAGGAGGTATATGCAAGAAAAAGAACTTAAAACCAGCCTAAGCCAGCGCATTGTCATCGGTATTATTGCCGTATTGCTCTTTGCTTCAACCATCGCCATCTATGCTTTAATTGTATTAAATGGCGAGAAAAATAAGGCCACTAGCTCCGTTAAAAAAGAAGAGCTTGCCGCCGTGACTAAGGAATTAACTGAAAAGCAAAAACAATTAAAAACCGCTTCCGAGAAGATGTCAAAGCAGTATTTTAATACTCTCAACTCTTTCAGAAGCAAAGTCAAAGCCTATAATGCTGAATCCGTCCAAAACGCCGGCCTTAAGGTTTATGATCTCAAGTCCAGCGATGGCGCTGAGATTACCGATGCCACCAAGTCTTACTACACTTACTACATCGGTTGGTGCCCAGATGAATCTGTCTTCGACTCATCTTTTGATGACCCAAAGAAGCCGACCACGCTCAAAGAACCTCTCGCCGTCACCAATCCAGCCAGCCTCATCGCCGGTTGGTCAGAGGGAATTAAGGGCATGAAAATCGGCGCAGTACGTGAAGTCGACATCCCGGGTGCGCTTGCTTATGGTAATGATCGTGAAATCTGTGGCGCCAAAAACTCCCCTCTCAAATTCATCATCCTCCCAATCAGTGTAACCGATGAATATAAAACTCTAAACTCTGAATACAGTAAGCTCTATAATAAATATCAGAAAATTCAAGCCGAAATTAACGGCCCTGGCGCTTAGAAGAAATACTCCTGGAGATCCCAGGAGTATTTTTAACATAAGCCTATTGACAAAAAAGCAGAAGTATTATATAATAAAGCCATCCTGTGACGAGTGCTCACAGGAAGTGTTATTCTCAAACAAAGGGGGAAAAATTATGTTTGCTTCTAGTTTTAACAAGTTTGTTGCTATTTGGTTGCTTCTGCTTCCGTTCCTTTTTGGCTTCTTTGATTGCACCGGTAAACCGGTCATCGTGGGAGAGCCGAGAAGACTTGAGATGAGATACAGAGCGCGCTTTCCGCAGGCATTGCGCAGACGTTTTAGCCATGCAATTTTGCTGGCGAACACTGTCATCGCAATACTCGGTTGGATGAGATACTGGGACGCATACAGACTACCGTCTGTTATGTCCTTAGGCTGGTCCGTGGTTTGCATATGGATCTTTCTGGTCCTCATAGTTGCGTTTCTGACTCGTTCCATCATGGGGCAGTTATATCTCTATGGATCATCTTTGAAGATGTTCATTATGGAGAGATTCGCAAAGTTCAACAAACATCACTATCAGATCGACAGATCGGGTACTTACATTATTCTTCCGATAGATGAATATCTTGGAAGAAAAGTACGTAAGTGCAGAAAAGTCGAAAAAGGTGAAGGATCTAATGTCGTAGATATTCAGTCTAGAAAGACTGGACGTCACGCTTCAGGTCGTGAAGTAAAGTAATTTTCTCTCTTCACAAAAAGCCCCACTTCGGTGGGGCTTCACCTTTTTATACACTCGTCTTTTCGCTAATTATCCTATACCACTCGCGTAGCTTCTCTAAAATCTTCGGATCGATCGGCCTTCCATCGGCCGTTTTTTGCCCGTTTTTTGCTAGATTCTCTAAGCTATTTAGGCTAGCAAAGAAGCGTCCACTTTGTTTTTTGATCCGCTCCAGGCGGTCTGCTTCCCAGAGTGAAAGTTCTGCAGCCGATAACGATTCCTTAAAATTGCGGCCTTTATAATGTAAAAATAGTTTCGGTAGTCGCTCATCGACAAACTCGGGGTGAAGGTCGCTTAGGTCATTAATATCAGACGCTTGAATCTTGCGGCAAATCCGTCTATCTCCATCTGGCAAAAAGCCATCGTATAATCCCGCCTCCACGTCAAGAGATTTTGGAAAATCACTCTTCTTTTCGTATAAACTACGCATCCGCTCGGCAAAATCAGGATGTGCTAATAAAATCCGCAAGTTCTTTTGTATCAATTCTTTTGTTAAGCCAATTTTCTCCCAACCGGAAGTCCCCCGAGGGTGTGGTGCCACAGGATCGCTTGACGCCTCCTCCGACACTGCGTCAAGGACAGAGATCGGGGCCACCGCCGGACATTTATTAAAACATAATTCCTTCACCGCCTCACCGAAATCAAACCAGGTCTGATATTCCTTACCGGCGCGACTGATTTTAGTCTCTGGCACAAAATTCTTTTCTGCCTCCAGCAATTCCTCGAGGTTATATCTTAAATTAAAGACCAAAATATTACCGTTCTTACTGGGCGCCAGCGGAAAAGCAACAGACGTATTCAAAAAGTCTGAACTATAGCGGCCAGAGGTATAAACAAATGGCTCAGGGTTTTGCAGGTTTACTAGTTTCTGCACCGCTTTTTTATCGCGCATTTTCAAAAGGTAATTAAAAATCTGCGGCTGCTTATCACGTAGTAGTCTAGCGAGTGAAATTAGGGCCTCCACATCCGAAAGTGCATCGTGGGCCTTTTCGTGAGTAATTTTATTTAATTTCGAGAGGAGTTCTAGCTTATTTACCGCTTTTTTTGTTCCGGTTTCAGAATCAATTTTGACTGGCCAAACAATACCTTCCGGCCTTAAAGCCCGCACCATTCTCACCACGTCGAGAAGATCCCAACGGCTACGCCCACCTTTCCACTGCCACTCGTATGGATCATAGAAATTCCGCCAGAACAAATATCGCATATGCTCATCATCAAAACGCACTGAGTTATAGCCACAGACAATCGTGTTTGGTGTGAAAATCTCCTCTGAGACTACTTTGCAAAATTCCGCTTCAGAAAGACCCGAAGCGACCGTCTCCTGTGGCAAAATATGAGTCACCATAATCGCATCTGGACTAGGTAAAGTATCGTCATTTAATTTAATCAAAAGATTCACAGGTTCGCCAACTGGTTCCAAATTGAAACTTGTGCGCTGTCCCGCAAATTGCATAATTCGATCTTCCCGCGGATTAATCCCCGACGTCTCGAGATCATAAAAGAAAAAATCCGGCTCACTTTCTCTGTCAAAATCAGACCTCCTCCCGCCATTTGCCTGGTAGTATGCTGCCTGGTCCGGATCAAAACGTGAATTCATGACTCTATTATAGCAATAAATAAAATATCCAAAACTATGCTACTATTCAATTAAATATCATGAAATAAAGTCCTCACGATAAATTTCTAAAGATAGATGGTGGCCAGTGTTTTAATGTAAAATATATTATAATAATTGCAATGAATAAGATAAATATTTTACTCACCGGAGCCAACGGAAATCTCTCCGATAAGAAAGAGATGATAGAAAAAGCAGTAAAAGTAGCCGAGGAATATGTTTTCCCGAAACTTAAAATAGACTGGGATATTGACGTTTTGGTTACCAACCGACTATATGATCTTCTAATTCCAGAAGATGGCGTGGGCGGACTTACAATAACCGCTGATTTCATTGAGTTTGCCATGAATCAAGAAAAGGCCACTGAATATCTAATTTCCGAAATGTTAGTCCATGAACTCTGTCATGCGGCGCGCTGGGGTAAAAATAATGAATGGATGACCTCACTATTTGACCGTATAATTAGTGAAGGTATCGCGACTTACTTTGAGGCGGAATTCATAAAAAATAGAAACGAGAGAACAATTTTTATTAAAACAATCCTTGAACGCTCTGACGAAGAAAACGAAAAAATCTTAGATCAGGTTCGTGATAGGCTAGACTCCAACGAATACGATTACTATGAGATCTTCTTCACTGGCAACAACAAGCTGCCGCGTTGGTCTGGCTACTCTCTTGGCTTCTATCTCGTCAAGAAGTACCTTGAAAAAACCGGCAAGACAATCGAAGAAGCATTTGTTGACAAATATGTAGATTTTAAAATTAGCTTATAAAATAAAGAATACGCAGTCGGATCCTTAAAGACCAGTGTTGCACTTGAGATGTTAATTCAGGCGTCATACTTGTATAATTAAATAATTATGTTATAATATATATAACTAATCAAACGACTAGAGTACTTTTTAATTCTAGTCCTATTCTTGTAAGGGGGTAACTTCATGAAGAAACTGTATTTGGCACTTGTGACAATGGCGCTCGCTGCAACACTTGCAACCGGCTGTGGTAATATCACCACAGGGAACACCGACGACGCTACATCTGAGAGTCGTGTGGACTTGCCGGCACCTTTTGGTAGTAGTAAAGCTGCCAGAAAAGAGTCAGGAGTCAGGCTGGACGATTATGTCACTCCGTATAGCTCGAATGATGGCTCTACGAGATACAAGCTCTCGCTTCAGGGCTATCTCAACGATTATGGAGTGCGCGAGGTTCAGATCTTCAATAATGATGATCAGAACATTTGTTTTGGTCTCAGATTCCTAAACGACACCATTGTCGGTCTGTCCTTCAGTCGTCAGCCTTATATTTTGGATGACGCTTATGAACTCACTGAAGTCGTTGTCACTACAGGTAAGCCGGATTACAAGTTTACGAGTTACGACGCATTAAAAAATGCTTCAAGCTCGAAGACAAAGAATCTGGCGAGATGGTCAAGGACGTTTGATTATCATAATATACCTGGGGATGCCAATGAAAAATATCTGGCCAAGGGCGGTTCGGGCAATGAATATTTCCCGTTCCTTCTGGATTATAAAAACCAGGCATTCTATTTCTTCAACAGCAACCCGCTCTTTCTGCCGCTTTCCTTCGACTCTGAATTCAAGAAGACGGTAGTTCCGTATTTGGATCTCGAAAAGATCTCACTGAAAAAGGATCCGTTCAAGGATGCAGATTTTTAATTGACACCTGGCACTAGAATAAAAGACCCTCCCCGGAGGGTCTTTTTTTATTTGGTTACAGCTCAGATTATATTTTAGACTCAGCCAAAAGCTCCTCGCCCCACCGCTGGCTTTTTTGGCCAAAATATGCTAGAATATACCAACTTTGAGATATTAACTTTGAAAATAATAACTTCAAGAAAAAACTTTGAGAGAGGCTAATTTTAGAAAGGGGAATGATGAACGAAGAGCATAAGGGTTTATTGTCTGAAGGGGGAATCAAAATGCAGGGCGGATCCGCCGATAACTGCATTAAGGTGCGCGGAGCTAGGCAGCACAACCTTAAAAATATCGACCTCGACATTCCACGCGATAAGCTTGTCGTCATCACTGGTCTTTCCGGTTCTGGTAAATCCAGCCTCGCCTTTGATACCATCTATGCCGAAGGTCAAAGGCGTTATGTCGAGTCTCTCTCCTCTTACGCCAGGATGTTTCTCGGTGTGATGGATAAGCCAGATTTTGACACCATCACCGGCCTCTCTCCAGCTATTTCTATCGACCAAAAATCCACCTCAAGGAACCCTCGTTCCACCGTTGCTACCGTCACTGAGGTTTACGATTATCTTCGTCTCCTCTTTGCGCGTGTTGGCGTACCACATTGTCCAATCTGCCACCGTGAAGTTTCCCGTCGTTCGGTTGAGGATATCGTTAATGAAGTCATGAAACTGCCGCTTGGCTCCAAATTAATGCTACTCGCTCCTCTAGTCCAGCAGAAAAAAGGTGAGTTCCAACATATTTCTGAGCAATATCTCCAAAAAGGCTTTTCTCGTGTGCGTGTTGATGGCATTGTTTATGCACTTGATGAGTTTCCAGAACTTGAAAAACAGGAGCGTCACAACATCGAACTAGTCGTCGACCGTTTTATCCTTAGTACTGAACTTTATTCTCGTATTTCCAGCTCGATTGAGCAGGCCCTAGATCTTGGTCAGGGAATTATTCAACTTCTCAAGATTAACGACAATAGCTCAACCATCGAAGGTAAATCTCTGGGTACTCAAAATACGGAGGTCCTCACCTACTCTCAGCGTTACGCCTGTCCAGTCCATCCAGATGAATTAATCCCAGAACTTGAACCAAGACTGTTCTCCTTCAACGCCCCACAAGGCGCCTGTCCAACCTGTACTGGTCTCGGTACCCGCATGGAAATTGACCCTAATCTCGTTTTCAATAATAATCTCACGATCGCCGAAGGTGGCATTCGTCCTTTCAATCGCGTCCAGAGTGATTCTTGGTGGCTAAAACGCCTTACTGCCGTTGCTAATCGACACGGTTTCTCTGTTCATACTCCGATTGGCGAACTCACTGAAGCTCAGAAACATCTCATTCTCTATGGCACAGGAGACGAAAAATACCAGATTAAAATTTCTGGTTCCGGCAAGTGGCAGGAAGGTGCAACTTATGAATCAGTGTATGAAGGTGTGATTCCAACTCTTGAACGTCGTCATCGTGAAACCGATTCTGATTTTATGCGCAAAGATATTGAACGTTTTATGCGTGTACGCGAGTGTCAGACTTGTCACGGCGCCAGGTTAAAACCAGTAGTGCTTGCTATCACTATTCATGGCCTGAATATTGTCGATATGTGTAATCTTGACGTTGACTCAACAATTGAAGTGCTTTCTCAGGATCTTGGTTTTTCGGAGGCCGAAGCCCTCATTGCAAAACCAATCCTCAAAGTCATTAAAGAACGTGTGAAATTTATGCAGGACGTTGGCCTTGGTTATCTTGAACTCGGTCGCTCTGCCAACACGCTTTCCGGTGGTGAAGCACAGCGTATTCGTCTAGCTACTCAAATCGGTTCTGGCTTGCAAGGCGTATTGTATGTACTCGATGAACCGTCAATTGGTCTTCATCAGCGAGATAATGATAAATTGATCGCCACTTTGAAGCATCTTCGCGATCTTAAAAATACCGTGTTAGTAGTCGAGCATGACGAGGATACAATGTTGAATTCAGACTATCTCATCGATATTGGTCCAGGCGCTGGTTCGCGTGGCGGTAATGTTGTTGTGGCTGGTACACCAGAGGAGATCATGCAGGATCAAAACTCTTTGACCGGCCAATATCTCAGTGGTAAAAAGAAAATTAGTGTACCGAAAAAACGTCGTCAACCAAAAGTCGGCAAGGAACTCGTTGTAGTGGGTGCTAGGGAAAACAACCTTAAAAATATTGATGTGCATTTTCCACTTGGCGTGATGACTGTAGTTTCTGGGGTTTCCGGTTCTGGTAAATCCACTCTCGTAAATGAAATTCTCGCCAATGAACTACTCGCCAGACTCCATCGTGCGCAGACCGTACCAGGTGAGCATACCCGCATTGATGGTATTGAAAATCTAGATAAATGTATTGTGATCGACCAGAGTCCAATCGGTCGCACCCCTCGCTCAAACCCAGCCACCTACACTGGAGTCTTCACTGCCATCCGTGAACTTTTTGCCGCCCAACCTGAAGCTGAAATTCGCGGCTACAAAGCTGGACGTTTTAGTTTTAACGTCAAAGGTGGACGCTGTGAAACCTGTCAGGGTGATGGTGTCAATAAAATCGAGATGCATTTTTTACCAGACGTCTATGTTACCTGTCCAACCTGTCATGGCAAACGTTATAATCGTGAAGCACTTGAAGTCAAATATAAAGGTAAAGATATTTCCGACGTTCTCAATATGACCATCGATGAAGCGGTCGAGTTTTTTGAAAATATTCCAGCCATCGTGAATAAATTAAAAACCATCCAGGAGGTCGGTCTAGGCTACATTCGTCTCGGCCAGTCCGCTACAACCTTCTCTGGTGGTGAGGCGCAGCGTATTAAAATTGCCACTGAGCTCTCTCGTCGCAGCACTGGTAAAACTCTCTACATCCTCGATGAGCCAACCACTGGTTTGCACACTGATGACGTTAAACGTCTCTTGCAAATTCTTAGCCGTCTAGTTGACGGTGGTAATACTATGATTATTATCGAACACAATCTACATGTGATTAAATCTGCCGACTGGGTAATTGATATGGGTCCAGAAGGTGGTCAGCACGGTGGCTTAGTAATCGCCGAGGGTACGCCAGAACAACTAGCTAAGCGCGACGACACGCCAACTGGTAAATTCCTCCGTGAGGCTCTTAAGAATTCTTAATTTCTTAAGAATTCCTAGCTCGAATTCCTAGCTCTAAATTTGAAAATCTCTTATTTCATTGCTTCACAAGTTTCTTGCAATCTCGAATTAAGGATTGCCTTGGCATCCTGAATATTTCTATCATCACACTTCCACGCTGCTAGTGCTGGGTCGGCCAGTGCTCGACCAAAAGAGAATGATAAGTGAAAATGCCCATGATTCAATCTCATGATTTCGCGCAAATTCTCCGTGGCCTGCTTTGGAGTCTGTCCACCAGAAAGAAAAACTACTCCACCAATTTCTGCCGGCACAGCCTCCTTCAAAAGCTGCATTGTATATTTTCCAGTTTCGGAAGGCAAGTTTGTTTTATCATAAATCATGTTGATTTTTAGAATCACATTTTTAATATCAATACCTGAATTTTTAAATTTAGAGAATAATGCCACTAAGACCTTCTTGGTATTCAAAAAATACTGTGATATTTTTGTATCTTCATTAAATAAAACTTCTGGCTCCACAATCGGTATCATCCTGTGGTCTAATATAATTTCGGCATACTTCACTAAATCACTTGTGTTTTGTTCAACCACCGCATCCGGCACTTCTTCGCCGTTATTTGTCTGAAAAATCGTACGCCATTTCGCAAAACGCAATCCCTGCTCAAAATAACTTTTTGCCCTACATTCTAAGTCATCAAGTCCACGCGTACTGAATTGATTCTTGAAATCAGGAATTTCAATAAGTCCAAGGTCAGCCTTCACTCCAGGTAATACCCCTTGTGCAGTTAAGAATTTCGGGATAGTCTGTCCGTTCGGTAGCTTCTGCAGGATAGTTTCTTGTGACAAGATTACCCCGTTCAAAAACTTTGCCAAATTTGGAGTTGTCACCAAAATCTCACGATATTTTTTGCTCGTCGCCATTGAATCAGGAAGATCTAACTTCAGAAGTTTCTTGCTCATAGTCTTTTTCGATTCGTCAATCGCTAAGATTCCTCGCCCATCAGCCGATAACGATTTTGCAAGTAGCGTTAATTCATCTTCTCTTTTCAGAGATCTCTGCAATTTCTTATACAATTGATCGAGATTTAAGGTTTTTCCCAAACTAGCATACTGGAGATTCAGTTTTGCAAAACGCATTGCTCGTTCAAGATTCCAGCCGGTCGAAAGCGCGGCTAAAATTGTGGCCACCGCTCCGGAATAAATTGATAAGTGTGTGAAAAAATGTTTCTGACTTATCTCGAGTCTCATAACCTGAGATTTGTCTCTCCCAAATTTCAAGATATTTTCATTCAGTGGATTGAGCACCTCCGACTCAATTAATTCAGGTATCACCCGAACCACGAGCTCTGGTCTTGTTTCTCCCGGTGTTTTCAATTCATCAAGCGTCTGTCCACTAAAGAATAAAATATTTGCACGTTGTACTAATTCGCCGAGTAGTTGATGGGCGCTAAAATCGTCACGTCTAGCTAGAAGCTTCTCTAATTTAACTCCTGTAAAAATCGCTACCTTAACACTAGGATTCATTTTTAGCCAGGCTAGTATTTGTTTTAGGTTTGACGTATTTAATCTGGCCGAGCGGTCAATAAATAGCCAATCCGGTGTAGTCTCAGGCTTTAAAAATACACTAGGTTTGGCATATTTAGAGGTTAGATATTTGACTGACCCCCCGCTCTTTATGATATATCGAGTATCAGCCACATCTCCGGCGAATTCAGTTTGAATTCTAAAGTTCCAAAAAACCTCTTCCGCAATACTTGCCCCGCTTCGCACCGTCATGTGGTTTTTATAGAAAAGTGATTCCTCATCAAGCGTGGTTTCCAAAACTTTTTGCTGATTCCGGTCCGTCTCAAATAAATTTGCTTCAAAATCAAGGTAAATATCTTTAATTATATTGCCCACGATCAATATATTCATAGACTCATTTTAGCATAAAAAATAGGTCCTTCGCGGGACCTATTTTACTTAACTTCTTAGCGAACTTCTACGCGAACACGTGGTAATGAACGACCAGAGAAATGAGTTTTCTTAGTCTTCACAAAAGTGACTACACCATCTTTTGCAGCGTGAATAGTGAAGTTGCGGGAGATGTAAGTACCTTCACCGGCAATTTTAGTGCTACCAGTTTGGCGAACCAAAACTTCACCACAGCGTACTTTTTGACCACCAAAGCGTTTTACACCAAGGCGTTGGCCAGCGTTATTGTGGACATTCTTCGCGGTTCCACCAGCTTTAACATGTGACATATTTTAGCCTATCTTTTCCTTATTACTATTATTTCTCGAGCCACAATCTGACCTTCCCGATAGTAGAGTAAATCCGATTGACTCAAGTCTTGAAACTTTTCAAAATTATATCCCATCTCTTGAATTTCGTCAAGAATGTTTAGTCCGGCGTATTTGCCATTCTCTCTCAGCCAGGCTGGAAGTGCCATCACTACTGGTGTTCCTGATTTTATTTGCGGGGTGATATTTTTTAGGAATCCAATCGCAATCTCTCTACACTTCGCTTTTTCAGTCTTGAATTTTATATCAACTGGCGGCTTAGACATTGGTGCACCGAGGTAACCTTCAAAAGCTACGGCGTCAATCTCTCCCTCCCAAGTAAAATTAGTGGCATCTCCCACTGAAATCGCCTCAAGAATCTGGTCTTTTTTCCGAATAAGATCTGGAAGAATCTTAAAACGTTTCTGATTGCGCTCATTAAAAAGCCAGCTCAGGTTCTTTTTCGAATATTCCACCATGCGCTCATTCAGGTCTGTACCATACGGTATATATCCCATGATGGCCGCTTCTTGGAGTATCACGCCAGTTCCACAAAATGGATCAAGTACTCTTGCCTCTTCCGGTAATTTACCACATAGATTAATTAAGATCTGGGCAAGCTTTGGTGGCAGCATCCCAACTTTGGCGTCTCTGGCTGGTCGCGCCTGATCGCGCTCGGTGTAGGCAGTGATATTTTGTGTACCGAGACTCAGGTATATCTCGCGGTCGATTAAGAAAATTTCAAAACACCCAGCCTTTTCACCTAATTGATTATGATGTGCGGTTGCAGAAGAAATCTCCGGTTCATTACTCGTGATTACCCTTACACTGCGCCCCATCCTAGCTAAACTACGTTTTAGCTCCATACTTTTTTGTTTGGCTAGTCCGGACTTTTTTTGCTTAGAAAAATCTGAAATACCTAAAGTGATTTTACCTTCCGGATGCGCGGTAGCTAAAAATTTGGCCAATTTACTAAAATCTGTATCAAAAAACCTGCCAAGTTTCAGGCTACCACCGAGACGATTAATGTCCGGCGATATATTTTCTTCACCGTCTTCGTCAATTTCAAAGAAAACTAGCTTCTTGCCGACTAGTCTCGCCGCTTTGTCATAAAGTGCCTGGATTTCGGCCAGGGAAATTAAAGGTTGACGTCCTGTAATTGCTACATATTTCATATATCAATTATACCAAACAAACCACTATCCAATAAAACACTTGTGTCGCAAAATCGTATGCTATAATATTAGGGATATGTTTAAAAAAATTCTTAGTCTAATCACTCTCGCTCTCGTGGCTTTTGTTGTCTGGGGCGCCTGGGACCAAATTACTGCTGCTGCCAACTGTATTTTTGGAGGACACTGTATTGAAGGCGGCGAGTTTAGTATCAATCTTTTAATCGTCGTTCTGCTCATCCCAGAACAACTCTTCATGTACTACTGTGCTGGTAAGATCTTCTTTGCTTACATGGCTGGCAAACAGAAAGCTGAAGGTAAAAAGAAGGAAAAAGAAGTCCAGAAAATTTCAACTTGGGAGCTGGCTCGTATCTCTTTTGAGCTCAACTTCGTCAATCATGCCATTCCATCCGGCGGTGTTTCTGGTCTTGGTTATATCACCTGGCGTCTAAAAAACTATGGTGCCACCGCTGGTCAGGTGAGCTTCATGTATCTTTTACGCTACTTCATAACCATCCTCGCAAATCAGACTCAGACGATTCTTGCAATCATCTTCCTCCTAGTCACTGGCAGCGTGCCAAATGGTGCGCACTGGATGGTCTGGGCCGTCGGTGCTATGAGCGTTGGCATTATTGCCGCCATGGCTATTCTAACCGCCATCGTTTCAAGCAAGAAAATGATCAAGTGGGCTGCCAAGAAAATTACCTCAATTACGAATGGTGTTGTCAGGCGTGTCACTTTTGGCAAAAAAGAGAAAGTTCTCGATTTTGATAAGGTCAATCAGTACTTCCTCGATCTTCACGATGACTTCATTACTGCCAAAAAGGATAAAAAACTACTTGTTCAACCTTTAATCTGGGGTTTCCTTTATAACTTCCTTGAGATTGCTACATATGAGATCGTCGCGCTTTCTCTTGGGCATGGCGAAATCTTCCCACAAATTATGGTCGCCGAAGCTCTTGGCTCCCTAATTGGTGCTGTTCTTCCTACCCCTGGTGGTGTTGGTGGTTATGAAGGCTCAATGATCACAGTTATGTGTGTTCTTGGTACCAACCTTGCAGTTGCTAGTACCGTGGTTATCGTCACTCGTGTGATCGTGCTACTCAATACCATTATTTCAGGTTACGGCTTCTACCAAAACGCCATCTCTAAGATTGGCAAAGCTGACAAGCAAAAAGTTTTTGAAGCTGCCACCAAAGAAGAGAAATAATGTCAGAAGCTCCAAAATTCACCGTTAGTCAGTTTGTTGCCGTCACCAACCAGGTGCTAGAAACTGGCCTCGGTGATGTGGTGGTTTATGGTGAGGTCAGTAGCTTTAAAATAAACCAGGGCAAGTGGATTTTCTTCGATCTTAAAGACGCTGAGTCATCGGTCGGATGCTTCATGACCGTCTATCAGCTAGGTAATTTTCCTCTTGAGGATGGCATGAAAATTGCCATCCAGGCTACTCCAAAACTCACTAATTTTGGTAAATTCAGTCTTACCGTTAAACGTTTCCATCCACTTGGTGAAGGTAGTCTCAAAAAAGCTTTCGAATTACTTAAGGCCAAATTGCAGAAAGAGGGTCTCTTCGATCAAGCGAAAAAGCGTCCAATCTTGCGAAATTTTGAGCGCATTGGCGTAATTTCTTCCACTCAGGCTGCCGGTTATGCTGATTTTATTAAAATTATTAATGAGCGTTGGGGAGAACTAAAGATCCAGGTCGCCCACACTCAGGTGCAAGGGCTGCCGGCGGTTGACCAAATTATTCGTGCCATAGAATATATGAACCAGTTCACTGATTGTCAGGTCATTGCACTAATTCGAGGTGGTGGTTCTAAGGATGATCTTGCAATTTTTAACGATGAAAAGCTTGTTCGCGCCGTTGCGGCCAGTCGCATTCCAATCATCACGGGAATCGGACATGAGATCGACGAATCCCTAGCTGATCTTGCCGCTGATTTTGCCGCCTCTACTCCAAGTAACGCTGCCCAATTTTTAACTCGTGATCGCCAGGCTGAAATTCATTCTCTGAAACTCCAAATCAATCGCATTAATCAGCAAATTAAGAATAAAATTCAGCTAAAAGAGCAAGGACTAAGGGAGCAGTTAGTTTCCGTTCGCACTAAATTAAATAACATGATTGAGCTTGAGCTTCAGAAAATCAGACAAAAAGCACAGGTTATTGAGAATCTCAATCCAGCCATCATTTTAAAACGTGGTTATGCTATAATTCGCGGCAATATCAAGCCAGATTCGATAATTAATATTGAAACCAAGTCAGAAAATGTGAAAGCAAAAATTCTAAAAATTACTGAAAAAGCAGGAAGCACAGAAAATAAGAATGCTAAAGAATTATAAAGTGAGGAAGATATGAAAAAGGACAAAACTAGCACAGATAAACTAACCATTAATCAGAAACTTGAGCAACTTGATCAGCAGATTGAGTGGTTTTATGGAGAAGATTTTTCTCTAGAACAGGCCGCCGAGAAATACCAAGCTGCAGCTACTGCCGCCAAAGAGATTGAATCTGACCTCAGTGAAATCAAGAATCAAATTGAAATCATTGATCGCGATTTTAGTAAGGAATAAAGGTCTTTGCTGTAAAAACTTTACAAAAAAATAATCATAAGTAAAATAGAGATATATGGATAATCAGGGTTCGAATAATTTTAATAATAATCAAGGTGGGGTTGCGCACGACGCAAATTTTTGGAACCCAAATCCGGGAACTCAGTCTCAAGGTTTTCAGTTTCAAGGCACACAACCACAGGGATTCCAGGCGCAAGGTTATCAGTCCCAAGAAGCCTTACAATCTCAATCCTCACAATATCAAACTTCACAATCTCAAGCTTTTCAACCTCAGAATTTTCAGTCACCAACACAATCAAATAGTTTCCAAACAGCTCCAATTAATAATTTCCAGTCTTCAGCCAGCGCCAACACAAATAATCTTTTGAATAAAGATTTTAACATGATGACCGACGAGGAGAAGAAGGAAGCTGAGCGCATTGCGCGTGCCAAAAACCGTGTCGATCTCTTAAAAACCATCGGTCTCATCGTCGTTTCTCTCCTTGCCGTCCTCTTCATCGGTCTCTTCATTTGGATGACTCTCAAGTGGAGTGAGGCGAGCACTAATGTCCAGGGAAAAATTGATGTTGCAGTAGCAGAAGCAAAGAATCAATTGCAGGCAAAACTTGAGAATGAGTTTGCTGAAAAAGAACAATATCCATTCCTGACCTTCTCTGGTCCTGCCGACTTTGGTTCACTTACTTTCGAATACCCAAAAAACTGGAGTGTTTATATTCCCGATGATGCCAGCCGTGGTGGTGAATTTAACGCTTATCTTAATCCTGGTCAGGTCAACGTCGTTTCCGATACTACAATCATGGCCCTCCGAGTCTCCATCCGCACCGAACAAATTGATAGCGTACTTGAGGATTACAACCGTAAAGTACAAGATGGTGAAATGACCGTCGCGTCTAAGGTGGTTAATAAGATTAACGTTAATGTCTTCACCGGGAAACTCGACAACGACTATCAGGGAATTGTCTGTATCTTCAAAATCCGTGATAAAACCGCTATCTTACGTACCGATTCCAGCAACGTCTTCCGTGAAAACTTCGAGAAAATTCTCTCAACCATCCGCTTCAATAGCTAACCTATATCATCTAGGCTGCAATAGCGAAATTCTAGGCACAAAATATTAAAACTCCGACTTCTCTGCTATAATTTAATTATGTTAAGTGAGGTCGGAGGTTTAGCTATTGCTGCGCATGAGCTGAAAAGCCCTCTTGCTGTGATGCGCCAACTTGCTCTCTCAATGGACTTTTCTGAGGATTCGCGCCTTGAACTCGAGCAGACTCGTGATGAACTTGTAACAATCTCTGAGCGTGCCCTTCGTCAGGTAAATGATCTCACTAAGGTCGCTAGACTCGAGGATGGACTTTTCTCCATGGAGCCTGTCTCGGTGCGTCACGTCTGTGATCATGTCCTCACTGAGCTCCGTCCATATTTTGCAAGCAACCAGCGTAATCTCCAAGCAGTTTATAAAAGTCGAACTGACCTAGTCATCGCTAATCCTGATCTATTATTTAGTATTATTTACAATTTTTGCACCAATGCCGTGCATTATTCCACCCCCGAGACTGAATCAAAACTTTCAATTTCTGATTGCGGTGAGATGGTCGAGGTGGCGGTACGTGATTTTGGCCCGGCTCTCCCAACGAAGATTTGGCAAGAAATTCGGGACGGACTGAATCAGCCAACCAACATTAGTATGCGTCCAGGAAGCTCTGGACTCGGCCTCTATATTGCCTCGAAATTCTCTAAATACATGCAAGCAGAAATGCTTGCCGTGCGCCATCGTGATGGCACAAGTTTTAAAATCCGCATCCCAGCCTCCCGTCAAGTTGCCTTCAGTTTTTAATACGAGATTATTATGCAGATTGAATCCTTCCTCAAATCCCAGCCAGAAACTAAAAGCGAATCACTTGAATTTTTTATTCTCGAAGATGACCCAATCTTTGCCAGACTCTTCTCAAAAAGTCTCCACCGAGCCTTCCCGGATTCTACTGTTAGTACCTTCGAAGACGCCATTGATGCTATCAACGCATTGCCAGATGGTTGCACGCCGCCCTCTGTTATTATTCTCGACGTCCTTCTGACCGGTCCGGACGGCTTCACTTTTCTAAATGAAATCGCTTCTTATTCGGACCTTTCGTGTATTCCAATTATCATCGTTTCGTCACTAAATTTTCCCATGCAAACTCTTGAAAGTTATAATGTAAAGAAGATTCTAAATAAGGCCACTATGACGCCACAGGATTTACCGGCAGCAATTTCAGAAATCCTCTCTGTTAAGATTACTAACGGCCAAAAGATCAACCTCGCGAAAAACCGCACAGCCGGCTGCGCCAAGAAGGGTTCCCAAAAGCTCAATCAAGAAAAAGGAAAATAAAAATGGCAGATATCAAAACTGAGGCTATCGTTCTGAAGCGAGTTAATTACAATGAAGGTGATCGTATCGTGACTTTTCTAACGCCAGATGGTCGCGTTTCTGGTATTGCTAAGGGGGCGCGTCGAGAAAAATCAAAATTGGCTGGTGGAATTGAAATGTTTTGTTTATCAAAAATTGTGGTCCATCAACGCGATGCGAAAAAAACCGAATCCGAAGCGGAACAGTTTGGCGTCCTCACTTCCGCCAAGGCTATCGAATTTTACCAAAACATTATTTCCGATCTAGAGACTTTAGAGCTTGCCTCAAACTTTCTCAAACAAATCAGTCGAATCACTCACCATATCAGTTCTGCTGAACTTTTTTCACTCACCCGCCAAACTCTCTATTACCTCAATCAATTCTACCTCGACCAAAATAGACGCCAACTCATTGCGATTTATTTTAAACTAAATCTCGCCAAAATCAGCGGGGAAGAAATTAATGTATTTTATGACAGCAATAATCAAAAACTTGAACCAACTGCCACATACGACTGGGATGATTTTGAAAAAGTCTTTGTTAGGCGCCCGGATCAATCCGGTAGTATTGACCAAAACGTCATTAAAATTCTGCGACTCATTCTTAGCACTAATCTTGGTGTTGTCCTCAAAATCAAGAACCTTACACCTTTTCTTCCGATGCTATCCCATATTGCTGCCTGAAATGCTATAATAGACAGAAATAACAGGAGCAAAATATGGCAAAACTCGAAGATATCGTTAGTCTATGTAAACGTCGCGGATTTATTTTTCAGGGCTCTGATGTTTATGGTGGTATGGCAGGTACTTGGGATTTTGGCCCACTCGGTGTCGCTCTTAAACGCAAAATTATGCAAACTTGGTGGAAATACTGGGTCGAAGATCGTGAAGATATGCTCGGTGTTGATGCTGCCATTATTATGAATCCAAAAACTTGGGTTGCTTCCGGACATGCTGCAACTTTTTCTGATCCACTAGTCGAATGTAATGAATGCCATGGTCGCTTCCGCGCTGATAAATTAGCTAAAACCGCCGAAGGCCACGACCTTTCAACCAATATTACGCGGGATGAATTAATGAAGGCCGGCATTAAGTGTCCGACCTGTGGCAAAATTAACTGGGGCGAGGTCAAGCAATTCAATATGATGTTCGAAACTCACGTCGGTGCAGTTTCCGATGAGACCTCTGTCGCCTACCTCCGTCCTGAAACCGCACAGGGAATCTTCACTAATTATAAAAATGTAGTTGATAATATCTATCCAGACCTACCTTTTGGTCTCGCTCAGCAAGGTAAGGCTTTCCGCAACGAGATTTCTCCACGCGACTTTATCTTCCGCTGTCGTGAACTTGAGCAGATGGAGATTGAGTACTTTGTCCATCCAAACGACTGGGAACGTATCTTTGAAGATCTACTTAAAGATATTCATATCTTTCTTGAAAAAGTGATGCAGCTTCCTGAGCACATGATCCATGAATACGAGGTCCCAGCCGAGGATCGCGCACACTATTCAAAGCGCACAGTTGATGTCGAATTTGATTTTCCAATCGGAACCGAGGAGTTGATGGGGCTAGCTTATCGTACTGATTTTGATCTTCAAAATGTCGCTCGCGCCTCTGGTAAAAACATGGAATACCGCGATAAGAAAACCGGCGAAAGTTTTGTACCACATGTGATCGAGCCATCTTTTGGCGTGGAGCGTCTTGTGATGGCGGTTCTTTCTGCCGCCTATCATGAAGATGAAGTGAATGGCGAAAAGCGTGTCTTTCTGAAACTCCCTGAAGATTTCGCGCCATTCCGATTCTGTGTTTCACCACTCTTAAAGAACAAACCAGAATTAGTTGAGAAGGCTCAGCAGGTATATCAAAACTTGCGCAAGAAATATGGCAACGTTACTTGGGATGACTCTGGTAATATTGGTAAACGTTACCGCAAGCAGGATGAAATTGGTACGCCAAAATGTGTAGTAATCGATTTTGATACGCTCGAAGATGATACTGTGACTGTCCGAAATCGTGATACCTTAGAGCAAGTTCGTGTAAAAATCGCTGATTTATAAGATGGCGGATTCTGATGGAAAATACTCCCGGTAAATTTCTTAAATTAAAAAAGCAGGCCCAGAAAAAACTTAAACATACAAAACAACAATTTTTCTGTGCCCTCCATGTTCTACCAAGACTCTTTGTCAGACGAAATTTTCTAGCCCCATTTCTTTTATGTTTCTTCATCTTCGGTTTTCTCCTCAATTTCTTTGCTTCCGGCACTGCAAACTGGCAACTTTTTCAGCTCTCCAATCTCCGCGGCAAATTAGTTTTGATCCTCGATACTTTTCTTGCCGTAGTTGGCGTCGGTCGCACCTGGCCAGATTTTTTCTATCTCACCAGTCTCAATCTTGTGCAATCCACGCTGGTTGGCCTTCTCTTCTTTATTCTAAATTTCCGCAAACAATCTCTCCCAGATGAGCTTCAACGCACTGGCATTATCGCTAGCTTCTTCCTCTTAAGCTCCGGCTGTCCAACCTGTGGCACTGCTCTGCTTGCTCCTGTCATTATCTCTATTCTCGGATCTTCCGGGCTTGCTCTAGTTGGCACAATTTCCGCCGTCCTAAATTCCATCTCTCTCCTGCTCGCCTTTTTCGTCTTTAAGAAAATCGGCTACGAGGCCTATATTATCGTCGAAGATGAAAAATATCGCACAAAATCTCAGGAAAAGTTAAAAAACAGTAAGGAGGCAAATGAATAGCTCAATCAAAACCGATTTTTCCGAATCCGATTTTACTAATCATAAAAGTCCCGCAGCCGGCTCCACAAATAGTCTCCTCGGCCGTCTCGTTCGTTTCTCGGTAATTTTTATTATCGTCATTCTCTTTCTTTCCATCGCACTCACTTCTGCCCCAAAAAACCAAGATCTGAACGGCATTCGTGATGAACGCACAATCCTGGGTGATAAAAAAGCTAAAAATCATTACATCATGATGACCGACATCATGTGTCCATATTGCGACGTCTTCTCTCGTCTTGCCATGGAAAATCAGGAAAAATTCGACAAATACTTAAAGGATCATGATATTGTCTTTGAGGTTCGCGTCACGGATTTTCTCTATGAAAATAATATGGATAAGCGCGGCTTTTCAAGGATGGGAGCTGAGGCTATTGCCTGTGCCACCGATCAAAATCGTTTCTGGGACTACTACCATCAGGCCATTCGTCGTCTCTGGCAGGATTACCATAGTAAGGGAATTGGTTCTTCAAAAAATGCTCCCGCCATCAAAGACCTCACTCCCGCCTACTGGGAGAGTATCGCAAGTGATGTGAAGCTTGATAACTCTTTTAAATCTTGTCTTTCTGAACATAAAATGCTCGAGACTGTCAAGCAAAATACCGCGGATGCTACCACCCTAATGTTGCGTCATAATCTTGGTGGCATGCCAAGTTTTAAGTTTAATAATTTCACATCTTCAGGCTTTGACACTAACTGGGATTATAGCTACGTCGAGCGTTATCTCGCTGCCGGACTGGACAAAAATCTCAAATAAAATCTTCTAGATAATAATCTTTTTGGCTTCAAACAATACAGTCGGCACCTTTGGTGGTGGCGTGAAATCTGTGGGCTTCAGTGGCAAACGAATTCTCGTCGCATAGTCGTCTGAGAGTAATCGCCCCAGCTGACTCGTATAATGCCTCTCAGTAATAATCAACTTTAGTGCCAGTTGTTTTTGTAGAATCAAATAAATGGCCTCTGGACGGCGTGAGCCTTCGCCTTCTTTTTTGCAAATTCTCCCATCCAGATTTTCTAAATTAAGCAGCTTATAAAAGACCTCAGCCGATAGGGAAAACGGGGGATTAGCAAAAACTTTGTATGGCTCGTCCGGAAGCTTCATTTCGCGGAAATCTCCTTCAAAAATCTCTATGTTTGAGATGTTCTGTCGTTTAAGATTTTCTCTGAGTCGCTTTGCAGTCTCCGCATCTTTTTCAACCGCAATTACTTTCTTGCAACGCTTAGCCAGCGCAGAGGTAATTACGCCTGAACCTGCCCCAATGTCAATCACAAGATCACGCTTCTTTATGTTTGAATGTCCAATCAAGAATAACGCCAGCTTCGGACTTCTTAGGAAATTCTGATCTAAACGAAAATTACGCATCGGTTACTTTTTCTTTTGTCTAAAAGTTTTATTAAATTTCACTAGTAGCTCATTCTGCTCAATCTGTGAACGAATCAAAGACTCGCCAAGTTTTCTCCAAACCTCAGAAATCACCTTCTTCTTTTCTTTTGGTGCATTCATGAATTCTTTTAAAATCTTTGGTCCAAAATGCTTCCATTCACGCATTAGCTCGATCGGATTATTCAGCTTGACTGACGCAAAAATTTCAAACATCCCATTGATAAAAATCCTAATCTCGTCCTGGCTGGCAGTTTGCATCCATTTATTGATTGTGCGGTTAATCATATCACCGCGTTTTGTGGTCTTTGAACGGATGAATTTATTCCCATTCACCTGCCAGGAATAAATATCATGCTGGTATAGATTTTTTGCAGTACTAAGAACTATTGTTAATCCTTCTCGGTGCTCAAAGAGGCGCCCAATCACTGATTCTTGGGGCACAAAACTATGGATTTTCTCAAGCACCTGCACGGATCCCGTATCCTGATCAACTAGATCTTTACGTATCCCCGGGCCATCGTAATTGTAGACTGCCTGGATCTTTTCCTGAATCCCATCAGAGGCATGGATGGCTGCAAAAATCGCAACGTTTCCACCTTTGGAGTGTCCGCCGAGGTATAATTTCTTCCAGAAGAACCTGCGGTTAATCCTCTTTAGGTACTCTAGGGCCTCAATCTGGGCTGGAATTTTATCTAAAACGGCCATATTGAAATCTTCTTTCCAACCAGTAATCGAACTATCAGTGCCAAAAAATGACAGATATGCGCGCTTTAAATTCATGTGGATGGTGATAGCGGAGAACTGCTTTTCAAGATCTTTATCGTCATTACGCACAAAATGGCTAACCCGCATTTTTGCAAAACGCTTTGCTTGCCCTAATAGTTTTATATACTCCTCGTCATCCGGCCAGCAGAAATCCTCGCTAGCTAAAAGACTCATTTTTTTAGCAATGGATCCGATCGTCTCAAAAGCTCCTATTTTGATCTTAGGAAACGGCAGATATGAAAAACGCGCCAAAATTAATTGGTCTGCCTCCGAAAAAGGCGCCTCTTTTGAGATCTTCCTTTCGCCATGTTCCCTTAAATAATCGCAAATATTTGCCATAACTATATTTATATTATATCAAAAAGTTTTTTCCTAGAAATCTCGGAAGATAGAAGGTTAAAATAAGGCCAAAATAAGACCAAGAGAAGGTCAAAATAAGACCAAAGAAAACCAAAAGAAAAACCCGCCGAAGCGGGTAGATTGTGTTCTTTATCAGTATTACCTGTGACTAGGCAGTATTATCTGCAATGGCTCAGATGATTTTTTGAGTATCAGTTCTTCTCACGTAATCCAGAAGACTTAAGAAATTCTCGTCATCTTGATACAGACTTTTGTCCCATTCGTACCAGATGTCAAAAGCGGTTTCAGCGCCACTTCTCACCATCTCCTGAACCTTGGAGCTTCGAAAGACCACATTGTCTTCCTGCTCATCGAGCGGGTGTTGACGTCCCATGTCTTGATAAACCTTAGCCTGAATGTCAGCCTCAAGTTTGTCGCAATGGTGGGCAAAAACCGCCTCTCTAGTCTTCTTGTGGTCAAACTCCGTCAGAAGATCGTAATACACCTCATTTTTCTGCAAGTCACCGAGAACTTCTCGAATTGCCTTAAACTCTATCTCGATCTTCTGTTCTCTGGGGATATTATCAAAAGGCGTAATATCTCCGATCAAAACCTCACCAAGCTCATGAAGTACTAGCATCATGATAACTTTTTCAAGATCAAGATCTGTCTTAAACTCAGAATCCAGGGCGATTGCCAAAATACAGGTGCCATAGATATGTTCGGCGATACTCTCGCGCCTCTCGCCGGAAATATTCCAGTGAGTGTCGTCCCATCCGCTTCTGATCTTATACTTGAGTTGTGTTGCTAAGACGTAGAAGCGTAAGGTGTTTTCTAATTTTTCCTCCATTTTACCCCTCCTGTGAATGGTATTTTTTGCACCGATACCTGTAAAAGAACACTTATATATTATAACATGAAAATATAGATTTACAAACGAGCTAAGATATCAAATTTTCTACAATGATAAAAGCAAGCATAAAAAATGGTGGTTCCGACTGGACTTGAACCAGTGACACAAGGCTCTTCAGGCCTCTGCTCTACCAACTGAGCTACAGAACCACTTTAATAGAGTATAACACAACATGTGCTATAATTAAAGTATTATGAAAAGAATTAATACATCCGCAATTTCTGGGATGCAGGAACTTCTTCCGAACACCCAGATTATCTTCAATACTATCAAAGACCAGATTGCTAGGATGTATCATCTCCACGGCTATCAGTATATTGAGACTCCAACCATCGAGCGTACGGATATTCTTTTAGCAAAGGCCGGCGGTGACACCGAAAAACAGATCTACAAGGTGGTAAAAACTGCCGAGACTGCTGACGAGGCTGACCAGGCATTACGTTTTGATCACACCGTGCCTCTTGCTCGCTATGTAGTTGAACACGAAAGTGACCTAACTTTTCCATTCAAGGTCACCCAGATCGGCCGCAATTTCCGCGGTGAACGTTCTCAAAAAGGGCGCTTCCGTGAATTCTATCAGCTCGACGTTGACGTGATCGGCCGTAACACCTTATCTATCGCCTACGATGCTGATGTCGTAGAAACAGCTTATGCTGCTCTAAAGACCTTTATCAAGCCAAAGATGCTTATCCGCATCAGTAACCGCAAAATCCTATCTGGATTCCTCGAGGCTCTCGATCTTGCGGAGATTTCGAAAGACATTTTTGATGTAATCGACCACGCCGAAAAGGTGACGGCAGAGCAGACCAAGTCAGCTCTAGAAGAGTTGAAGATCTCTGCCGACAAAATCGCTAAGATTCTCGATTTTATCAAAATTAATGGCGAACGTGAGACAGCCGTAGTAGCCCTTCGCGCTCTTGAGATTAAAAACGCCCAGTTTGAAGCTGGCGTAGCAGAAATCGACTTTGTTCTTAAAACTCTTGAACAGCACGGCCTCGCCGGAGTTGCCATTGCCGATATGTTGATTATCCGCGGGCTTGATTATTACACCGGTACGGTATTTGAAACTATTCTTCCTGAATATAAAGGCATTGGTTCAATCTGTTCTGGCGGTCGCTATGAAAACCTCGCCAGCAACTATACCGACCAGTCCTTCCCGGGCGTCGGCATTTCGATTGGCCTCACTCGTCTATTTTATATTCTCGAGAGTAATCAGATGCTTGGTGAATTTCAGTCTACTTCAGTCGATTATGTACTCATTCCACTCTCTGATGCGGAATACAGTTTCACTAGCCAGGTCGCAGAGATCCTCCGTAAGGAAGGAAAAAGCGTCGATATTCTTTATTCTGACAAAAAGCTGGGGGATAAGATGAAATATGCAAGCAAAAACGCAAAGTATGTCGGTGTTATTGGCGAAAACGAGGCTGAAAGCCGTAGTGTTGAATTCAAGCAGCTAATTACTGGCAAAAAAGAAACTATTCAGTTTGCCTAAAAATTTATAATCCTGAGCAGGATTATAAACTACTCATTATTTCAAAAAAAGGATAGAAAAAATAAGTAAAAAGGATGGCCCAGACCATCTTTTTTGTAGATACTCTATAGACATTCCAAATACTACCTCTGTAAAACCGAACAAAAATTCAAAACCGAACACTATTTTCAAAATCCGAACAAACCACTCTAAATACCACAACATAAAACATGAATATTACAACTTATAAAATACAACTAGTAAGACATAATATTCATTAAAAACAAGGTTGACGAATAATCCACTCATGCTAAACTATATATAGAACTTGGGCGAAGTTGAGAGACGCCGAAGTTCAAAGGGTGGAGTGTGAAGTAATTTGGCTAGATTGCTTGCATCTTTACTGCAGATCTAGGAATAAGAAATTCTACCCAAAATTACAGAGTAATTAAAAATACACCCGCAAGGTGTATTTTTTTATTTCTTTCTATGCTAAAATTAAGCCATGGCACTGTGGCGGAGTGGTTACGCAGCGGTCTGCAAAACCGTGTACACCGGTT
>CAUTNG010000005.1:0-34242 GCA_963539995.1 uncultured Candidatus Saccharibacteria bacterium
AAAAACCGAGTCTACGAATTTATTAAAAAAATACCCTTCGGGGTATTTTTTGTTGAGGAAATTTTGGTCTTTGGTTATTTTGGAAGCCTTAGGGCTTACGCCAGAAGGCACCTGGATTAGCGGTACCACCATCGATATGAGCATATTCAATGCTATTGTCATTTGGGATGGCGGAGCCGGCCTGTCCTCGGTAGGCAGATAGACTCCTGAAAATGCCATTATAGGAAGTGACATTGGCAGTAGTGAAACTATCGGAGGCGTAGATTTTGACGAGCCAGGTTGAGCCGCCAAACATGTTTGACATATCAGTGGCGCTTATTGTATTCCAGTTGGTAAGATCAAGTTCATAAAGCCAGGTGTAGTCGAAGGCTTTAGAAAAGTTAGTAACTTTTCTGACATCGAGATCGCTAAGATCTAGATAAGAAACGTAAGTATAGTGGAATAGTTTCGACATGTTTTTAACATTACTGGTATTAAGACTGATTTTTATATGTTGATCCTTCATGAAATCGGTATCATTAAAGGTGAACATTCCTTCCATATTTTCTACACTACTGGTATCAAAATTATCTAGATCAATACTAGCAACTTCCTTCAAGCCAGCAAAGGCATAACTAGTGTCTTTGAGGCTCGGGGCAATAATTTTTGGTGCCTTGATTTTTTTAATGTTACAGTTGTTGGTGAAGAGGTAAGCCAAAGTTTTTACTTGGGTGGTTTGAGTATTAGTTGGCCAGATAACATCGGATACTCCTTGGCTATTTGGACAAGGTCCAAAACCTACTTCTGTAGTGCTACCCATAAACATTTTTGACATATTTTCTACTTTATTAAAATCAAAATGTGAAATATCGGCAGTATAATAACTTAGTTTCGCAAACATACCTTCCATATTTGTTACTTCGCCAGTATGGAAGTCGCTTGGGAAAATGATGTCGCCATCACTGGAGGAATCACTAAGCATGTAAGAAAGATCAGTAACGTGGTTGGCTTTGAGAATTGGAACAATCTGGTTAACCTTTACTCTTGTATAGTAGAGCATATGATTCATGTCTCTGGCTGAAATCGTATTAAGCTGTGCGATATTGCCGATTTCTTCAAGATTTGCAGTGTAAGCGAATAGCCAGCTAAAATCCTCGATTTGACTAGTATTAAAGATGCGTGGCAAAGTAAGGGCAGTGAGCTGATTAGCATCTCTAAACATGTATTTAATTGAGGTAAGCTCGCCGGTTGTAATATTGCCTAGGTTGAGAGAGGTAACATTCTGGGCGCCATTGAACATTTCAGACATGTTTGTGATATGACTACCCCCAATATTGTTATTGGTATTAATAATTATTTCTGAGGCAGTGGTGTTTTTAAACATATTGGAAAGGTCTTCGGCGGCATTGAGCTGTAGTGACGAAAGATCGATTTTGGAGGCGTTAGTTGTGTTATTGAACATGTTTGAGAAGTCTTTAATTTTTTCGAATTTGCTATTTTTTAGGTCAAAAACTGAGGCGGCACAATTATTAAACATGGAAGTAATATCGGTAACTTCACGGAAGTTGGTATGAGCAAGATCTAGAGATGAGACTTGATTTGCACCATCAAACATATGGGCAGCATTGGTGACTTTTATCAAACTTTGCCTTGTTAAGGTAGATATATGAGGCCTGAGAATTTTTAAACATATTGGTGGTGAGTGTGGCGTTCTTGAAATCTGAGCCGGCAAGATCGATGGTTGAAATTCCGGTGTTTTCAAAGACTGAGGTGAGGTCGGTGGCATCGGAAAATTCCCAGTATGAAACATTTGCATCAGTGAGATATGGGGTATTTTTGAAGGCGCGTGCAATGTGTTTCGCATGCTTTGCGAAGGACATATCCCCCACATTTGCGACATCGGAGTCTTCAAAAATCGATTCAATATCTTCAATATCATTATTTCTTAGATTGTAAAGGAAGGGTGTAACGTCGATTCTTCCTCTATGGTATACCTCACTGTTATGGAAGAAGTGGGCAAGATTTTTGACTTTATCAAATTTTAGCATAGAATCGGTTATGCCATCCTGTGGTACGAATTTTAGAGTGCGACTTGTGCCACCTAGGCCAGCAAACATATAAGAGAGATCTTCGTTAAAGTTAATTTCACTAGCACGAGTCCAGATACAAACCTTATTCCATTCTTCCTCCCCTTGACTGTAGCTCCCGAGATAGATTGGAGTATCGGAGTCTGGAGTAGAAATTTTGACGGTGCGAGCTTCGGTGATTTCGTTACTACATTTCTTGCGACCAATGTCGATGGCGAGTTCTGGCCAGTGCTCATTGACGGCTGGAGTGGTTTTGGTAAGATCGGCAAAATAGCTAGGATCGGTGACAGTGAGAGATTTTTTGAGAGCAGCATTGAATTCTCTGCCGGAAACGATGGTTGACCTTGCCTGATCTAGGACCATCATGGTAAAAACTAGTTTGCGTTGATATTGGCCGGCTGGGATTTTATCATTCAGACGGAAACCGAGATTAAAATTAAAATCTTCCTCAATTTCTTCTTCAACGGCCCGAATATTAACAGGGCTATTAAGACCTGGAATGGCGTGGTAGAGCTTGTTGTCGATTTTTTCGGTATTATATCCGTAAGAATTTTCCATGTCAGTTTCGATGGAGTTATTATATCCACTAACTGACTCGATACGATATGGATTGGAAGCGTCGAGGCTGACAAGTCCGGTTTCTTCTTTATCGCTAGAGAGATAGAGGTTATAGCCAGTCGGACTATCGGTTTTAACGCTGATATTTAGGCTCTTAAAAAAAATTAGTGCCTGTAGGCACTGGATGGTTGTAGACAATATTGGCGTTGCCACTGATGGCAATGGACGCAGTGGCGGCATAGGTATTATGGGTATGGGCGCCAAGAAAAACAACGGCATAGCTAAGGATTAGGGCTGGCAGAATGGCTAGTCGAATTGAAAAATTTTTAAGTTTTGTATTTAATTTTGTCATTTTAAATAATTAAAAATTTAGCAATTACGGGATATTAAAATATAACTCGTTAAATCCATAGTAACATATAAAAAATAAAATGCTAGTGATTTTTTGGAAATAAAAAAAATATACCGGTTTTGGCGGTATATTTTTTATTGGTCTAATTAGTTGTAGATATTTTCAACAGCGATGGATGGACCCATGGTTGTAGAAATGAAGATACTCTTAATGTATTGACCTTTGAGGGAAGCTGGCTTCATTGATTTTAGAGATTCAAGGAAGGCAGTAGCATTCTCAAGAAGTTGTGCTTCAGTGAAGTTGGTTTTGCCAACACCGATGTGGACGATAGCTTGTTTGTCGACACGGTATTCAACCTTACCAGCTTTAGATTCTTTGACGGCTTTTTCGATGTCGTTTGTCACGGTGCCAGCTTTTGGATTTGGCATGAGACCTTTAGGACCTAAGAGACGGGCAAATTTACCAAGTTTTGGCATGTAGGCTGGAGTGGAAATGAGAATATCAAAGTTGATAGTTCCCTTTTCGAGTTGTTTGATGAACTCTGCATCTTCAGCGATGTCTGCACCAGCAACTTTTGCTTTTTTGCACTCATCTTCAGGAGCGAATACAGCAACGCGTACTTCTTTACCGTTACCGTGAGGGAGAACGAGAGTAGTGCGAATGTTTTGATCAGCCTGTCTTGGGTCGACACCGAGACGGGCGTGGATTTCAAGAGTAGCTGCAAACTTTGCTGGGTTGGTCTTGACGGCAAGCGCGATAGCTTCGGTGAGGCTGTATAGCTTAGTGCGATCGATGTCTTTGTAGGCGGCTTGGTATTTCTTACCACGGCGCTCTAAGACTGGACGAGTGACTGGCTTTTCACCTTTTGGTTTAACCTCAAGTTCTGCGAGTTTGTTTTCGGCTGCACGAGCTTTGCGTTCTTCTTCAGCCTTAACTTCCTCAACGTGCTTTTTGGACTTTTTACCAGCTTTGGCAAATTTTTCAGAAACTTCTACAGTTTCGATAGCGACAACTTCTTCGTTGTTCTGACCTTTATCTTCAGTCATAATGATTTCCTTTCTGTGGTGGTAACGGGTTAGACTTTTGTCTAACCCTCCCAACTAGTTAATATTTTGAATAAATAAATTATTCAGCGATTTCGATACCCATTGAACGGGCGGTACCGGCAACAACTTTAACTGCACCTTCAAGATCGATAGCGTTAAGCTGTTTCATCTTGATGTTTGCGATTTTTTCGAGTTGTTCGCGGGTGATTTTACCGACTTTCTCGGTGTTTGGACGACCAGAGCCTTTCTGGATTTTGAGTTCTTCACGAATCAAATCGTCGACAGGCTGTCCAAGGCAGGTCCAAGCGAAAGTGCGATCTTCGAAAACCTGTAAGTGGACAATAACGCTTTTACCGTTAAAATCTTTGGTTTTCTCATTGAATGGATTGATGAAGTCCATCATATTAAGACCCCACTGACCTAGGGTTGAACCAACTGGAGGTCCTGCGGTGGCCTTGCCACCAGGGATGCGTAACTTCAAGTTACCAATTACTTTTTTTGCCATAATATTTTTTACTCCTAATTAGAGCGCGTAACGGGGTTATTATACTAGATTTATAGAGAAAAGTAAAGACAAGCGCGTGGATCTAGTGATACTAGAATAATCTTGCTTGTCTTTATGCTTTATTTTTGTTTTGTTTCGATTAATGATGGTATATTAGCCAGCAATAATTCTGGTGCCAGCCTTACCTTCAACCGCTTGAGAAGCTTTTTCTGGCGTGGTGATGATGCAAGTGCGTTTGTTGGCACCGGCTACGAAATTAATTCCGGCTTCAACCTTAGGTAGCATACTGCCGGCGGCGAATTGGCCTTGGGCGATAAGTTTGAAGGCATCTCCCACGGTGATTTGATCAATTGACTGCTCGTTTGGTTGCTTGTAGTTGATCTTGACGGAGTCAACGGCGGTGAGAATTAGAAGCACGTCGGCATCAATGGTTTCAGCGAGCTTTTCGGCGGCAAAATCTTTGTCGATGACGGCTTCAAGACCGGTGAGACGGCCGTGTTCGTCGTAATAAACTGGAATACCGCCACCACCACTAGCAACCACAATGGCTCCGTTACCGATGGCGATTTTAATTAGGTCGGATTCGATGATGGAAAGTGGCATTGGGGATGGTACGACTTTGCGCCAGCCACGACCAGCATCTTCTTTCACGGTAACACCGCGGGCTTTGGCGATTCTTTTAGCCTCTTCTTCGGTGTAGAAAGGACCGATTGGTTTACTAGGATTCTTAAAGGCAGGGTCGTCTTTAGAAACAAGCACCTGAGTAATGATTGAGGCAATTGGCTTTTTGATTCCAGTTTGTTCAAGCTGGTTTCTCAAAGCATTTTGAAGCCAGTAACCGATTTGTCCTTGACTCATGGCACCAGCTACATCCACAGGCATAGTTGGGGTCTTTTCGGTATTGATGGCTTCTTCGTGAAGAATAATGTTACCAATTTGTGGACCATTGCCGTGTACGATGGCAAGAGTGTGGCCGGCAGCAATTAACTTAACCAGCTCCGCCGCCGTCTCATTAGCGACGGCGAGCTGATCAGCGGCTGTTGCCTTACCATCTCTGGATAAGGCATTACCACCTAATGCAACTACGATTTTTGCCATATTAGATGACTCCCATGACGAAGACGGCGACAAGGCTGATAACTACAAAGATAAACATGACTGGGAGAACGCGTTTGACCCAAGTTTTGTAGGAAACACCAGCAAGGGTGAGTCCGGCCATCAGTGAGGCGATGGTTGGGGCGATCATATTGAGAAGACCGTTAGCAGTGGCAAATGCGACAACCATGGTTTCCTTGGTGGATCCGACGAGGTCGGCAACAGGAGCGATGATTGGCATTGAGGCTGCAGCAAGCCCAGAGGAGCTTGGGATAATGAAGGAGAGTGGTAAGTAGAAGAGGTAAGCAAGGATACCAACTACACCACCGTTGGAGTTTTTAAGTCCAGTTTCACCCCAGTGAATAATGGTGTCTTCAATACCACCATTGCGCATGACGATAGAGACGGCAGCGGCGACGGCGATGATTACGGCAACGCTAAGAAGTTGTTCTGCGCCATCGATGAAGATGTCAGTGATGGATGAATTTTTACCATGAAAATCCTTGCGGTAGATGAAGGCAATGATGAGGGCAGAGATAAGGAAGAGGGCGGAAATCTCATTAAAATACCAGGAGCCGAGAGCGACATTGTGCTCGGCACCGATGATGGCACTAAAGAGTGGGATGCTAGCTAACCAGGTATGGAAGTCTTCAAAGATTGTGATATGAAAATTGGTCCATGGGATGAGGGAGATGATCATGATAATGAAGGTAAGAGCAAAGATTCCCATGATGGCTTTGCGTTTTTTGGTGTATTCAGGAACTGCTTCGAGGTCGAGAGCCTTGAAGGTTGAGGCAAGAGAAGAATCTTCTTTGTATTTGCCGGCTTTGACTTTTGCAGCGTAGCGCATAGTGAAGATGATAGCGATAATAAGCATCGCGATAAGCACAAGCGCTTGAATCCAGAGGATACTACCAAGCTGAACGTTGGCAGTGCGGGCGGCAATACCGGTTGAGAATGGGTTGACGGTTGAAGCTAAGACACCAACACCACCACCGAGGACGATAATGAGGACGGCGGTCATGGCATTGTACCCTGCGGCAATCATCACCGGAACGATTAATGCATAGAAAGCGACGGCTTCCTCCTGCATACCATAAGTGGTACCACCGATGGCAAAGAGTGTCATTAAGATTGGGATTAGCCATTTTTCCCTACCATTCATCTTTTTTAGCAGCCCACCAAGAGCGGCATCGAGTGCACCGGTCTTCATGACGACACCAAGGAAGCCACCAAGGATGAGAACGAAGACAATGACGTCAAGACGGTCGGACATGCCTTTGATTGGGGCCATGAAAATATCCCAAAGACCTTGACGATGGTCAATGGTGCTAGTCTCGCCGGTCTCGTCGTTCAGGACGGTTTCGATTTTTGGTATTTCTTGATAAGTGCCAGCCTCACGGATGGTTTCGGATGGATTATTTGGATCGGAAACTAAATTATATTTTCCAGATGGAATAACCCAAGTTAAACAGGCCATCATTGCAATGATGCCGAACAAAACTGCAAAGGCGGAAAGCATTTTTATATGTTTACGATTGTGTTTTGCATTTTTTGGTTTGTCTGCCGGAGCCTTTGTGTCTTCGGCGGTTGGTTTGTCGACCATATTGTTCCCTTCTATAGAACTAATTAAATTATTAATAGTACTTATGGTTTAAGTATAGCATATAAAATAAATCCCAGTTACGGGATTTATTTTACTGAAGGTTCCCTAGATTATAGAGTCAAGTCCATGACGGCTTCGATAGTGTAAACACGGTTCTCGGCTTGATCAAAGACTACGCTATTTTTACTGTAGAAGACCTCATCGGTAACTTCCATGGCGTCAAGATTGTATTTCTCAAGAATTTCTTTACCAATCTTGGTGTTTTTGTCGTGGAAGGCTGGGAGACAGTGAAGGAAGATGGTGTTATTCTTGCGGGTAGCAAGCATGAGGTCGCGATTAACCTGGTAGGCCTTCAAGAGGTTAATGCGTTCTTCAAACTTATCTTCCTCACCCATGGAGACCCAAACGTCGGTGTAGATAGCATCAGCATCAGCGACAGCTTCGTATGGATTTTCGAGTACGCGAATAGTAGCACCAGTCTGATATTGTTTTGCAAGAGCACGACACTCTTCAACGAGTTCTGGATCTGGGAAGAGTTCTTTTGGGGTGCCAATTGAAAAATGTAGACCGAGGAGGCTGGAGGCAATCATCAAAGTGTTTGCTACGTTATTGCGACCATCACCAACATAGGCAAGATAAGTGCCGCGGAGGCTGCCAACGTGTTCTTTGATGGTGAGCATATCGGCAAGACCTTGGGTTGGGTGGAATTTGTCTGTGAGACCATTCCAGACTGGTACTCCTGCATACTTGGCGAGTTCCTCAACGGTTTCGTGGGCGAAGCCGCGGAATTCGATGCCGTCAAACATACGGCCAAGTACGAGAGCGGTGTCACGAACTGATTCTTTTTTGCCAAGCTGGATGTCGTCTTTACCAAGGAACTCAGCGTGCATACCGAGATCGCGGGCGCCAGTGACGAAAGCGCAGCGGGTCCTGGTTGAGTTTTTCTCAAAAAGAAGCGCAATAGTTTTACCTTCGTGATTACGATTAGGTACACCAGTTAGTTTATTGTTTTTAAGTTGCTTGGCGGTTTCAAGCATGGTTTGAACTTCGCGTGGGGTGAAGTCCTTTAGGGTTAGGAATGAACGTCCTTTAAGATTTAACATTAGATCTCCTCTCTAAAAATTGGCATTGACATACAACGTGGACCGCCGCGTCCGCGTCCGAGCTCGGCACCAGAAATTTCGATAACTTTGAGGCCGGCTTTGCGAAGAGCTTCGTTGGTGACATAGTTACGATCGTAAGTGATTACAACACCTGGTGCAATGGCGAGAGTGTTTGAACCATCATTCCATTGTTCCCTGGCGGCTGCGATTGGATCACCGTTACCACACTGAATTAGTTGAATTTCGTGTAAGCCGAGAACTTCTTGCAAGGTTTCTTTAAGGCTTCGACGGTGTTTGATCTCATATCCAACATGAGTATTGGCTTTTTCAAGCAGATAGATGTCTAGCTCACCTTCACCGGTGAGGATTTCTGGATGAACTGAGAATTTATCGTGGTCAATCATGGTGAAAACCGTGTCAAGGTGCATAAAGGCACGCTTGTTTGGGATCTTTAGTGCCATAACGCGAGTAAAGTTTGAACCATGGAATAATTTTGAGGCAATACGTTCGATGGCCTCAACTTCGGTACGCTCGGAAATACCAATAGCCAAGGTGTCTTTGCTTAATACTAACTCATCACCACCTTCAACTGAGAAGCGGTTGTTGCGATCGTACCAAACTGGAATATTGTATTTCATGAAACGTGGGTGGTATTTGATGATGTATTCCATGAATAGGGATTCACGTCGGCGAGCTGGCCAGTGCATCTTGTTGATGGTAAGACCGTTACCGATTGAGGCTGCTGGGTCCCTAGTGAAGTAGAGGTTTGGCATCGGGTCGAGATAGAATGGATAGTCGTCAACCATGAAGTGATGAAGTTGCTTGTTGGCTGGCTCCATAACTTCTACGTCGCTCTTTTTGATGCCGGCCATAACTTTACGAACCATCTGGAGTGGTTCAAGACTCTGGAGATAGTTGACGATGGCGTAGGTTGAATAGGAATCTTCCTGTTTTGAAGCACGCACCATTTCCATGATGAATTTTTCACGAACTTCTTGAATCGCAAGGGCTTCAGCGGCTAGCTTGTCGAGGTAAAGTACCTCAACGCCATTTTCGCGTAAAACATTAGCAAAAGCGTCATGTTCTTGTTGAGCGACCTTTAGATAAGGCACGTCATCGAATAACATGCGTGCCATGTAATCTGGAGTGAGGGCCTCGAGCTCTGCACCTGGACGATGCAAGAGAACGGTTTTAAGGCGCCCAATCTCAGAATTGACTTGAATTGGTGGTTCCATTATTGTCTCCGTTTATTTGATGGACTTTTACATTTTTATTATAGCATAAGCGAGAATAAGTGTTGGCGGTGAAAAGCGTATGGAATAAGCGAGAACAAGTGTTGGCGGTGAAAAGCGTATGGAATTTTAATCTGGAAGTGTAATCTAAAAATAACGAGCCGCTTGGACTCGTTATTTTATGGTGTAATAGATTGTTTGGTATTGGCTTTTTAGCTAATCTTTTTAACCTGAAGAGCGTCGAGCTCGACTGGCGTTTCGCGGCCAAACATGGAGACCATGACTTTGAGCTTGCCTTTAGTGGAATCGATTTCAGCGATCGTACCTTCAAAGCCCTTGAAAGGACCGTCAGTAATGGAGACAACTTCATTGAGCGCATAATTGACGGAGTATTTTGGATCCTCGACACCCATACGCTTCTTGATTTTGGCGATTTCTTTTTCGGAAACTGGGGTTGGTTGAGTGCCTGTGCCAACAAAGCCGGTGACGCCTGGAGTGTTTCTAATGATGTACCAAGTTTCATCGGAGAGACGCATCTGAACAAGGACGTAACCCTGGAAGATTTTGCGGTCAACAATTTTACGCTTGCCGTTCTTGATCTCGATTTGCTTTTCCTTTGGTACGATGGCATCAAGAATTTTATCCTGGAACTCAGGACGATCAAGACGCTGTTTGATTGATTCGGCGACTTTGTCTTCATAGCCGCTATAAGTGCTGATAGTGTACCATGCGAGTGTGTCGTCGTAACGGTTTACTGCCATAATTTTCTCCTATTTCCCTATTTCAATAGATTATTAAATAATAAAGTGAAACCTGCGTCAAGTAGCATGATGACTACGCTGAAGAGGACTGTGTAAATAATGACGGCGGAAACGAGTTTCCAGGTCATTTTGCGGTTTGGCCAGCGAACTTGGCGAAGTTCTTGCCAGGAGGCATGGATGTAGCTACCAATTTTGCGGAATGGAGCAGTGAGAATACGGAGAACCTTTGGTAGAGGTTTCTTGCTAGCTTTTTTGGCTAATTTTTGCTGCTTTTTAAGTTGCTTTTTTTCGTATTTCTGCTGCGCCTTTTCTAACTTGGTAAGTTTTTTGGCTGGCCGCTTTGAAATAGCGGTTTTTGTCTCTTGATGAATCTTGGTTGGCTGATTCTGTTCTTCGGTTTTACCCTTGGAATCGCCAGCTTTGATGCGAGTGATATTTGCCATTTGCTCCTTCCATAAAAAATAGTCTGATACCAGACTGTCAATAGCAGTATAGCGAGGATTTTTGTTTTTGTAAAGGGATTTTTAAAATTAAGGGTTCATTTTCTGAAAAATATGGTATCATAGAGATACCAAAGAATGGGGATTCGCCAAGTGGTAAGGCAGTGGGTTCTGGTCCCACCATTCGGGGGTTCGAATCCCTCATCCCCAGCCAAAATTGTTTAAAAAACCTCGTCAGAGGTATTTTTTATTTATAAATTAAAGATTTTTGCGATTTTTTGAAGAGATTGTAGTTTACTTTCTAGACTATTCGCGAGTTCATATTCTTCAATGTTTTTAAGAAAATCTGGTGAGAAAGTTTCTAGAATATGAGTGAGATTTTTTGGCTGCGGGAAATAATAGTTGTTTGTTGCTAGAATTGATTCAGTCGCGTTTTGGATAACAAAGTGGGCATCAAAATAAAAAGCTGCAACGTCATTACGTTTAAAATCTTTAGTGGCTTTTTCCAAATAATCCGTGATCGAATATTTCCACATTTTTACATCTTCTGTGGTGTAACTGACCGGAGTTTTGATAATTTTCTTGGCAAGATGAATAAGACTACTGACCTGACTTTCGGATTCACTCCTTAAGATTTTTGCGGTTGCGAGCATGGTTGAAACGTTGCGATTTAGAAGTTTTCCAGACTCGTCTTCTATGTAGGTTCTTATTTCGTTAAAATTATCGGTTTGAATTTCGACCTTAATATTATCAATTGTTAGATCGATTCTTCCGTCTGATAGATCCTTGTCAATAAAATAGAGGTCAATATCGGATTCCTCGGTCCAATCTGGATCTAAAGCGGAACCGAATAATAGAATCGTATCTATCTTAGGGTATCTTTGAGAGATCTTGTTTAGAATATTTTCGATGATGGGACTTTGCATAAAAACTGTTCTTTGCTTGATGTGAATTTAAGAATCTATAAAGTAGGGTAAACCTAGTAGTCTCGCCAGCCTTTATGCCCGTAACAAGGGTTGGCTTTGCCTCTGGCGGATGGGTTTCCTGTAACATAGGTGCCGTCGTTGCAATATCCACTAACAACAGTATTGGTACCGGTGCTAGGTGAATAGCTATCAGAGCGATTTGGTGTACTTGATCCACCGGAGTACGCTGGAGTTGGGATATATTTTGGTGTTTGCTGCTGGCTAGCGCGTCTTCTTTCTTCTGCCGCTGCGCGTTCTCTAGCTTCCTTCGCGGCGTGTTCTCTAGCTTCTTCGGCGGCTTTTCTTTCAGCTTCGGCTTTTTTCTCTGCTTCAATTTTTTCTTGAAGAGCCTTGCGTTCTGCCTCTTGCTTCTTCCATTCAATATTTCTATCACTAATAAGCTTGAGGTCCTCATCGGTAAGTTTGTAGCGAATATGGGCAGTTTTCTCGACCATAGTCCGATTTAAATAGGTGTTGTAGAGCGAAAATGTGATAGATGTTTCGAGATTAGTATTTTTTACTTTTTCTTCATCATAGTTTTCTGTAATATAGAGCGATGGATCAATAGTGTAGTCTGATATTTCTTTCGCAAAATGGTTATCTTTAGTATTTATATCTGAATATCCAACTCGTAATTTGGTCTTATCGTATTTTGAGTAGGTACCATCAATTTTCTGTTCAGGGCATTTGATGGAGTGATTACCCTCATCCCAAGTCGCATTACAATTAAAAATATGCTCTTCTGGAATATTTATGGCATAAATTCGATGTTCTTCTATTGACGTATTTACTAGATTAATAATCCCATGAATTATGAACATAGCGAGAAAAACTAGAATTAATATTGGAATACAGTTTAGCTTGGTTTGGTGAACTTGTTTTGCTAAGTCCTGTTGCTCTTCTGTTATAGTTTGTTTGCTCATTTAATTTCTCTTTTAAACTAAAACTATTTAATCAGATTCTTAAGTCCGCCGGCGAGGTCGGTTGGAAGAAGGATGACGGTCTTCTGAGATGGATCAGTGCTAATCTTTTCAAGGGTTTGTAGAGTACGGATATTGAGACCGCCAGGAGTTTTGGCGAGCAGTTCAGCGGCTTCAGCGACAGCGGCAGCGGAAGCTTTTTCACCTTCGGCTGAAATGATGGCGGCACGGCGTTCGCGTTCTGCTTCGGCTTGTTTCGCCATGGCACGTTTCATATCAGAAGGGAGTTCGATATTTTGTAGCTTAACACTTTCGATATCGATCCCCCATTTGTCGGTTTGGGCATCGACGATTTCCTTGATTTGGCTAGAAATTTCATCACGTTTTGAGAGTAATTCATCAAGATCGAAGTTACCAGTAACGTCACGGAGTGCGGTTTGGGCAAAAGTGGAAGTAGCATAGGCATAATTGGTGGTTTCAAAAACGGCTTTTTTGGCGTCAATCACACGGAAATAAACAACAGCGTCGACATTGACGGTGACGTTATCCTTGGTGATCACTTCTTGTTTTGGAACATCCATCGGTGTGGTGCGAACGTCAACATTTCGCATAGTGTCGATGTATGGGATGATGACATGAAGTCCAGGATCAAGGATTTTGCGGAAGCGACCAAGGCGCTGAACGACGCCGCGTTCATATTGATTAATAATGCGAACACCTGGAATGATAATTAGAAGAAAAAATAATACTAATACTAAAATACCTGTTCCCATAAGACTCCTTATTTAATATCTTCATAGTATCAAATTTCTCTAAAAAAGCTAGGGGGAGTAAAATAAAGGTGAGGTAAAATATGAACAAAATTACAAATAGTAATAGTAAAAGCAATAGCAATAGCAATAGCAATAGCGATAGTAGTAACAGTAATAGTGATAGTATGGTTGAAAATTGTAGTAATTTTGCAAGAATCAAGGAGGCACTAGTTTCTGACAAACGAAATAGTGAATATACAAAACGCGGGGTGATGCCGATTTATCAAGTGGATACGGCGGCGCGGATTTTGATTATTGGACAGGCTCCAGGGGCGAAGGTGGAAGAAAATGGTATTCCGTTCATGGATAAATCTGGTGAGAAATTGCGCGACTGGATGGGAGTGGACGAGGCAACTTTTTATTCAAAAAAGATTGCAATTATGCCGATGGATTTTTATTTTCCCGGAAAAGGTAAGACTGGAGATTTGCCACCACGTAAATTTATCGCTGAAGAGTACCATGAAAAACTACTAGCCTTGATGCCAAATGTGAAATTAATAATTCTGATTGGTGAATATGCGATCAAATATTATTTGAAGGATACGAAAAAAGAAAATTTAACCGAAACGGTGAGATGTTTTCAAGAGTATTTACCAAAATATTTTCCGATTGTACATCCTAGTCCATTGAATTTTCGTTGGCAGGCAAAGAATCCTTGGTTTCTTAAAGACGTGGTGCCGGTTTTAAGGAAAAAAGTTAGTGAGATTCTTGGCTAGAATGACTATTGGGGGATGAAGAGTTATTTGGAAAATAGAGTTTCTGATCTTTTATCTCATCTGGAAGATAGCTAACGTCGTGATGGAAGCCAGCTTCCCATTTATATCCTTTGGCATAGCCGAGATCTTCCATCAGTTTGGTTGGCGCATTACGGATGCCAAGCGGGATTGGGAGGTTGCGAGTTTTTGCAGCTAATTCTTTGGCGCGATTCCAGGCGTCGTAGCTACTTCTGTCTTTCTTTGACTTAGCAAGAGCTACGGCAATATGGGATAGGATAATCCCACTTTCTGGCATGCCAATACGCTCAACGGCTTGGAAGGCAGAGACGGCAAGTCCAAGGGCGCCGTTGCCGGCGAGTCCAATGTCTTCAGAGGCAAAAATCACCATGCGGCGAGCGATAAATTTAGGATCTTCCCCACCTTCAAGCATGCGAGCAAGATAATATAAGGTAGCATCAACGTCGCTGCCGCGCATGGATTTAATAAAGGCAGAGATGGTGTCATAATGATAGTCGCCATCCTTGTCGTAATTAATAATCTTTTTGCCAACTGCCTCAAGGACAAGTTCCGGGGTAATTTTTTTACCGAGAGATAAGGAAATTTCGAGATCTCCCAGAGCGGAACGTGCGTCGCCATTTGATAGGTCGGCGATCAGTTCGATGGCTTCTTTGGAAATCCTAGCCTCAGCTTTTTCGGATTCGACTGCGCGATGGAGAATTTTTAAAATTGCAGCTTTATCTAGGGATTTTAAAACAACAACACGAGACCTTGAAATGAGAGCCGGGATTACCTCGAAGCTAGGATTCTCCGTGGTGGCACCAATGAGGGTAATGAGGCCAGATTCAACATGAGGCAAGAAGGCATCCTGTTGGGCTTTATTAAAACGATGAATCTCATCCACAAAAAGCAGGGTGCGGATTTTGAGGTTCCAGTTTTGTTTGGCACGTTCGACTACTGCCTCGACGTCGCTTTTGTGAGCAGTAACGGCGGAAAGTTCAATAAAATCAGCGTCGAGCTCTTTTGCAAGGATGCGAGCTAAGGTAGTTTTGCCAGTCCCTGGAGGTCCCCAAAAAATAAGATTGACTGGCTCTTTCTTTTTGACGATTTCAGTGAGAATTTTACCATCGCCAACGATGTTATTTTGCCCAATCACCTCTTCTAGGTTTGAGGGGCGCATGCGCTCGGCGAGAGGTTGTCGTTTTGTATTGAAATCATCCATGATTCTATTTTACAGCAGATTTTGATTCTTCGATAAATGCACCGGATTGGTGATTCCAAAGTTTCTTATACTGGCCGTCTTTCAGCTTAAGGAGTTCGTCGTGAGAACCTTGTTCGATAATCTTGCCATTATCAAGTACTACGATGCGATCGAGGCTAGAGATAGTGGAGAGACGGTGGGCTACCACAATGGAGGTGCGGCCGTGTATCAAACGAAGGAGGGCTTCTTGGATAAGAGCTTCAGATTCAGAATCGAGAGCGGAAGTGGCTTCATCAAGTACTAGGATTGGAGCGTCTTTTAAGATGGCTCTCGCGATAGCGATGCGTTGGCGCTGGCCACCGGAAAGTTTAATGCCACGTTCACCAACCATGGTTTCATAGCCGTTTGGGAGTTTTTCGATGAACTCAGCAGCATTGGCAAGCTTTGCGGCATGTTCAATTTCTTGTTTCGTGGCATCTGGTTTAGCATAAGCGATATTTTCGGCGATGGTACGGTGGAAAAGTGAAGCTTCCTGAGGTACATAGGCAATATTTTTTCTGAGGCTATGTTGGGTAACTTTTCTGATATTTTGGTCGTCTATCTTGATGGCGCCGGCGTCGACATCAGCAAAGCGTAAGAGGAGCTTAGTGAGAGTGGTTTTGCCGGAACCAGACAATCCAGCTAGTCCGACGCGTTCACCTGGTTTGATTTTAAGGTCAAAATCGTTGAAGATATCTTCTTTGGCGTCTGCATGTTTAAAGTTGATATGATCGAAATGAATGGAACCTTTATCTACGATCAGTTTTTCGGCACCTTTTTCATCGACGACAGTATCGACGGTGTCGAGAATCACGGTCATCTCATGGGCGTCGCCGAAGACACGGGTAAAGTTTTTGAAAATACTGCTAACATCCCAGAGGTTTACCAAAATAGTTTGTGAGTATTGGAAAATTAGGATAACAGTGGCGACTGGTAGGGCGAAAACTGGTGCGCCAATCACGATAAAGCCGATCATAAGTACATCAATTAGTAGGAAGATGGAGTCAAAAAGTACATCGCGCTGAATGGTGGCGCGCATGGAGGCTTCACCGGCTGCGAGGGTCTCGCCTTGATATTTGGTATACCTTGCACGTTCAAAATTTTCTTGTGCATAGGATTTTACAGAGAGAATATTGGTAATAGAATCGGTAAGTTGGCCAGTTTGACGGGTTTGGGCAGCGGCTTCCCTTTCATTACATTTGCCAATTTTCTTGAAACTTCGAGAAGAGACAATGGCGAAAACTGTTGAGAAGAACATAAGGCCAATGGCAAACATCGGGGCACGATTCATGAGAATAATGAAGATAGAGGAGAAGGTGATAATTAGTGGAACGATGTTAAAAATAAATTGATCGGTCAGACGTTCGTAGGCGCGAGTGAAGCGGCCAACTTGAGCAGTGAGAGATCCAGAGAAGCGGTCAGAGTGGAATTGCATGGATTGATTATTGATGGTGTCGAAGCACTGGATAGAGAGATCGTTGATAGTGAGAAGTTCCATTTTCCAGACGAGATAAACGCGGAGGTTGCCAAAAATGGCAGAGCCGACTAGTTGACAGAGGAAGAGAAAAATACCTTGAGGAAGGATTTTTTGGACTAGGGGGATCTGGAAAATGTTGCCATTATTGATGAAATCTTCCGGACCGGCGCTTGAAAGAATGCCAATCACGTTAGCAATGACGAGTGGTGAGAGAATTTGGCGGACAAAAATTACAATTGGGGTAACGATTAGAATAGCAATGGCGTACCATTTATATTTCCAGTTTGCTTTAAGGAAATAATGAAGCGTACGCTTGATGGTTGACTGGTATTTTGGCTTTTTCTTTGGCTGCTTTGGTTGTCTGAGCATAAAATGCCTTTCTTTTTAAGTTGTTAATAGAGTTTGATAAGTGGTGATTGTGGGCTGCAAGCCTAGAGAATCACATAATACGTTTTATTTTACCACAGATTAAGCGTGATGGACAGGGTTCGTGATATAATGAGCATAAATATAAAAAGGAGTTTTAGAAAATGGCAGATTTTAATAAAATCTTGACCCCAGGAAACTATGAAGATGGTGAAATTAATGTGGTGATTGAGATTCCAACTGGATCAAATCACAAAATTGAATGGGACCGCAAAAATGCTTGCTTTATGCTTGACCGCGTGGAGCCAATTGCCTTTGCAAAACCATGTAACTACGGTTTTATTCCACAGACTCTTGATGAGGACGGCGACGAGCTTGATGTCTTGATGATTACTGATCAGCCACTCACTACCGGTATCTACACTAAGGCTCGCGTGCTTGGTGTAATGAAGTTTGTGGACTCTGATGAGGTTGATGACAAGATTATTTGTGTGCCTGCTGATGATCGCAATAATGGTGACAGATATCAGACTCTTGAAGATCTTCCAAAGCAGTTGATTAAGCAAATTGAATTCCACTTTAATCACTACAAGGACTTAAAGAAGCCTGGCACTACTACCGTGAAAGCTTTTGAAGGTCTTGAATCTGCAAAGGAAGTGATCAAAGACGCTATCAAACGCTGGAACGACGCTAAGTAGTTCGGTAAACTAAAAAGCATAAAAATAAATCCTGCAGAGGCGGGATTTATTTTCTGTGAGTTATTTTTATTGTTGATTGTATTTTTAGTGATTAGACTATTGAAAAATGTTTTTATAAATAAATATTTTTGGTTGCTAGGCTATTGAAAACGTCTTATATTAGACTTTTTTCAATAGCTTTGGCGAGGTCAATGACTGAGGCTGCATCGGTGTCTGTGGCGAGATAGATTAAAACTATGGTGCGGCGACGTGCAGGATCCTCCTCGGCAGTTTCGATAAAATAAAGATTGTTGATGTATGAATAATTGGAGCTGGTTTCAGAGGCGGCACCAAAAATTCCGTATGGTTTGAGTTTTTGGAAACCTGAAAAAAGCGGATTGGTGCTAGCTATAACGTTAGTTTTTGGGTCGAGTTTTAATTTTAGATCTTCCCAAACGTCATTAGAAAAATCTGGGTGATTATAAAAACGCTTGGCGAGACTTAAGAGGTCGGAAGTGTTGGAAAGATGGGCGGTTAGGTTGGTGTTTTCATAGGATTGGTCTTTTAGGAATTGTTTTAGTTGGTCGGCGCCGAGTTCGGAAATGATAGCCTCTTTGCAGCCGGCATGATTTTCTTGAATAATACGAGTGAGGCAGGTTTCTTTAGTGAGAGAATCCTCGACAACTTTAACTAGATCATCTTTTTTCCAGGTTTCTTGTTTAAAATGGAGATCCGCTAGATAGACTAAGAAAAGATTTTCGACACCCTGGCTATTATTTTGCGTAAAATCGTTGTTGCGGCCAATAATTTCCTGATTTTTGAGATCATAGACTAGAATACTATTATTTTTCTTATTGACCTGAGTGGATAGCCATTGATCGATGGCTGGTTGGAGGTTGATGGATGCAAGCTTCGTGGATTCTGTTGTAGTTTCTGGAGTTTTTGCGGTCTTTTCGTTGAGGTATTTCATGAGATAAACGATACCAAAGGAGAGGAGGATGACGCTAGCAGTGGTAAAGAGAATAATGGCGAAGATTTTTCCAAATTTTGGCATGCTATGTTTGGCAAATTCGTTCGGAGTGAGCTCGTGAGTGACTGGGACTTGACTCGGGTTTGAATTTGGATATTGATTTGGGAGTTGAGCCTTATTTTGACCTTGGTTCGGATTTTGACCTTGGGCTGGATTTTGGCCTTGGTTTGGATAGTTTGGTGGCATAGTTTTTCCTTTTATGGTTTTAGATTACGATATTAATTCCCTTTTGGTGAAGCTTGGAGGAGGCGGTTGAGAAAATCTTGGGTTTCGGCAGTGTTAAGCAGGCGTGTTTTTAATGCTTCATCATAGACGGTTGGATTAATGCGAGTTTGTAGGTATTTTTGCCCGTCGAAATAATGGGTAAGAATGAGACTGCGTCTAGTGTCTGGCCAATAGATTTGATCGAAAAAGAGGTTACCGAGGCCATAGAAAATCGGTTTACCGTGGTAGAGTTCGTAGGTTTGCGGCTGATGGGCGGAGGTACCGACTACTATGTCGGCGCCGAGGTCAATTAAGTGTCTGAAAAATTCTTGCTGATTAGGGATTGGTTTGTCGCAGGCTGGATAGGCGACAGGTGAATCCGGATATGCATAACATTCAAAATATTGTAGATTGATTATGGCAAATTTGTTTTCGCTTTTGGCTTTTGTAAGATCAAGTTTGATTTGTTCTTCACTGTATGGATTAGCACCGGGGGTAGTGTCGGTAGCAAGTTGACCGTTGGCCACACTGCTGGTTGACTGATTGTAGGCTAGCAGGCGAACGGAGTCGTTTACATCAAGTGGCTTTCTGGCTTCAGCTAGATTTTCTCCACCACCAACGGTTTTTAGGCCAAGCTCACGATACTTGGCAATGGTTTTGAGGTTATTTTCGGCACCAGTGTCGTTGTTATGATTCCCTGTTAATTCAACAATATCGGTGCCAATAGCAGTAATAGTATCGAGGGTACGCCAGTCAGCACATAAAATCATGGACTGATAACCGCCCTGGCAATTATCCTTAAAACTTACCTCATTACTGATATGGGTGAAGGTTTTATTTTTAAGAAAGTCAGCGATGTCTTCACCAAAATAGGCGCCATTTCCAACTTGGTTAAGCTTCAACGTGATTCGACGAGTGAGGGCGGTAACGCCAGTTTCAGCGAAGGAGGTGAAATTATTTTTTGGGGTGAGTCGAAGGGGTTTTAGTGCTTCTTTTAGGGTGTCTAATTGGTCAATATTTTTGGTTTCAAAATTAAGTTTAGCGAAGCGAGCTCCGGCAAGAGGGGTGTCAAGATAGTAATTTCCGCTGATACTTAATAACTTTTTGTCGGCAGAAAGTGTGTCTGCGTCGATAAAAGATATTTGATTTTGCGTGAGAAAATCGGAGTCAGTGACTTTTTCTACTGGAATATCAGTGAGTGCACTATAAAAATCGGTAACTGGAAGTTCCAACTTAACAATAAAATCGTCATCCTTGGCACCATAAACGATTTGTTCACTAATTTTGAAATCAGAGAAATGGATATTTCCTGTGAGATGTTCGCAGATTTTTGTTTTTTCAAAACTTTTCAGTTCTAAGTTGCTTAAACAGGCTTCTTCGGTGAGTGAATAAAGTTTATTTTTAGGATGTAAGGTTTTAATAAGGGCGATGGTAGTGAGCGAGATAAAAATGAAGACCAGAAAAAGGCTTAAAAGTGGTAATTTTTGGCGAAAACTACTGCGACGAGGACTACTAGATGTTGTTTGTTTTTTAAAATAAGCTGCTTGATTTTGTGTCATGATTTTTTGCTTTAAAATATTAGTTTTATTTTAACATAAGTTGAAGATGCGGTATAATTTAAGCATGAGTTTTAACATAAAAATCTTCAAAAAACGATTCTCAAAGCGGCAGTTTGACATCGAATCACCAAATAAGAAAGTGATTTGCACGATAAGGATGCGGGACGGTCGAATTTTCTATGAAGTGAAAAAAGAGAATACGATTTTAGTGCGAGAGTCGAAATTGGGATTTTTACTTCGAGGCGAAAGTGAACTTGGAGTCAACTTGAATCTTGTGCGTACACAGAAAAAAACTTGTAATGAAGTATTCGAGACGATTGTTGGTGAACAAAAAGAAGTACGCAACAACTATAACGAAATGGCGGTCTACGTGGCAGAAGAAAGTGAGAAAAAACGCTTATTTTCTTTGCGATTTCGCGTATTTAATGACGGTGTGGCTTTTCGATATGAGGTGCCACCACAGCCGAGTTTTCAGCGAATTATTATTGAGGATGAGTTAACTGAATTTAATGTTGATCTAAATGGTCAGGCTTGGAGGATTCCTGCCTACCAGGCAACAAAATATGAATTGAATTATGAAAAATGGCCAGTTTATGAACTGCGCGATGCCGTGCACACACCACTAACGATTGAGACAAACGCTAATAAATACTTGGCGATTCATGAGGCGGCGCTTTATAATTACGGGTCGATGACTTTAAAGCTAAACCAAGACAAGCGTTTGCAGGCGGATATTACGCCACTGTCTGATGGAGTAAAAGCCTATGTTGATTTGCCATTTAATTCCCCATGGCGCGTGATTTATGTGGCAGACTCGGCGATCGAGCTGACGGTAAATCGGATGTTACTTTGTCTGAATGAGCCGGCCAAGGAAGATTTTTCTTGGGTGAAACCACTGAAATTTTTGGGAATTTGGTGGGCGATGTATGTGGGGGAGTGGACCTGGGCAGAGGGTAAAAAACATGGTGCCACAACTGAGCATGCGAAAGAATATATTGATTGGTGTATGAAACTCGGGGTGTCGGGACTTTTGGTTGAGGGGTGGAATAACGGTTGGAGTGGCGAGTGGTCTTTGAACGGGAAATATACGGATTTCTTGCATCCAGTTGCGGATTTTGAGATGGAGCAAGTGGCGGAAAAAGCCCGAACAAGTAATGTGGAGCTAATCGCGCAGCATGAGACGGTGGGGCAAATTGATAATTATGAGAGGCAGCTTGAAAGTGCATTTTCATATCTGGTGAGTAATGGTATTCACTATGTAAAAACTGGTTATACGGGTTCAAAAATGATGATTGCAGGCAAGCAGGAATATCATCATTCCCAAGTTGGAGTGTTACATTATCAGAAAACCGTGGAGATGGCGGCACGCTACCAAATTATGCTAAATATTCACGAGCCAATTAAGGGCACCGGAATTGAGCGCACTTATCCAAATATCCTGACGCGTGAAGGGGCGAAGGGGCAGGAATATGAGGGTGGAAAAATTCATTTGAATCATGCAACGATTCTGCCTTTCACAAGGATGCTGGCGGGGGCTTTTGATTATACCCCAGGTATTTTTGACCTAAATAATCCGGCAAAGCGTGTATATACGACCCTTGCAAGACAGTTAGCGTTTTATGTGATTTTTTATTCTGGCATGCAGATGCTGGCAGACAGGCCAGAAGTTTATGATAAATACCCTAAGGTTTTTGAATTTTTGAAGGAAGTGCCGGTGAATTGGCAGACCACGATTCCACTGCTTGGGAAAATTGGTGAATATTTTGTGGTGGCAAGACAAGACCGAGATTCTTCAGATTGGTATATTGGCGGAGTTACAAACGAGTTTGCGAGACGCGTGAATTTGAACCTAGAATTTTTGGAGGATGGCATTAAATATACTGCTTACATTTATCGCGATGGTGGAGCGGCGGATTATCGAGAGAACCCATTAGATATTGAAGTTGAGAAACGCGTGATTGATAAGACGGAGCTTCTGGATATTTGGCTGGCCGCGGGTGGTGGATTTGCGATTCGCTTGGTGCGCGGTTATTAATAGATAGTTCTTATCTTTTAGTGACGCGAAAAATAATTGAATTAATCTTTATCCACTAGACGAAAATGCTAGTGGGATTAGTTTTCAAGTTCCGCAGTGATAATGATGCGCTCTGTATAGTCATGTCCGGAAATCTTATCGCCGTGACAGGTCATGAGTGTAAGAGTTGGGACGAGCTTTGCTTCAAGGACTTTTGACATGCTAATCTCGGATTTCTTTTGGATTTTGTAGGTTTTTATCACATAATTTTTATTATCAAGTGTGAGGCGATCGCCAATTTTTAGATTTTTGAGATTCGAAAAAATAGTGGTTGAGTGGCCGATCAGGAAGGTATTATTTGTGGCGGCCCGGTAGAGTCCAGTGATGCGATCTGGGGAAGTTAAAGTGTAGTCGTCGTTCAATTCGATGACGCGAATCGGGGAGGTGAGACTGATTGTTGGCGCCTCAAGAATTAGACTGGAGTTTGCCTCAACAGTTTGTGGCTGCATGCCAAAATAGAGAAACCCAGCAAGAAAAACCATGCAAAGTATGGTTATGAAAATATGCGAAAAATGCTTTTTGATTTGCATATCATTAATCTCCCAACGACCTTTTGTGGTTCTATTATAGCATAAGCTGGATGAAAAATGGTGCGGGTGATGATGATTTTTTATATAAAACTTAATTAGTAGGCAATCTTAAAATAAAAAAGCGCCCCGGGAAGGGGCGCGCTATGTAAAAGGAGTGGATTAATCGCGACGGATTTGTGATCCTTGCGGTTAATTATTCCTGAAATTTTGAAGAACGAAGACTGGAATAGAGCGGGCTGGTGCCGCTTTCGGTAATGTCGTCTCCGGTCGGATGCTCAACCATGGCGGCCAAAACGTCTTTTAAGACGACGGCCTGAGCGGTATAGAAATATTCATCGCAACCATCGATACGGATCAGCTCGCCCCAAACTGTGGGCATGTAAAAATCTCGTCTATATTTCAGACTGGGATTTTCACTGGAGCAGACGCCGCGGATGGAAATCGAGATAGGGTTGGGATTGTTCGTTTCGAGATCATCACGAAACGAAATCATCATAGACTGCACTCCGGCCTGATTTTCAAGAGAGGAATCTCTCTGAAGGCGCATAAAATGATGCTGGGAGTCAAATTCGATAGTGTAGTCAGGATTCTGCGCAACGAATTGCATCATATAATTCTTCAGATCAAAGACCTGGGGGATGACAAAATTCTCGATGTCGTAATCAATCTTGGGAGCCTGGTTGATAGGCTCAGCCGGCTGGACGACTTTGACGTCGGTTTTTGCATGAATAGCTTCAGCACTGATAGGTGCGGGCTCGACTTTGAGGATCGTCTCAGAGGTTTTCTTGGTACTTGCAGTTTTCTTGGAACTTGTTGCTTCGCTGGTGTGCTTATTCTGCTTGACGGTGGTTTTCTTATGTTTCTTTGTCTTTGCGGAGTGGATGTAGGGGGACTGCGTGTTCAGCTCAACGCTGAAGCTGGAGTCGATCTGGGGGGGCGGTGTGGTACTGAACGGAAAAGCAAGGGAAATGTTAAAAATCAGAAAAAGCATCATGCATCCGGCAATGAGGAGGACGCTCTGAACTATGGACAACTGATAGTCTGGGCTGAGAAAATGGGGCTTCGTGGAATGATTCGTTCTAGATTTCATTTTTTCTCCTTTTCTGAAAAAGATCTAGGTTGACAGTGACAACGAGTGAACTTGAACCTGCGATATAATTATATAATATTTTTATAAAAATACAACTGCAAAACCTGAGTTAACATCTCAAGTGCAACACTAACCAACAAAAAGAGACATCAACTATTCTTAGTCCTGTTAAAATTAAATTTGTAACACTAACTTAAACAAGGATAGACGTTGATGTCTCTAAATAAGTATACACAACTTTCGTATGAAGAACGAGTAATAATTGAAAATAGATTAAAAAATAACGAAAGTATAAGATCCATAGCTAATAAATTAGATAGAAACCCTTCAACCATTGCGCGAGAGATAAACAGAAATGGCATTAAGACCAAGACTACCCGTGTTAACAAGCCTAAGGAACTTTATCTAGATGGCAGACATTATCGTGGACAACCTCAAGTGGACATTATACGTACAAAAAAGGATAGAAGCTACATTGGTCTCCAGGAACAGATTCCTGGGTGTCTTGAAGGAGATACGATCTTTGGACTAAAAACCACAGACCGCATATTAACACACGTAGATAGAAAATCTGGACTTCTATCTGCAAGTTTAATACATAACTATAATGCACATAAGATTGCTAAACAGACGAAGTTAGATATAGCTTCAGTGTTTGGCGAGATTAAGAGTATAACCTATGATAATGGTATTGAATTCTCACTTTGGAGGGTTACAGAGAAAGAATTAAAAACGAATATATATTTTGCTAATCCATACCACTCTTGGGAACGTGGCCGAAATGAAAATACCAATGGGCTTATTCGAGACTTCTTACCTAAAGGAACAGACTTCAAAAAACTTACAAAACGAGATATAGTTGAGATAGCGAATTTAATAAATAATAGACCAAGAAAAAGACTCAAGTGGAAGACTCCACTTGAGGTCTATAAGTCTCAAGGTGTTGCACTTGAGGGGTTAGAGTAGCAAGGAGTCGAGGCGATGGTTTTATTTTGTTAAGAGGATTTCGTGTTTTGTGGTTTTTGGTTTCATAAAAAAGACCCCGGGGTGGGGTCTTTCTTGTACTCTGTCAATCGACGTCTAAAGGATTGTGCTCGATGGAGAGAACTTCCGGCTCCAAATAGACGCTGAAACTGTAGTCGAACTCCTCCTCGAGGTTTTTATAAATGAGGAGTCGAGCTGTGTCATCACCGCCATCCGGCCGGACGATATCGCCCTGGAGCTTGAATGCGAAATATTCATCGGGATCAAGTTGTCCCCGGATGCTGTGAACATACCACCCATTTTCATAGGGGTAATCTCCATCAATCGGGTAGTCTAGCGGTGCAGGAAAACAATTAATGCAATTCAAGGCAAAACGGTCATCCTGCGGATAGAAAAAATCAAATTCGGCAATCAGGCCATTTTTGAATCTAGCATAGACTATTGCGCCTTCGAGCGGGTTGTCATATACCACCTGTTTGATCTCGATGGCACCTTTGCGGCGCAGAAAAGCAGCGAAATTAAAGTTTGCAGTATTGGGGTAACTGCTGCCTTCAGAGACATAGGTCTTGGAACTCTCGGAGTTGTTGGCAACTTCGGTTGTTTCGACATTGTTTGAGGTCTCCTCTGTAGAATTTCCCTCTGCAATAGTCTCGATTGTTGCTTCAGAGACTTCTGATGCCTCTTCGATGGATTCGGTTGACGTATCCGTAGCTTCTGTGGTGGTTTCTACTTTTGCGTTGGACGCAGTAGACTTTGCGCTTGAATTAGCGCCACAGCTCGCAAGCAGAATCGCAACGGATGCAGTAGCTAAGGCAATGCTAAGCTTGACGTGTTTCATGATTTTTCTCCTTAATTCAGCGGATCGGTCTGCATGGAATAGTTACTGAGCGTGGTGTACGGATCAATGTATTTCATGTAGTTCTCGTAGAAACGTCTCTCCAGAGACAGCGGCGGTCTATGGATGCCGGTCGGCGTAACAGAACCTTCTTCCCATGTGGTATAGAAAGCGTCATCAGGGCTGATCTGAAAATAGTCATTGTAGTCCATTTCATCATAAGGCCGGCGGTCCATGGAGTACGTTTTCCCCCAATCTGATTCACCGTAGCCGTCACCCACTGTGGTATAGGGCCCACGGCTGTTTGCGAAGATCACTCCGCCGCTCCACGCATAATGCATAGTATAGGGGATGCGCTCGTGAAATTCGAGTTTCACGATGATGTTGTTCTTGTAGCTGACGTAAGCATTGACGCCGCCATCGAAATCGCCACCATAGACAATTTCAGTGGCGCCATGATCTCTTAAGAACCGCTCAAAATCCATATTGTACTGGATGTTGGTCGGATCAGGATCGTTGGTTCTCGACAGGTACTGCTGGTATGGTTTCGATCCCTCCGGGAAGCCAGTATTTTCATTCTGCTTGGCCTGGCCGCCAGTACTTTCGGTGTTGCCGTTATTTTCCGGCGCGTTCTTATGATCGTCGGTGGTTTCGGGCTGTTTTGAAGCTGCTCCAGTTTCACCTACAGGTGTTTCCGGAGTTTTTGTGGATTCCTTGATCGTATCCGGAGTTTTTGCGGATTCTTTGATCATTTCCAGAATCTTTACAGTTTCCTTGATCGTATCCGTAGTATTTACGGAATCCTTGGCTGTTTCCGTGCTGTTTTCGGATTCCTTGATCGACCCTGTGTTACTTTCGGCTTCCGTGATGATTGCGCCAGATTCCTCGAGTGAGGACTCGGACTTTTCATCCGTATTGGATCCACCGGGGGTGAGAATGGTCTTACCTTCGGTGTCTGCTAGGTCGATGACGGTAGCATTTGCGGTCTTCTTGCTCTTGCTTCCGCATCCAGAAAAAAGGACGGTTGCTGCGGTGACAGTTGCGACAGTTGCGACAAAAATCTGCTTTCTCATGGTTTCCCTCCTGAAAAAAGATAGAGTACATTAAGGTACTCTAAAAATAGTTGTATATATTATACAATAAAACTTATTATTTTGCAAGAGGGCTATAGTTTGTCGTATGGCTCGTTAATAGGGATCTGGATGGTAGTACCAAAGCCAAGGCGTGACTTGACTTTTGCGCCAAGTATGGCATATTGCTCGCGCTGCTCAACAGTGATGATTGAAGAATCGTCTTTAATAGTGATGAAATTTGAGATTGGACGGATATCGGCAAGTGAATCGCCGGCAGAATTCATAGAGATGACGATGTTCCCTTTGCTAGGGTTCTTGAGAACCTGATTAAGGTAGGTGACGATGATTTTTGTCAGAGGTAGAAAGTTTTCAACTTGGTGTTTTGGTCGAAGAACATCAAGGTCGAGAGTATAGCCGGCGCGTTCGAGGCGAATGACGTATTCACGATAAATTGGGTCAATCACATCAGAAAGATACATAAACTTACGTTCAAACACCGAAGTGTGAATCTTGTTTAGGTCAAGGAGTTTGAGAAAATCTTGGTTCTCTTTCATAAAACGATTATATCATAAATGGCGTAAGCTGGGATAATAGAGTGTGGTTTTTGAACGATTGTGGCTGGACTTCTGAGCGATTGTGGCAGGACTTCTGAGCGATTGCGACTGGACTTTGCGTTTTTGCTTAAGCTTATTATATTTTAGACGCCTGGGGTGTGGGTATTGAGGAGCTCGCGGTGAGCGCGATAATTTGGGTCGTGAGACTCCACTTCTGCCCAGAATTCCTTGGAATGATCTGGGTGATTGATGTGGGCTAATTCGTGCAAGATCACATAGTCGCGTTGAGCTTCGGGGACTTGCATGAGGCCGATATTGAGTGAAATGGTGATGGTGGTGGGAGCGAGAATGGAAGTTTTACGGTGAGTGCAGGAGCCCCAGCGACTACTGGCATGAGATAAGACGACTTTGTCGTAGTGATAGTCGTAGCGTTTGGCGAAATATTCGAGACGATAAGGTAGATATTCTTTGGCCTGTTTCATCAGGAGTTTTTTCTTGGCGTCGCGGGCACGTTGAGTGCTTGGGTCTTTAACTTTAAGCTTGTCGCGAATCTGATCGCGGAGCTTATCCAAAGTATTTTTAACAGTGCGCTCAGAGGTGAAACTTGGGATAGTAGCTTGCAGGCGGCCAGAAGTGGAAATCGAAAAAATAACCGTGCGACTACGTGCATTCTTTTTAATAATTACCTCGCCAAATTCAGGGTCATTTAACATATTAGAAGGTTGATAAAGTGTACTTAGAGAGCTTGAAGAAACTTAAGAGAGCTGAGAGAGGACGTGAGAAAGCTGGGTCTCGAAGGTGTGTTTGCCGGAGAGAATGATTGGCTTTTCGGTTTCGGCGGGAGCTTCCATGGCGCGGATGCGGGATTCATATTCTTCCTTAGCACGAGCGACAGAGCGGAATTTGAGCTTGAGACGAGCTTTAATAGTATTAATATCGGTCTGAATCCAGACGAGGGTTGGGTTATAACCGCAGACTTTAAGAAGTTTGCGCACCGCGTTGCGTTCGTTTTCAGTATCAAGGCCACCTTCAATGACGATGTTTTGTCCTGTTTTAGAGATTGCTTCTAGGACCACGTGAATTTGTTTTTCGGTGAAATCGGCTTCTTCGCGTAATGACTGCAAATTATAATAAGGAGCTTTAAAACGTAAAGAAAACTTTTCACAGAAAGTCGTCTTACCACTGCATGGTGCACCAAAAACCAGAATAGCGCGCGGTTTTGTTTTCTTTCGATCTTCCATATTGCAGATATTGTATCATGAAGTAACCTATGTATCAAATAAAATTACAGTTGATCAATAAGTTTGGACTTGGTGGCAATGGATTTGAGTTTGGAGTCGAAAGGTGCATAGTCCTTGATGGTGAGAATGGAGGAATTGGCGAGGAGGATTTGGGATGGAAAATAGAAGAGCCAACAGATGAAATTGGCTGGATTATAGAAGAAGGGTGGCAGGATGTGGATGCGGGAAAAATAGGAAATGAGGACGGTGAGATCACAGCAGATGAAGAAGATAAAGCCTAGAAAATTACAGATGCAGGCGCGGCGTACTTCTGGGGTTTTGCGTTTAAGCCATTTGGTAGCGAGGGCAAGATTTAGAATAAGGGTACTGGCGTAGGCGAAACCGGCGCCGATCACGAGCGGGACTTGATAGAAGCTAACAAAAGTAAAGAGAAGGATGAGAAAGAGGGTCCAGGTGATGAAGAAAAAGGGGCTGAGGTCGGCGTAGCGGGCGGTGTGAAAATATTGGGCGAAACAGAAGAGGATGACGCCAGTAGTGGAGATGTTATTGACGGCTAGGACGATGTCGGCGAGAAAGGTGAAGAGGAGGGCGCTTTTTAGGAGGTAGTCCTTGGGGGAGAAGAAACAGGAATAGGTGAAACAGGTGAGGATGGTGGAGACTTTAACGATGGTGGTCGAAAAAAGTAGCGGTTCGGGGATGAGCTTTGAGCCAAAGATAAGATGAAGCAAACCAATAATGAAAAAATAGGCAAACATCAGCGCCCAAAGAGTGATCCAGAAGCTGAGACTGGAGAGAATGCGACGAGGCAGCGAAGAGTGGAGGGGTCTATTCATGAATAGATTAAGTATAACTGATTTGAGAAGAAAAATGTAGTTTAGCTTTTGGTATGATATAATGAGGAGGATAGGGGCGTAGTACAACGGTTAGTATAGCGGTCTCCAAAACCGTAGATCATGGTTCGATTCCGTGCGCCCCTGCCACTACGGTAATTTGTTCTAGGTAAATTACCGCTTGTCTAGATAAAAGTTTATATAGGAACGTATAGTGCGTTCTTTTTTTCATGATAGGATATTTGGATTATTTATTAAATTCTTGGCGGAATTTGCGGAAATAATGGAGTCGGATAAGGAAAAGGACAAATTCCGTGATGACGCGAATAATAGCAACGGAGATCAGAGAAAGTTGATCTAGGAAAAACATTGCGAGGAGTGCGGTGAGATTAAAGATGGTTGAGGCGACAGTGGAGGTAGTAACTTCAGCTTGATGATTGATTACACCAAGAGTTGGCCAGCCGAGGAGTGTATTGCAGTAGCTGAAAAAAATGGTGATGGCGAGGATTTGAATGATTGGTATGGCGGTGAGGTATTTGTTGCCAACAAGAATCTGTAAACCGAGCGGACTAAGGAGGATGACGGCTATGGTAAAGATTAAAACGTAGATGAAGGTTTTTCGAAAGATTTGACTAACAAATTGGTAGCTTTTTTGACGGACCATTTCTGGGTAGATGCCGCTAGATAACTGACCGAGGAGTGACTGGATGGCGCCAATAATTTGGATGGAGAGACCAAAAAAGGCGACTTCTGAGGATGAAAAAACGAGACCAATAATGATGGTGCTGATGGCATTAAAGGCGGTGGCGGAGATGTCTGAAAGAAAATAAATAAAGCTGGTCTTTAGAGAGGCGAGGCTGGCTTTTAGATTTGGGCGCTGAAATTTGAGGCCAAGTTTTTTTAGCTCAAATAGAACCAGGAGAATGGCGAGAATGGAGGAAAAAATATCAAAGAGCGGGATATAAAGGAGCTGATTATCTTGTTTAACAAAGAAAATAGTGAGAAGTGTGGAAACTGTTTTCATGAGGATGAAACGAATGGTCATGATGTGGATGATTTCGAGTCCCCTAAAGAGAAAGTCAAAGAGAAAGATTGAGAGAAAGACGGCTAGATAAGAAAGTAAGGTAAAAAGGAGGTTTCTATGTAGAATTGGAATAAAAATACAGAGAATAAGAGTAATAAATAGCCCCGTGAGGCCGAGGAGGATGCGAGCGAAAAGAGTATTGGTGATGACTTGTGCGAATTTTTCGTTTAGTTTTTGTGTAGCTGGTTTTTGTGTGGCTGATTCTTGTGCGGTTGCTTCTTGTGTGGTTGATCTCCGTGCGGCTGCTTCTTGAATAGTTTTTCGAGTGTTTAATTTCTGTTGATTAATTTTTGCGAGTTCTTTAGTGGCGGAAAGCATGAAGCCAAAATCGACAAAGATTTGCATAAAATTCATGACGGTTTTGACATAGGTGAGATCGCCATAGACTTCGACTGAAAGTCGTCTAGTGAGAACGGGTAGGATCAAAAATGGAAAAACCATTTTAGCGAGCTGAAAGACAACTAACCAAAAGGTATTCTTTTTGATCTGGGATAAATTAGACACTTAGTTCCCTCTTTGAGGTATTAAGATACATGATGGCAATATAGAGCCAAATGGCATAAAAACTGAGTGATTCAAACTGAAGATAGAGGTAAAGGAGGATTAAAAGATAGTGATATTTGTAATCCAATGTGGATTTTCTGGCGAGATTATAGAGGAAAAATAGTCCAAGAAGGAGAGCGAAGATACCAAACTCACTGATGATGCGAGTGTAAAGACAATAGGAGACACTGTCGTCGTGATACTCTGGGTTGGCGAGGTCGTTAACTTCTTTCATGTAGCTACTTTTATAGTCTTTTTTGGCCTGGGCGTGACCGAGTCTGGCTGGGTGAATTGAATTACCAAGACCGTATCCAGTTAGAAGGCCGATAGGTGATTTTGCGTAACCAAAAACGGTACTCTTAATGCGAAAAACGCGACTAGCAAAGGATCCGTCGGAGTTGATGCCGGATTTTCGAAGAAGGGCGAGACATTCTTCAGTATTTTGATTCTCTTCTAGTTCGCAGTCGAGGCTGATTTCTGGACTATTTAGGAATCCGAAAAAGATTTTATGAAAACGACCATTAACGGCAGAGACACTGGTGATAAAAAGGATAATTGCGACAATGCCGAGGGGGATAAAAAGCTTATCTTTTACCTTTCTTAAGTAATAAAAACTTAAGATAATGGCGATAAGGAAGATGTCGAGAATAATGCGAACGCCGGCACCAAAAAGGATGGCGGAATAAGAATAGAGGACGATAAGAAAAAGCAGAGCGTGGCGCTTTGTGAGCAAAAAAAGCGGTAAGAGGATGCCAAAAAGATGCATACCGATAAAAGATGGCTCGGTGAAGAAGAATTGGACTCGGTTTTTGGCGAGATAGTTACGTTTGAAAAGAAAACCTAGAGCGTCGGAAATGCCGGGGAGGTTATATTTTAAGGCGAAATATTCGGCAAGTCCAATCAGGAGACTAATTAAATAGCTGGCAATAATAATAGAGGTGAGAAGGTTGAGTTTTTGTTTAAATTTAGACCCTTGTTTGGTGTAAAACTCGAGAAAGCTAAGGAGGCAGGTGAATCCGAGTGTTAGTGGAACAAAAGCTGCAATATAGTCATCGAATCGACCGTGAAAGAAGAGCATGGTAAGGGTGCCGAGAATACTGAATCCGAGGAAGAAGAGAAAAATCTTTTTGATGAGGGGGAGATGTGGACGGAGATAGTGAAGATTTAGAATGGCATAAAGAAAAAGAATTAGTGGTGTGACGGTTGCCCAGCCGGAAGATGGTGCAAAAAAGAGGTTTTCAAAAGGTAGTGTGGCGGCCGCAAGAAAGAATAAAAAATCCGTCGCAGGATGTGCGAGAGTTTTAAAAAAACGCATGGAGAGCAGTTTTTTGAGGCCAAATTTTTCCTTCATATCTATATTTTACTCGAAATTTTAATTATTTGGAGTTTTGTTTGGCACGTAGACGACCGATGAGACGTAAGAAGAGGATAAGTTTGAATTTAAAACAAAGGAGGACGAGAGCTTTTTGCGGTGGAAATAGGCGGAGTGGCGCGAGATAGATGGCGCGAGAAAAAAGTGGAATTTGATAGAGAGACTTAATGGCTTTTTGCTGGTTTTTGTTGTCTTTATGGCAACAGAAATTGGCAAGGATGAAGAAGAGATGAGTAGCGACAAAGGCGTAAAAATAGTTTTGGTATTTTTGATATAGGTCGCTCTGATTTTCTTGAAGGTAATTTCCAATTTTTTGGAGGGATTTACGGTATTTTTCAGCATAGTCTTCGGAAAATGTGCGGACAGTGGAATTTTGATGGACGCGGTAGAGATATAGTGGAGCGGAGGTGGCGCCAAAAGAATTTAGTTCGTTGAGTATTTTAAAATTATAGAGCGCATCCTCGGCAACACTGAGCGATTCGTCGAAGCGAATGTGGCGAAGTGACTTTTTAAAGAGCTTCATATGGCAGAAGTTATAGCCAGAATTGAGATCGAGTAGTTGTTTATAGAAATCTGATTTGTTGTAGATCCGTAGTGGTTCTCTGGTTGATTCTATAGGCTTTGGTTTTCGAGTTTCTTCCCTGCTTGATTTTGCGGATTCTGGTTTTTGAGGTTCTGATGTAGGAAAATTTCCAACAAAACGTTGATAACCGGAAGTGATATAGCTGAGGTGATTTTCATTGGCTAAAGCATAAAGTGTAGAAATAAAATTATCCGCCAGAAGATCGTCAGCGTCGAGGAAGCAGAAATATTCACCAGAAAAATGATCGAGACCGAAATTTCTGGTGGCACTAACGCCTTGATGTGGGCGGTCAAAAAATAGAATGGAAGCTGAGAGAGTGGTGGCTGAGGCTTTTTGGTATTTTTCACAAATGATTTTTGAATTATCAGTTGAACCATCGTTGATGAGGATGATTTCAAGATGAGGATAGTCTTGTTTAAGGCAGGAGGTAATGGTCTGGTCTAGGAATTTCACTGCATTATAAACAGGAATAATAATCGAGATGAGCGGAAGTGCTGGTGGCTGATTTTTGAGCTGAATTTCTGATTGAGTTTTTGGCTGGATTTCTTGTTGAGTTTCTTGTTGAATTTTTGATTGATTTCCTGATTGACTTTCTGGTTGGATCTCTGGTCGATTTTCTGTAAGCGAAGTTGTGCTTTTTTGTGGTGTTTTCATATCGTATAACACCTGTTTTAACAGCTCTTCTTGTATTTTTTGCCGAAGAATTTGGCGAGGAGGAAGTT
>CAUTNG010000006.1:0-31404 GCA_963539995.1 uncultured Candidatus Saccharibacteria bacterium
GTAAAATAATAAACAATAGCAAAAATTAGATAAGCAAGATTCTTAAACCTAAACCTCCTAACCATAAGTACTTTTATTATATCAAATAATTAGTGTTTTTAAAAAACGTAAATAAAAATACTTTCTCTCTTTATTCTGTTTTGGCTTTTTCAAGAAGGTCGGAAACCATGGCACGAATCTGATTAAAATCCATATTAGTAAAATCCTTAGAATAGATCACAAATATACAGTCAAGCTTCAGATTAGGATTAAACTCGAGGCGGATAGCTTCGTAAACACGTCTTCTGATTTGATTGCGTCCAACTGCGGTCTTAAGAACTTTTTTTGAGACTACCACTGCATAACGCTGCCTCATCCTTTTGTTTGGCGCGAAAACCAGGGAGACTTTTGGAGTACGAATAGTCTTCCCTTTTTGATAAGTATATTTAACGCCACCACGAGAATGGAAACGATATTTACTAGATAACATCTTATTAATTTTATCACCTCTGTGGAGTTTTGTGGGGTGTTATTTGGAAGAAGATAAGATTCTTTTTCGCTTTAAAAAAATTTTGGTTTAAGAAAATATTATTTTAGCCTTTATTAATTTAGTTTTATTATTTTAGTTTAAGAGAAGCCTCTTCGGTTTGGAGAAAATCTTCTGGACTGTCAGCCTTAATATGTTCCGATTCGTCATCAAGACTTGGCCTGGCGAAAGTTGCGGAACGAAGTTCGCGATAGAGCGCGCTTTTTGCAAGAACTTCCTTATTTTTACCTTTTGCAACAACTTTACCTTCACTTAGAACAATTATTTTATCGGCAATTTTCATGATTTCTGGCTTATGGGTGATAATAATTATAGTGTGATCATCTTTAAGGTCTTCAAGGATTTTGATAATTTCTTTTGAGGTTTCAGGATCCACATTACTGGTTACTTCATCGAAAAGGAGAATTTCCGCCTGACTCAGAAGTGCGCGAGCGATCGCAAGTTTCTGTAATTCCCCTTCGGTAAAAATTCCGCGATCTTCGTTTAAAACTGTATTTAAACCACGAGGAAGACTGGCAATTTTTTCAAATAATCCAACTCGTCGACAGGCTTCAATTTGACGTTTTTGATTACGATCAACTACGCTTAAGTTATCCCTTATACTCATCTCGAAAATAATAGGACGCTGAAAAACGCCAGAAACGTTGGTGGTGTAAACTTTTTTCGTGTAGTCAAAAATCGAACGACCATCAATCAGGATTTTTCCCGATTTTATAGAGTAGAGGCGATATAAGAGATTGATAATGGTGGTTTTTCCTGAGCCAGGTTTTCCAACAATGGTAGTGATTTCATTCGGTTTTGCTTCAAAGGAAATATTTTTAAGAATTTCGCGGCCACTAATACTAAAAGAAACATTTTCAAACAAAACATCACCATTAATATAATCATTATTGAGGTTGCCAAAGCTATTTTTAGTGTAACTTGTGTAATTTAAGATAGATTTGATGCGCTGGATGCGGATACTAAAAGTAGTGAGATTTAATGATTCTTCAAGAGTTTTATCAGTGTTCGTAACAACCATTTCAAAATAGCTAATTAAAAGCACAAGTTTATCAATAGTGATTTGATTATTAAAAACAAGTGCGGCGAGAACAATGTAGAGCGTAATTTTTCCTACTTGAATAATCATCGGAATTTTACAATAACGTGAAGTGAGATAAAGATAGCGTTTATCATATTGGACATCATAACTACTACGATTGGAGCTAATTTTGCGATTTAGAATTGGCATCAAATTAAGGGTTTTGATCTGTTTTAAATTATTTAAAATTTGGTTTAAAACATCTAAAATACGGTCTTGATATTTTCGGACACCATCAAAATGTTTTGCAACGTTTTTAGAATTTTGAGACATCAAATAGATATAGAGAAGATCGATAATTAGGGCAATAAGAGCGATAAAAATATTATAACTAGCAAAAATTAAAAAGATGATCAGGAGCTGAATGATACCAGTAAGAGCAATCGCGGCGGAGTTAACAGTTTGAATTAAATATGAGACATCCTCTTTACAGGTGTCGGTAATGCGGCCACGAGAAATTTTCTCAGTGATTGAAATATTACTAATAATATGATCGAAAAGTTTTTGCTGAACAGTGCCGTAATAATAATGCGAAAGTGTGACATAGATATAATACTTCCAACCAAGAATTGTATATTCAATGATATAAAACAAGAGAAAGAGGATCACGTAAAACCAGATGGCGTGAAAATTGGAACCTTGAGTAATGACGGCGATAATACCAGCAGTGGCAATTGGCGGTAGGAGGCTAACGAGATTATAAAGCATAAAACTCAAAAAGAGTTCAAAAACTTCAAAGCGTTTTTTGGGGGCAATTTCAAAAACTGTTTGAACTGTTTCAAGAAAATGTCGCATGTGTTTCTATTATATAGCATAACCATTTAAGAATAAATGCCGGAAAAATGTGGTATAAAAAAATACCGCAATTGCGGTATTTTTTTTAGTAAGTTAAACGGGCACGTCCTTTAATGCGACGGCGTTTTAACACTTTTTGGCCATTTTTAGTAGCATTACGCTTCATGAAACCGTGTTCCTGTTTGCGCTGACGCTTATGTGGCTGATATGTACGCTTTGGCATATGTTTCCTTTATTTCACATAGGATTATATTCATAATCCCTGTATTTGTAAACTGTGTTTAATTATACCGTAGTTTTCCACTTTTTTCAAGAAGTTTTCCACACAAGGCTCTCTATATGATTCAAATTGTGGATAACTCCACCCCTTATATGAATTTCATTATTAGAGCATAAAATAAGATAAAAATAAACCTGTGGAAAAGTATGAAGATTTGTTATAATAGAGGTAATTAAAGGTTATAGAGAAAAAAGCTGGAGGTAGCGGCGGTGTTTGACGTGTGGAATAATGTGCTAGCAGAACTTGAAACTAAGATTTCTCAGGAAAATTATGCAACTTTTTTTGCTCAGACACATACTTCGTTGATTAGTATGGATGATGGGATAATAAAGATTGGTGTGCCAAATATTTTTATGCAAGCCAATATTCGAAAGAAATTTGATTCTCATATTCGTGCCGCATTAGAATCAAATAAAATCGAAGTGAAAAATACCAACTATGTAGTAATAAGTAATACTACTAAGGTAAAAAAATCACGCGAGGTGAGTCTTGATGAGTTGCAAAATCGAGTAAGTACAGTAGAAAAAATTACAGTACCTGCAAGTAATTTTAATCCCACAATTTCGACCGGATTAAATAGTAAGTTCACGATGGATAATTTCGTGGTGGGTACAAATAATGAATTAGCGGTGGCGGTTGCTAAAAACATTATCGACAATCCTGGGGATAAATATAATCCGTTTTTCCTATATGGTGGGCCAGGTCTTGGCAAAACACATCTTGTGGAAGCAATTGGAAATGAATTACTAAAGAAAAATCCAAAATTAAAAATTCTTTATACGCCGATCAATCATTTTTACACTGATTTTATTAATGCGGTGCGAAAAGGTGACATGGAGAATTTCCATAAAAAGTTTCAGAAACTTGATGTTTTAATTATTGATGATTTTCAGTTTATTGTTGGTAAGGAAAAAAGTCAGGAGGAATTCTTCAATATCTTTAATGATATGCATCAGGCGAATAAACAAGTGATTATCACGAGTGATCGGTTGCCAAGCCAGATTAAGACCGTGGATGAACGTCTTGCTTCAAGATTAACGATGACTGGTGCGTTCGATCTACAATATCCAACATTTGAAGATAGGTGTGCAATTTTACACGCGAAGGCAGAATTTGACGGTGTAGAAATTGAAAATAAAGCAATTGAACATATTGCGAGAAACGTAGAAACTAATATACGTGATCTTCAGAGTCTTTATGGAAAAATTGTAGCACTTTCTGAATTAAAGGGCGTTTCCCCGCTTAGTATTATTCAGGAAGGCCTAGCATCTACCCTGCCAAGTAGTGGAGTGAGAGGGCGTAATTTAACTAGTAAAACAGTGGTGAATAAGGTGGCTGATTATTTTAATATTATGCCAGAAGAACTTTGTGGAAGAAGTCGAGTTTCAAACATAAAGACGGCAAGACAGATTGCGATGTTTATTATGTCGAGAGATTTACAAATGAGTACACCAAAAATTGCCCTTGAAGTAGGAGTTAAAGATCACACTACAGTAATGCATGGAATTAAGAAAATCGAAACAGATATGAAGATGAATTTTACACTAAGAGACCAAATTGGTGAAATTCGGGAGCAGTTGAGTGAATAATGTGGAAAAGTTGTGGAAGACTTTGCGAATAAGTAGGTGAAAAAGTCGAGGAAAACTATGTGGAAAGTCAAGCAAATAATAATATATACGCAAAAGGTGTTGAAAAGTCAGGTTTTTCCACTAAGTTTTCCAAAGTTATCCAGGTGGTTTTACACAATAAAAAAGTGGATTTTTCCCTATAAAAGAAAGTTATACACAAAATCCACATAGACTATTACTACTACAATTAATTATTTAATAAAGGAGAGATATGGAAATAAATGTTGAACAAGGAAAACTAGCGAAGGCATTAGGAGTGGTTAGTCGAGTAGCGGCAGGAAGTAGAACTACCCTACCTATCTTAAATAATGTTCTAATAAAGGCATTAGATGGAAAAGTGAAATTAGTAACAACAAACCTTGATATGGCGATTGTGAGTTATTTAGGGGTTGCTAATTCGAAAGACGGAGAGATTACGGTACCAGCGAGACTTTTAGCAGATTTTGTTAGTAATTTACCTAAGGGTGAGATAAAACTAACTACAAGTGATTCAAAATTAACTGTGGCTTCTGGTAAATATAAATCCTCCTTTAATGGAGCGCCAGCTGAGGATTTTCCGGAGTTGCCTGATATTAATGATGCGGAAGCGGTGATTTATCGAATGAGTATTGAAGCTTTTAAGACTGGGATTAATGAAGTAAAAATCGCCTGCTCATCGGATACAACTAGGCCGTCACTAACAGGAGTGTATTTTAATACTTTTGAGGGTAGTTTATATATTGCAGCAACTGATGGGTATCGCTTAGCCGAGCGAATGTTTATTGAAAAGGTGGAAAGTGATGTGAAGGCAATTGTGCCGGCGGGATGTCTTACTGATGTTTTGGGGGCGATGTCGGATAACATGAATGAGATTGAGATTGTGTTTGATAATTCACAGGTGCGCTTTAGGCTTGGGGAAATTGAAATTACTTCAAAATTAATTGATGGATCATTCCCTGATTATCGACGTTTAATCCCGGAAACTATTGGTTCAAATATTAAGATGTCAAAAAGTGAGCTGCTTCGTATTGTAAAATTAGCCGCTCTATTTTCACGTGGTGTCGGCGGATCAATTATTTGTGAAGCAAAAAGTGAGACTCAAACTTTTGCGGTTTCTTCGGTAGCTAATGAGTTTGGTGAAAATGCATCTGAGCTCGAGACTGAGGTGGTGAATAATGGAAAGGTGATTTTGAATTCGCGTTATTTAGTGGATGTGATTAATGTGATTGAGGAAGATAATTTATCATTTGGTATTTCAGGAAAATTAGCACCAGTGGTGATTAGAAATGAAAAATCAAATAATTATACGCATATTATTATGCCTCTAAAAAGCTAGAATGATTATTGAAAGTATAAAATTAGTTAATTTTCGTAGTCATGATGAGTTTTTGTTACATTGTAAAAAGAAGACTAGTTTAATTGTTGGGGAAAATGGCTCAGGAAAAACTTCGGTATTAGAGGCGATTTATGAAGCGTTGCGTGGAAAATCTTTTCGAGCGACGGATGAGGAAATTTTAAGAAGAGGCTCTGAGTTTTATCGAGTTGAATTGAAATTTACAAATGGGCTTTTAACCGTGGTGTTATTTGATGGGCAGAAAAAGCAATTTTTGGTAGAAGATAAAAGAACTGCAAGATTACCAAAAAAATATCGATACCCAGTGGTATTATTTTTACCGGATGATTTGCATTTGGTGGCGACAAGTCCAACAAAAAGAAGGGCTTATTTTGATCGAGTAATTGCAGAATTTGATGAGGGGTATAGTAGTTCCATCTCAAAATATGAGAAGACACTAAAACAACGTAATGATTTATTGAAAAAATATATAAAAAATAATGATAAACGTAGTGATTTGGATTTTTGCGGCAATAAAGAAAAAAGCCAGAGTCGAAGTTATATAGAAATGAGTGATTTTTTCTCTTGGAATATCTTACTAGCTAAGTATGGCTTGGAGATTCGAAAGAAAAGGCAGAAATATTTGGATAAATTAAATACAGTCTTTAATCAAGTTTATCATTCAATCGCGGAAAATAATGACCAGGTGTTTTTGAAATTAGATTTATTTGGAGGTGAGGTTTCAGAGGCGGAGTATTTTAATCGATTGGAAAGAGAGTTTGAGCGGGACCTAATTTTAGGTCATACTGGGTTCGGAATCCATCGTGATGATTTTGTGTTTTTATTTAATGAGAAGGAAGCAGATGGGACGGCGAGCCGAGGTGAGCTTCGATCGATGATTTTAGCGATGAAGTTTATTGAGGCAGACTTAATTTTTCAAGAAACTGGTAAAAAACCAGTGGTGTTACTTGATGATGTGTTCTCAGAATTGGATAATACTAGACAAAAATGTTTGGTGAGGAATTTTAAGGATAATCAGGTGATTATTACTTCAGTGGAGGAAGTATAGATAGGTTAACAACTAGTAACCTCAATATCGTAGTTATTAGGATTAAGTTTGTTGTCTGTGAGATATTTATAGGCAGCGGTTTTGAGTTCTTCGATTTGTTGATCGGAGCAAGTGAAGAGGGTAATCTTTAATTTTACCTTGGTGGTTTGAGGTTGCTTTTCGGCAGCAATAGAGAAGCCGGCCTGATAGCTGGAATATGGTGTGACTTTAAAGACTGGATCGCTATCGGTGTAGTTTTTACGTTCTAAGTCGGCTTTAAAATCAGCAATGTGTTGCACGCGAGATTCATCTTCTGGGTGTGATTTATAATAATCCTGATGTTCAGAATCTGGTTCAAGTGCTTCATAGAGATAAGTGACTTGATTATTTTTCAATTCGAGATCACGAGTGATTTCTTGAAAATTAGCATTGGAAATTTTTATTGTATAATTCCCTGGTTTTAGTTTTATTTTGGCATCACCTTGATAAGTTTTTCCATCAATTATGAAAGAAGCAGAAGCTGGGGCAAGATAATAATCTAGTGTGGCTGTTTTATCGAAGTTGGTAATCCAATTAATAAAGGCAGCAATGATTATGATAAGAACCAAAATTAAAAAACTCATAATTATGGAAAGAAGAGATTTTTTTGACGTATTTTTGTTTTGTGTATTTTGGTATTTTGGTTTTTTTGTGATAGTACTTTTTGTAATCATGTTTAGCCTTTTATTTTAGGTATTAGATATTAGTGTTTCCAATATAGCGATATGCTTTGAAAGTACGAGAGTTATCATAAAAAGGTAGTAGTTCGCCAGTACGTGAGCCGTGAGAAGCGGAGGCGATTTTGCCAACACCGTTTTGCTCAACATAAATTTCGATATGTCCAGAGCTGAGACGAATGTCACCAGGTTTGAGAGAGCCTTGTCGGTTTTCAACTTCAACGAATTTACCGGAGTTTTTTACATAGTTTGAAGTTGGACCACTATTACTGACACCGCAGCAAACAAAATTTTTATCGATTCCTGAATAACGAATAACGGTAGCAACAAAGGCATCGCAGCTAGCACCCATCATAGACCAGCGATCGCCAAGTCGATTAATACCAGTTTCAATAAGTGCGTTACGATAATTATCGTTTGGGGTAATGCCGTGGCCAGTATTTGCCCAGGCAAGATTAAGGGCGGTTTGATTAATACTGAGATTGCCGCCACCGCTACCTGAACAATTACTGATACCATTTGAGCCGCCGAGAGCAGAAAAGATAAGGAAGGCACCTGGAATTAGGTTGGCGGAGGTTGGGTGTCCGTGGTCAGTTTTTATCATTAGCCAATTGGAATTTTTTCTAGAATCACGCTTACTATCGGCAAGGTTCATAACATATGGTGAGCCTTCACCGCGGGCAGCCTCTTGTTCGGTATAACCAAGAGTACGAGCCTGTGAGATATAGGAGCGAGCGGTGCCATTGTAGCGGAAAAGGAGGGTTTTGATTCCATCATCAGTTTTTAAGTTTAGGCCGGCTCCGTAATTATTTTGTAAGAGATCGGCCATAATATCAGTTTGTCTTTGAAATTCCGCCTCAGAAACCTCACCAAAATTAGTGAAAGCATTGCTATTGTGGCCGCCACCAGTGTAAGAATAGAGCTGATAAATACCTTGACCATTGGTTGGGTTGTAGCGACGAAGGCTGGTTTCGCGATAGTGAAGAGTGGCGATGAGTTGCCATGGAAAACCATATCTTGCGGCAGATTTTTCATAAACTGGGCGGTTGGCGTTAATCTTATCGAGGTCGGATTTACTGATGATTTCGGAACCATCATAGAGCTTGCCAATGGTGCCGGAAAGATTTGAGGTAACACAGTTTTCGGCATCTCGATCATAATAATAAATACCGTTAATATCGAAGATGTCCCATTCGGATTCTTTAAGTGCGAAAACTTTAGCTGGTTGAATGGAAATAATGAGAGATAGAAGTAGGAGAAGGATCTTTTTGTGATTGATTCTTTTAATATTTAAGGCAAAATATTTTATGTAAGTGACGAGGTTTTTCATACTAGGTAACTCCTATTTCTTGAAATAGTTTTTAAATCGGCATAGGAAGATTGAGTAAGGTTTTGGTAGATGAAGTAGTGATCTGAGCCGGAGTTTTTGGTTAATACGGAAGAGATTTTTGCTACTAAACCTAAAGAGTCTTTAGTGGTTAGAGTTTCTTCTGTAAGACTCTTGAGGGTGAATTCTGGTTTTTCTGCTTTTGGTGGTTGATAATTCGCGAGATAATTAGCATAGTCGAAGAAAGCAATTACGGTTTCAGCTTGGTTTTTAGTGATGCCAGAAATACGGGCTAGAATACCGGAACGAGAGGCGTCAATTGGGTTTTTTGCATAATATGCCTCTTTATAGGCGGTGATTGGGTTTCGATCATTCCCCTCTGAGTCAACAACACTAGCGCATTTAATTTGAGTGCAGATACGAGTTTGTTCAGTGTAATGTTGAAGATATTTAAGTTCTTGCCAATGTGGATTTTGGCTACCCATAACGCAATAGGCGCCGGAGGCCCAGCCTTGGGTTTCTGGTGACATATCGGAGACCGCATTATAGAGCTCAACAGCTTCCGAGATGATTGGAATACTGTTTGCAAAACCGAGATTAGTATTCATGGCATTGGCAATATTGGCATCAAAGTGACCAAATGGTGAATCACGTTCGTCACAGAACATGGTTTTATGGGCGAGAAGAGAGTTTGGAATGACCTCATCAAATCCGTCAGAGTTTTTGCGGATATTTTGGTTAACGACGCGTTGATATTCGGGATCGGTGGAGCTGAGTTTTTCGGTAGTGACGTCAGTGGCAATCACTTCTCCGCCATACATATCACAGGCGGCACCAATACTGGCAAGAGCTTCGCAATCTTCATCATTACCAAAAATTTTTTGGTAATCGGTACCGGCGAGTTCGGTGTCAGTGGTGAATCCTTCAGAACCATCTGCGGCAAGGACGGATTGTCCAGCGTGACCAAGAATGGAGCTGAAGGAATTTTTGGAAACTTCACTTAGATTTGAGAGGCTTGAGAAAAGAGTAGCGGAGCTAGTTATGCGGCTGAAGCGGCCTAGGATGGAACCGAGGAAGGTGTTTGGACTGGAAGCGTCAAAAGCGCTTTTAGACTTGCGATCAAGCTCTGCTTCCCTGTTTGCGGCGATGAGAGTTTCTTGATAATAGGCGGTGGCAGCTTCTTTAGAAGCGAGACTTTGTCCGGAGGTTGAACGGCCAACTTTTTTATTAATTAGGGCAGCACCTTGAACATATTTTTCACCAGCTGGTTTACCAACGAGGGTTTTTGCTGGATTTTCGAAGAGGACTTTTTGAATATATGGGAGGAGAATAGAAAGCATACCAGCAATGGTACTGGCGAGAGCGACATTTATAACAGTAGTCTTTAGGAGGGTAACGGCAGTTTTGATAAGACCACCACCAAAGGCGAGGGTGGCTAGACTAATAGCGGCACCAACAGCACGAATACCACCACAGGCACGGGCACGAGCAGTAGTGAGACCTAGAGCAAAACCAGTGGCAAGAAAGGCAGAATTGATGGAGAAGTTTTTGGTGTAATTTAGGTTAACTTTTTCACCAGCTAGGACATTACCAAATCCTTCGGCTTGAATAGGAGCACCAGTGACGGTTTTCTTTTCACCGGTGGAGACATCGGTATATTCAGTAGTGGCTGGAGTGTTGAGAAAATTAAGGACGGAATTGGCGGCTGCTTCGTTGCCATAGCCAGCTTTAGTTTTGCTGATATTTTCTTGATTACTCATGAAGAAATGCATGGCTTGATAGATTTCATTGGCGGCAATAGCAACTGAGATAAGGTTTGCAACTTTGAGTGCGGTACAAGTGAGGCCTCCTGCTTCGGCGACGCGCCCAGCGGTACTTAATAAGTAATTATTGGCTTTAACATTCGGAGTGTCACCTTCGATATTACTACTATCGATATCTTCGCCGGTTTTGGAGATTTTTGTAGTTTTATTCCCTCTTTCGTCAGTATCTTCAGTTTCTGTGGTGGTATTGATACTAGAATTGGTTTTGTCGCCAAAAACTCCTTCTTCGGTGGTTTGATAATTTTTAGTGTCGGTTTCATGATTACCAGTGTTTTTATAGGCGGAGAAAAGATTTCTAGTGATGCCAATTTTGGCGAGACTCATAGTGGCTGGTTTATCGAAGAAGTTGGAGGCACGAGCGCGTTTAGCGCGGGTAAAAGCTTCCTGAAAGGCAATATTTTTGGCATAAAAATTGCGGAAATTTTCGGAGGTAATAGTGGCGCCGTCATAGACTAAATGATAACTGGAGCCGGCATCAACCACTTCAATACCATTGGTTTTGAGACGGTTTTCAAAGTATTTTGGGAAGGCTCCCTGTTTTTTGGCGAGAAGTTCTTCGGTGATTCGGAGAGTGTTTTCGGAATAGGAACCAAACATGGTGTCAGTGGCCCTCGTGATAAGAATTTCAATTTGATTACCTAGGTTGCTGACGGAAAAAAAGAGAAAAAGAATAACAGCCAGGAAGGCACCAAAAGCAAGTGCGACCGGAGAGTATTTTTTGATTTTTTTGGCGGTACTGAGTTTTGATAAGCCAAGATTTTTGGCAGACTTTATTTTGTGGCGATTAAGGCTTCCAGTATAGAGAGGTTGGTTTTCGAGAGTATCGGCGGAAGGTTTGCGATCTGAATCTGTTAGAGTATCAAGAGAGGCCTGCTCGGCATTTTGTAAAGATTCCTTGGCGATCTGGGAACGAAAAAGTTCCGTCTCAGAATTTTTACTGGACGGCAAAAAATTAGGAGTTATGGAATCCTTGCCGTAATAGACCTTTGGCATAGTTATATTATATAAGAAAAAGGTATTTTTTGCTATTTTGTTTAACGATTATAGCGAACCGGATTGGTGGTAATGAGATTGGTTTCTGTTTCAGAGGCAACAATTTGAACATGGACGTGAGACTGGCCAGCAAAGAAGAGACCTTGCCCAACTGGGAGACTGGAGAGAAGTTGACGTTCGGCATTGGTGAGCTTAAAGACATCGGATAGAACATCAACAGCGGCACTGGATTGCTTTAGAAGTAGCTGCATGGAAGAGTTCATGACGATGGCACGACCCATTTTATTACTCATAAAGTCTTCAACGTCCTGAGTGATGGTAGTGAGACCTAAGTAATATTTACGAGCGCGCTTGGCGAGTGAGAAGAGGAAGTTGGCGGAGTCATCATATTTCATAAGCTGCCAGGCCTCATCAACAATAAGAATACGGCGTTTTTGTTTGGCGCGAACAATGTTCCAAATATGGTTCAAGACAATATACATTGCGACTGGGCGAAGTTCATCTTCGAGGTCGCGGATATTAAAGACAACCATTTGGTTATTAATATCGATATTGGATTGCTGAGAGAAAATACCTGCAAATGTACCAGTGGCATATTTACGAAGACGCTGGGCGAGTTGAGGACCGGAGCCACCCATGTGGGCGAGGGTATCGTAAAGATTAATAATGGTTGGTGGGGTGGACTGATGTGTGAGAGGATCTGAAGTGATGCCGGCGCGAGCATAGGTATCGATGAGAGCTTGGTCGAGATCAGCTTCTTCGTTAGGAGAAAGAGCGGCAACGGTTTGGCCACCAGGGCCAGATTGGGTGCCACCAAGCATGAGTCGGAAAAGACCATGGAGGGTGACAAGATTAGCGCGGAGTGCATCAGAGGCATCCTCAGAATCAATTACTTTTGGTAGATCAAATGGATTAATACGAACATCGGAGTTGAGAGAGAGACGAACATATGATCCACCAACGGCATCACAGAGTTTTTGATACTCGTTTTCAGGATCGATGATGATAATTTCACTTCCCATCATCATGGAGCGGACAGCTTCAAGCTTAACTGCGAAGGATTTACCAGCACCGGACTTAGCGAAGACGACGAGATTAGCATTTTCTAGGGTGAAACGGTCGAAGATAACGAGACCATTATTATGAAGGTTAACGCCATAAAGAATGCCTTTTTCTTGGGTAAGGTCAGCAGAAGTGAATGGGAAGGAAGTGGAGATGGCACTAGTGTTCATGTTGCGGCGAATCATTAACTGGTCAGTAGCCATTGGCATGGTGGAATTCATTCCCTGTTCTTGCTGGGAAGTAGCAACTTTGGAGAAGATCATAGCAGAGCCAAAATAATTTTCGATTTTGTGTTGTACGAAATTTAGTTCATCAAGTGAGTCGGCCCAGAGAGTAACATATAAACCAAAGCGGAAGAATTTTTCACGGCCAAGCTGAAGGTCGTCGCGGAGCTCCTCGGCATCCTGGATGGCGTGTTCGGTTTCAGGATTACGAATACGACCTTTTTCAGCATTCAAGGAAATATCAGCTTCAAGCTGGGTGACTTTGCGGCGAAGGTTTTTCATAATCACAGTGGTGTCGACTGGATAAATGTACATGGAAATATCAAGAACCTCATCCATATTGATGAGTGGACTGAGCCAGCCAGTACTGATGGTGCGAGGATAACCGTAAATATAGAGCGTGCGGCCATATTTGGTGCCGAGACGGAAATGATCGGATTGGATTTCAATTGAGGAAGGAGAAATAAGATCACGGAGAGTGGTGATGCCCTGTTCAAACGCGCGCTGAATTTCGGCGTCTTCCATTGATTGTGCTTGAGCTGCAAGTTCGGCAGCGGTGAGTTTCTTTTTTGCCATATTTCTTCCTTAATTTAGTGGTTTTGTCTCTGGTTTTTCACCTTTTTTAGTATAAATAGTGCCCATTTTATTAAAATCAATAAACGGTTCCCTCACGGCAGTGTCTGGGTTATTGAAGTTATAGAAGAGCTCGGCGAGTTCTTTGGTATTGAGACGGACGGAGTGGATGCCAATATTAAAGAGGCCACCAATGACAGCTTGAACACGGTTATTGATTTCAGTAACTGCTTTGTCGTAAGTGTTGCGATCAATCCTGGTGATTTCAGAGGTTTTTGTGGCGAAGAGAAGATTGAAGATGTTTTGACTTTGTGTACTGGCTTTTTCGAGTTCTGGGGATGAATAATATGGAACGACAACGAAGAAGGATTTATCCATAATATTGGCCTCTTGGGAAACTTGGTCAATGAAGTTAATATAGTCGTCCATTAATACACCGAGGAGCATGTTGTCGTTATTACGACGAATATCAGCAAGACGTTCGAGGTATGGAGCGATGTCGATACGCTGAGAACGGACAAGGATTTGGATTGGAAACTCAAGAGAGTTAAGGACGCCTTTATAACCATATTCGATACCGTCACGTTCAGGCTCGGACATCAGGTCGTAGTTGATAGATTTACAGGCGACGACGGCGCGGAAGGAGCCATCTTTCATGATAATTAAGCCATCACGGAGTTCGGAGATGAGGAGGGTGGACTGGGTGGAAGAAGGGTTATCCTGAACCACGTTGGCGGTACTATCGGATTGTGGTGCGAGTGGAATATTATTGGCGGGATAGCCAGAAGCGGGGATGTTGGAATTCTGAGCTTGAGCCTGCGGCACTTGAGGTGCTGACTGAAAATTAGGCTGAGCTTGATTTTGGGGTTGTTGTGGATTCATATGCTTCCTTTTTATAAATTATTATGAGGCTGGTGGGGTGAAGATGCCGGTAAAATTGTTTGAACTGGCTGGTGGAGTTGGTGGAGTTGGCGGAGTAAATTGCGGCTGGTATGGTTGCTGGAATTGGTAAGGTGATGGCGGTTGCTGAAATTGGGATTGGAATTGTGGTTGAGGTTGGGTAAATTGAGGCTGGCTAAATTGAGGTTGGCTTTGTGGGGATTGAGTAAAGATTTGAGGTTGTGGAGATTGGGCAAAGGTCTGAGATTGTTGAGGTTGAGCTACCTGGGCTGTTTGAGTTGTTTGGGCTGTTTGGGCTGATTGAGCTGTTTGGGTGAGGCGATTAGCTTGTTTACTAATGGTGTCGATGGTGAAATCTTGATTGTTGGCAAGATTTTGAAGCCCTTGATTAACTTGGGAAGCGGAAGTTTGGTTAATAAAACCATTAACGTATTGTGGCTGAGTAGTAAATTGGGTTTGAGTGTTGTTTTGTGTAAAAGTTGGCGGAAGATTTTGGTCGGCATTTGAGATGGCGGCCTTCATATTTGAAATCAAGGCGGCGTGGCGGTTTTGTTGTTCCTTGGCGATCATTTGATTGATATTCTGGTTACTGTCTTGGTCAAGAATATCAACAATATTGTTGTTTTCTGCGATGAAGTCTTCGTTGAAATTACTGTTACCGCGGATTGCATAACCTTCAGAATCAACGAGATTGGAAAGAAATGAGAGGCGGGTGGAGGCTTCTTCTTCGGTAATGTTTCTGGCGCGAGGTTTCTCGACGATTTTAGGGGCAGTGATTTTGATAGTAGTTTCCTTTTGCCCAGGAGTCCAGCGACGAGTGTTTGGCTTGAGATAGAAGCTGGCAATGGATGCTAGATAAACTTCCATTGGCTGATCTTTTTTTATAGGTAGAGCGAGAATTAAGAAAAAGAAGGTGAATGGGATCGGGATGATGGCAAGAAGTGGAAAAATTTGGAAAAGGCCAAAAATAATAGCAATACCTGCTGCGGAAATGAGAAGATAGATAAACTGTCGAAAGGTAAAAGGGCCAAGGAGTTTATCTTCCGCCTCAACGTCTTGAGGGACCTTGTATGTTGCCATATAGAATTATTTTACCATAAACGTGGTGGAAAATATAAAATACACCCGTGGTGTGCGGATGTATTTTGTATTTAGTGTTCTGCGTGCTGTATTCTTGATGTGTTTTAGGCGGCGCCTTTTTTGGCTTTTTCGTTTTCGATAATTTGACGTCTCTTGGATTCTTTAACGTCGTGTTCAAGAATTTTAGCAAGACCATTCTTCATATTATCGAAGAGGCTGGTGTTTGGACGGCCAAGCTTATCGATGACACCGTTTCCTCTGAATATCTCATTGATTTTCTCATAAGCCTTATTTACTGCTTCATCGTAGGCTTCTTTTTTCTTTTCTTTTACTTCTTCAGGAGGAAGACCAACAAGGTTGTCTGGGTTTAGTTTATAATTTTCGGCAATAAGACGGTTGAGAATACCATTTAGGACGTCGGTCTTCATGGCAGCAGCATTACTGGCTGTAAGGCCACCAAGATATTTTTCAATCTCGTGTTTAGCAACTGCACTATTTTTATGATAGGCACCATTAGGGTCTTGAATTTGGCTAGCAATTTCTTCAATATTTTCTTGATTTAGTTCCTTAGTAACGTCTTTACGATTGAGACCTGTAAGGAAGCTAGTCATATTGACGATTTGCTCACTGCCAGACTGAAAACTTGGGAATGCAGAAATGAGGGCTGGGCGAATTGCGTCAAAAATTTCTCCGCTCTTATCTGGATCAATATCTCTATAGCTATCCATCATCATCGTGAGTACATCGGTTGCAGTACGATCGATTTTATCAAAGCGAGTACCTTTAAGACCGGTGGCGATGTTGATCTTTGTTTCATAATCTGGATCACCTTCAACTTTACCGGTAAAGTATTGTTGCATGGTAACTTCCTGAGTATGGCGTTTGCCATTAGTGTAGGCCCAGGTTTCCATGTTGATGAATTTACCGAGACGACCGAGTGTAGGATCGGCATCCTTCATTTGCATAAGGTTGAGAGCTAAGACGTTGGCGGCATCGGTACCTAACTTGAGATTACCGGCATCCATATAAGCCTTAAGTTCAGAGGCGATTTTGTCATAGTCACCACGGCGTGAAAGGACGTTATTGCCGGCGATAATACCATCGATGTTATCGTGTTTGATCATTTGCTTATAAACATTGAAGGCGTCAAGGGTGACCATCTTATCCATGTAGGTGGTGAGCTTGCCAACATTGGCGCGACGCTCGGATTCGTAGGCGTCAACAGCATCGGCGGCGACCATTTGGAGGGCAATGAAGCGATCGGATTCTTGTTCTTTGGAGAGTGTGCCGTCGTTGACTTTCCAGGCGTCAGTACCGGCACCGGCGACCACGTATTTTTCGTAATCTTCTTTATTAACAATGTTGCCATTTTTGTCGATCTTGGCAGCATTGCGGACAACTTCAGAATAGAAACGGTTAGCATTGTGGTCATTACGACGTTTAGAGGATTCGGCGGTTTTGTATTCAAGGAAGTTTTCGGTCTGGTTACTCGCAAGGGTTTCGAGGTCTTTATTTCTGACCTTATTATCTGCAATGTAATCACTCATATTACCAAGGGCATCCTCGGTTTTAGTATGGTTAGCTGAGGCGGCAAGTTTTGCTACACGATTTTGGTATGTATAGCGCATAACTTTGTTATCTGGATCTACGAGTTGAGTTTTCTTTTCAATACCATCTTTATCTATGCCAAGTGAACGTTCGGCGTAAATGGCTTTGCCATATTTATCACGATAGAGAATGCGGGCGCCACGACGCTTTGCATCAAGCTCTTCTTGGCGATATGCGTTAAGAGTGTCTTCACGAGTTTTGTTTTCATCGTCTTTACGGAATTTATAATTTGCGGCCCCGGCAGCAAGAGCACCACCCCAGTACCACGGGAGAAGATTGAGAGAACGCTGACGTTTCATGGCATTTTCGATAGCTTTCTGACGATTAGCTTCCTGAATTGGAGAAAGAGCCTTGGTGGCGCGGCCAGAAAGGTTGTTGCCGAGTGAATTGAGCACGTTAGAAATACCACCGAGAGCGGAACCTGAAAGCTTCATTAAGCCGGCGGCGAGTAGAAGTGGAAGAACCTGCACGGCGGCACCGACCATTAGTCCAAATGGAGTGGTGGCGGAAGTAATAAGAACCATACTAGCGAGTTTGGAAACACCGAAAAGCATACTAAACATTGGATAGAAGAAAAGCATCTGACTGAAGGTTTTTTTCCATTTTTGGAAGTGTTTTTCAGTGTTTGGGAGGATGTATAAAACGAAGGCAATTGGCGAGATGGAGACAAGAAAGATAACAAGAGCTTGACGCAAACCTAGAACGAGGAGGCCAACAATAACAGAAATAATACCACCGATAATGAGTGGGATGAGGGCGAGAAGAAGACCGAGCGGGCCACCTGGGAAGGTAAAACTAAGTGCGAGACCAGCGCCACCAGCGGCAACAGTGGAGAATAGTGAATAAAAACCAGTGGCGGTTTTGGAACCGTCGACTGTACCGGAACTAATGGCGGATTCAGCGATGCCAGCGAGAAGGTCTTTGAGGCCGTTGCCTAGGATATTACTGATGTCGACTGCGATCGCGCAAAATAGAAAACTAAAGTTGACAACCATGGCGGTAACGATGAGGCGTGGGAGGGATTTTTTGACGCCGTAATTATTAATGCCATAGCCGGTGATTTGGGAATAGATAATGACGAGGAGGAAGATGATGAAACAGATATTGGCGATATTGCGCATATAGGACCAGACTTGATAGATTGGAGAATCGCCTTTCATCTCTAGTGGTTTAACGTCAAGAAGACCTTGAATAAGGCCATAGAGAGCATCGATACCTTTAGCGAGCAGACCGGTGGTCGGACAAATTAACCAACCAATGGCGCCGATTTGAGAAGTACAGGTGGCTGGTTCATGATTTTCAGAGTTGTTTCCCTCGGTGGAATTTTCAGTATTTCCATTTTGGTTGGCTGGAGGAGTTTGAGAATTGGTGTTCTCGTTTCCTTGGTTTCCAGTTCCCTGATTTTCAGTGTTATTTTCGGTTTGAGTGTTTTGGGAATTATTATTGGCGTTATTTTCAGTGTTATTTTCTGTATTATTTTCAGTATTCTGATTATTTTCAGTAGATTCAGAAGTTGTTGGAGTAGGGTCAGCAAAAACAGAAGTGGTATTTAGAAAAGTTTGCGCAAATAAAAAGGCGCTGGAAAAAATCAACCCAGCGAGCATAGTGAAACTTTTAAATCTTGTGTTGACCTTCTTCATACAGATATAAAGCTTTAATTACTTGCATATTATACCACACATAAGCGCTATAGTCAATAGCGTAATAAGGGATGAGTGTGAAACAATATCCACTATTATTATATACAGTTTTAAGTTAATAATGCTATAATCAAAATATGAAAAGGCATATCCAAGGTTTATTGATGCTAGGTTTAGCATTTTTTTCAAGTTTCAGTTTAGTGTATTTGTGGTCAGAGGTGGTGAGTGAGCCAGTCTCGGCGGCGGTGATTGAGGAAGAACCAGATGATTCATGTGCGAACTCAATGCTAGGACTTCGTCCTTGGTATAAGGGTTTGGCAACCAGGGAGGGTGGTGCTTGTAGGATTGGGACGATCGGCACGGTGAATGGGGATACAAATATTGCCGGATTTGTTTGGGTGATTGTGTTGAACTTAGTGTTTGATGCAGCGCTCATGTCAAGTATGGTAGCGACTGGATTTATTATTTGGGGTGGATATAAATATATTATGTCGGAAGGTGAACCTGGAAAAGTGATGGAGGGTAAAAGAATTATCACTGGCGCGGTGATTGGTTTAATCTTGACGATTACGGCTTCAGTAATTTCAGATACATTGGTGAAAGTAATTGGAGGCGTAGCAAAATAATGAACGTTCTTGAATTTGTAAAAAACTCAGGTGGAAGAATTTTTGGTGACGATTTTGATATTACAAAGGTCAATACCTTAAATAATGCTTTAAACAATATCCCAAATAAGGATAATGCAAATAACTATGATTTGATGGTGTTATTTAACTGGGTTTACTCTATGGCGGCACTAATTGCGGTTGGATTTATCGTTTATGGCGCGATTTTTTATGCGATTTCGGAAGGCGACCCGGCAAGAGTCAATAAGGCGATCAAGACGATTACTTATGCTGTGATTGGATTAGTGGTGGTAGGATTAGCGTGGGCATTAACGACGTTTGTGGTGAATTCGATATCTTAAAGAGGAGAAATAATGAAGAGAATTTTGTTGATATTAGCTGGAGCGTTAATGGTGGGAACACTTGGTATAGTTGCTATCCCACAGGCTACTTACGCTGAGGGTGATACCTGTGCAAAGTTGCGCGAGATGACTAATGCGGATGAAGAAACTTTGCAGGCTGCCGGTTGTGTTGATGTCGGGAATAAAAGTATTGCGAGTCTGATTACGACAATTATTAATATTGGTATTTCTGTGGTTGGGGTTATCAGTGTGGGGGCGATTGTGGTTGCTGGTCAAAGGTTAGTGGTATCTTCTGGCGATTCGGCGAAGATCGTGAATGCAAAAAGAATGATCATGACGGCAGTGATTGCGCTGGTGATTGCGGGGCTGGCGTATGCAATCGTGAAGTTCGTAATTGCTTCAGTTGGTATCTAAGACTCTAAGGGGTGGCCCTTGATTTAACAGATGCTTATGATATAATGAGAAAAATAATATTAAAGGAAAAAATATGAAGATTTCTAACAAAATCAAAACATTAGCCGCTGGTGGTCTTGGTGTAGTTGCTATGGGGCTCCAGGTTTTACCTGTTGCTGCTACCGGGAAAATTCGTTGTCCAGATGGGTCTACTGTAACTGGTGACTTATCAAACTGTGGTGCAATTAAAAGTGATCTTAATAATAATAATTTGATGGGTACTCTTAATCAGATTATTAATGTGATTATCGGTGTGATTGGCTTTATTGCTGTTATCGTAATTATCCTTGGTGGTGTACAATATACCACTTCTGCTGGTGATTCTGGTAAGGTTAAGAAGGCTAAAGATACTATTATGTATGGTATTATTGGTCTTGTGATTGCACTTCTCGCCTACTCAATTGTGAACTTTGTATTATCAAGCCTTTTTAAGTAAAAAATATCGAGCGAGGTAAAAATGAAGAACGGTGTGTATAAAAAAGGCGTAATGGTGGTAGCAGCTTTGATGGCAGTTGTATCGCTAGCTGGAAATGTGAATGCGGGAAGTTGTCCTACGGGATCGCTTCGGGGTGAGTATACGAATTCGATTTCTGAATGTAATATTGCAGAAGACCATGCAGGGTCCAATAACTTAATGACTACTATTAATACTATTATTAGTGTAGTGCTCGGTGTGCTTGGAATTCTTGCAGTTGCATACATTATCTATGGTGGTTTTATGTTTACCACTGCTGCTGGCGATCCTGCTAAGACTAAGAAAGCACGAGAGACAATTATGTATGGTGTGATTGGTCTTGTGGTCGCACTTCTTGCCTTTGCAATCGTAAACTTCGTACTTACCTCAGTATTTAGCGGATCTGCTGCAAATAGCGGAGCTGCTGCTAATAATTCTTAAAATACTGATTAGAAATCGAAAAATAGGCCCCACTGGGTCTATTTTTTTACGATCAGTGATTGAGACCGGATATGCTTGTCTAATTTAAGTAAATGAACTAGGATAAAGGTATCTGAAATAGTTTAGAAATGTGGGGGGATACTTGGGTTTATGGACTTGATGGATTGTGTCCACGAAGACTGATATAAGGATAGGTTGGAAGAAGTATTTGTGGATGAAGAGGTATTTGTGGATATTAATGGGGTTCTGTATGTGAGGTTAAAAAATACCGCAGGGTGTGCGGTATTTAGTTTAGTTCTCTGTTCTCGTAGTTTAAGTAACCGTAGATTACTGAATGGTAATTTTGGTTGGAGTTTCAGTCTTCTCTTTTTCAAAGGAGATTGTGAGAACGCCATCTTTTAACTCGGCTTTGACGCTGCCTTCATCCTCGCGGACTGGAACTGGAAGTGCGATTGTGCGAGAAAATTCGCCCCAATAACATTCCTGGATGTGCCAACGAGTGGTTTGTTCATCTTCGCCACCGCTGAGAATGCCGGAGATGGTTAAGATGTTGTCTGAGATGGTGACATCGAGGTCATTTTTGGAAATGCCTGCGGTGCGAGCCTTAACAACTAATTTATCGGCAGTTTCATATACATCAACTGCTAATTGACCTGGAAAATCTTCCGGTTCGTCCCACGCCTCTGGATCTTCTTCTGATGGGAGACTAGCAGAAGTTTGAACAGGACTTTGCTCAACTTCTTCTTGGCTATCATTGTCCAGAAATGCAGCCGCGAGTTCGTCTTCCATAAGCATGTCGTCGTCATTTGTACGAGCCATTGCTAAGTATTCCTCCACATTTAACTATTGTTATGGTTAATTATAGGAGTGGTTATGTTAAAAATCAAGAGAAAAGTGTGTTTTGATGTAAAAAGCACAATAATTAATGTATTGCTTGAAGTACTTTCGCCAAACAGATGTCAGAGATGTGGGCTTCAGGGTGAGAGTTTGTGTGGGCGTTGTAAAAAATATCTTTTGGGGACAAATCCTGGATATGTGACTTCTGGGATTGATGGATTTTCACGGGTGATTGTGGGTGGAGTAAAGGAAGGGCTATTATCTAGATTGTTGAAACAATATAAATATCAGGGGCGGAGAGACTTGGCACACATATTAGCTAGGAAGGCGTGGGAAATTGCGGAGCGTGAGCTCTGGGAAACTAGCGAGATGGGAGAGGTGGTTATAGTTCCCTTGCCGACGATTCGGCGGCATATTAGAGAGCGGGGGTTTGATCATATGCTGATGCTGGCGCGAGAGCTTTGTCGGATGGATGAGAATTTAAGGCTGGAACCGGTACTTGAGAGATTAAATAAGACGGTACAGGTCGGAAAGAGTGCTAAAGTGAGGCGTGAGCAAGCAAAGCAGGCGTATGGGGTGAAAAAGGAGGCAAAATTGAGGGGAGACATTCATTATGTGCTGTTTGACGATGTATGGACGACGGGGTCGAGTATGCGGGCGGCGGCGGAAGTGATGCGAAATGCTGGGGCGTGCAAAATATCAGCATTAGTTCTGATGAGTAATGACTATATCGAGAGTTAAGTAGTTTTTGTGATGCTGATGATTAGTTGTTTGTGATACCAACAACAGAATTGAGAACGAAGTTAACAATAGCAAATGCGAGAAGGGAGATGATGAGACCGATTATGGCATAGAGGATGGTGTTTTTGGCATCAGTAACCTTTTTGCTGTCACCGCCAGAAAGGATGTAGCGAAGACCGCCGTAAACCAACATAATAACAGAAATAAGACCAACAACTAAGAGAATAGTATTAGTGAGGCGGCTGAAAACGCCGTTGTCGCCAATCAATTCAGTAGGCATACCTTCAGCGCGGGCCGCATTGGCACCTTCTTGTACAGAGAGGGCGGAAGCTAGGACACGGCTGGTGGAAAGGCATAAAAGTGCGCCAAGTCCGGTTAAGGTTTGGGTTAAAGTTTTGGTGATCTGTTTCATATAAACTATCGAATCTCGCAGTTACTTAAATTATGCTTCTATTATACCACAAATATTATAAAAGAAAAATACCTCCTCTTGGGAGATATTTTTTCTAAACATATAACAACTATCTATATTCCTGGGCTATACCTAGAAAAAAGAAAATGGATTATTTGGCGGAGAGTGGGAGATTCGAACTCCCGCTGCAGGTCTCCCCACACTAGCGATTTAGCAAACCGCCCCCTTCAGCCACTTGGGTAACTCTCCTTCCCTTCTATCTTAACATACTTCGGGCGTTTCTTGAATGATTTTAAAGAAAATATTTGATGTGTTATAATTTAAAAAAGCTAATGAATATTGAGGTGCAAAAGTGAAAGACAATACAGTGGTGCAATGGGAAGCCGAAGAATATGTGTCACACGAAAAGAACATGGGGTGGTATTTTGGGTTGATTTTAGTGGGTGTGATTTTTTCACTGATTTCAATTAGGTTTGAGTGGTGGACCTTTACGGCGCTAGTGGTGGTTTCTGTGGTTGCGATTATTACCTATTCAGTGCGTCCTCCTCGCAAGATTCAGTATGTTTTGTCTGAAAAAGGTTTAACTGAGGGGGAGCGAATGTATCGCTTTGAAGAATATAAGGCCTTTGGGATTTTGCAGGATGATGTGCATTTTGCAATTGTTCTGATGCCTAAGAAGCGTTTTTCCCCAGCTGTGACGGTTTATTTCCCTGAAAATAAGGGTGAAGAAATTGTGAATATGTTTGGCAAGAGGTTGCCAATGGAGGAAGTTAGACTTGATGCTATCGATAAAATTGTGAAGAAATTGCGATTTTAGATAGAAAATTGATAAAATAAAACGTTTATGATAAAATTTGGAAAAGTATAGTATATAAAAAAGAAGGTGGGTATATGGATCAAAACAGTGGCGCGCCAATGATGGATGCAACGAGTGCGACCGATTCAAATGCAGATTTTAACATTAATATTCAAGATCAGTTGGGTGTGCCTCCAGCTCCTCCAATTCCAGATTTTTTGGCGAACGAACCTAGTATGCCTGGAATGAATCCGGACGTGATGGCTGACTTAACCAATTCAGGTCCAACTCCGATTACTGGTGCACCTACTGAGACTGAGGTCCCTGTGCCTTCTGCCTTAGAGAATGCCGCTCCTACTACTGTGGAAACGATGCCTGAGGTGACGCCAGGGGCTGTAACAACTGAAGAAACGGTTGCACCAAGTTTGAATAATAATGAAACCGCTGGAAATGAAGGTGCGAATATGCAGTTTGAAGAAGTTAGGAAGCAGATGTTACAGGATCTATACCCATTAATGGATAAGATTAAGATGCAGCCAGAACAGAAATTTAAGGTTTATAAACAGATGATTGAGTCGACTGGCTCAAAGGATATGATTACTTCAGCTTACGAGGCGGTTAAGGGTATCGGCGATGAGGCTGAACGAGCCGAAGCACTTCTCTTCCTAGTTGAAAAAGCAGATAGCTAATATTAAAAAAAGAACCCTGTGGGGTTCTTTTTTTGATTTGGTGATATTAATCTTTTTAGGATGTAGCGGCTAGTTTAGGTGATATTAAATTTGACTAGGATGTGATGATGCTACTTTTGTCTAGGATGTTGCGGCCAGTTTTTTGAACTGGCCGACTTTCTAGTGGTTTTTAGTACATACCACCCATGCCGGCACCAGCGGCAGCAGAATTGTCTGCTTTCTCTGGGAGTTCAACAATGAGTGCGCCCATAGTTATAGCGGTTGCGGCGATGCTGATGGCATTTTGGACAGCTTCACGAGTGACGCGAGCTGGATCGATGACACCGGCTTTTTTGAGGTCTTGGAGTCCTTTCTCAGGTTCCATAACGTTAATGCCCTGGCCTGGCTTAGCGTTTTCAACGGCAGCAAGGAGAGCCTGTGCATTGAGCCCGGCGTTTTCTAGGATGTGAAGAAGTGGAGCCTTGAGAGCGTTCTTGACAATCTTAGTGCCTGCGTCTTCGCCAGTGAGTTGATTGGCAAGATTGACGAGAGTGACGCCACCACCAGTGACGATGCCTTCATCTAGGGCAGCTTTTGTGGCAGCAACTGCGTCATCAACACGATACTTCTTTTCATCAATTTCGGTTTCAGTGGCGCCACCTACCTTAATGACAGCAACTTTTCCGAGAAGGGCTGCAGCACGTTTTTCGTATTGTTCACGGTCATAATCAGAAGTAGCAAGATTGGACTGAGACTTGATGAGCTCAATACGAGCCTGGACTGCCTTATGGTCGCCAGCGCCGCTGATAATAGTGGAGTTATCTTTGGTGGCAATAATCTTCTTGGCAGAGCCGAGGTTAGAAATTTCAGCATCCTCAAGTTTCATGCCTTTATCCTCAGAAATGACGATAGCACCGGTGAGAACAGCGATATCTTCGAGAATTTCTTTGCGGCGATCACCGAAGGCTGGAGCTTTCAGAACGAGAGAGTTGAAGACGCCTTTGAGTTTGTTGAGAACGAGAAGTGAGAGAGCTTCACCGCTGACTTCTTCGGCAATTATGACAAGATCCTTATGACCAGATTGGGCAACCTTTTCAAGAACTGGGAGAATTTCGTTGCTGGCAGAGATTTTTTTGTCGGTCAAGAGGATGAGAGGTTTGTCGAAAATAGCTTCTTGGCGATTGAGGTCAGTAACGAAGAACGGTGAGCTATAGCCTTTGTCGTAGCTGAAACCTTCAACGATTTCTTGCTCCATTTCGAGTCCTTGACCTGCTTCAACGGTAACAATACCGTCTTTGCCGATTTTGCTGATAACACTAGCGATAAGTTCGCCGATTTCTTTATCTCCGGCAGAAATAGTGGCAACTTCAGCAACCTTTTTATCGTTACCTTCAATTTTTTCGGCAGCCTGATTGATTTTGGTGACGATTTCTTCACCGGCTTTTTCAATACCCTTTCGAAGCTCCATTGGGTTGACGCCTGCGGCGATTAACTTATTGGCTTCGCTTAGGATGTTGTAAGTGAGAACAGTGACGGTTGTGGTGCCATCGCCAGCAACTTTGTTGAGTTTTTGGGCCGCGGATTTGATGAGTTTAGCACCAATTTGTTCGCCTAAATTCTCTTCAGAGCTGCCGAGGTCAACTGCTTCGGCTACGGTGACACCATCGTGGGTGATGGTTGGGTTACCATAGGATTTTTCGATTACTACGTTTTGGCCTTTAGGGCCGAAAGTGACTTTTACTGCATCATAGAGCTGTTTGGCACCGCTTAAGACTTTGTCGCGGGCTTGGTCAGCGTAAAAAATTTTCTTTGCCATATGAGATTTCCTTCTATAAAATAAAATATTTGATCTTTAATTATGCTTCTTGCTAATTAGTCTAGGATGGCGAGAACGTCTTCTTCTTTGACGATGAGATATTGAGTGTCTCCGAGTTTGATATCGGTGGTGCTATATTCTTTGAAGATGATTTTGTCGCCTTTTTTAATATTTTTGACGTCCGGACCGACCGATTCAACAGTGGCGTAGCTTGGCTTTTCTTTAGCATCGCCAGGCATGAAAAAACCGGATGCGGTCTTTTCGGCTGGAACTTCTTTTTTAGCAACGATATGATCTTGTAATGGTTTTAAGGTCATGTTTTTCCTCCTTTTAATACAGCCGAACTGGTTTTCTGATTACTTTGGCTGTAGCTGTTATCTATTGTATAGCAAAAACTAGCACTGTCAAGTGGAGAGTGCTAATATTGGTGAAAAATGAATCAGAGGTGGTTATGGTATAATAAAGAAAAATGAGGTGAAGCGTATGAGTATGAAGACTTTTCTAATGGATAAGATCCCTAATTATAATAAGTTGGTGATTCCGTATCATGTTTTAAGGGCGGATTTGGCGGCACACCAATATGGTTTTCCCGGGAAGAAGATGCGGGTGATTGGGGTGACTGGGACGAACGGCAAGACATCAACTTGTTTTTTGATTTGGAAAATGCTAAATGCGGCTGGGCATAAGACTGGACTGATGACGACGGTGGCTTGGGGGGTTGATAAGCTGGAAAAACAGATCGAACATATGACGACAGTGGATGCGAGAACGTTGAATTACCGGATGAAGAAAATTGCGGATGCGGGGGCGGAATTTTTGGTACTAGAGGTGACTTCGCATGCTTTGGCACAGCATAGAACTTTCGGGGTGCCGATTGAGATTGCGGTGATGACGAATGTAACGCATGAACATCTAGATTACCATAAGACCTTTGAGAACTATCGAGATGCGAAACGCCGATTATTTAAGATGGCGAAATATGGGGTGATAAATGAAGATGATAAAAGCTGGGCTTATTTTGCAAAAGATGTAAAAGAATATATCACATATGGTATAAATTCTGGGATTCTACGAGCCAAGGATGTTAGATTAGGTGCGCAGGGGGTAGAGTATTCTGTAGATGATAAAGCCTCAGAGGAGAAAAAACATGCAGTGGACGATAAGCATACGAGGGGTGGTAAACATGCGTCTGGTGATATGTTGAGAATTAAAACGAAGATTCCGGGGGAATTTACGGTCTATAATTCCCTGGCGGCTGTGGCAGTGGGATTGAAGTTAGGACTTAGTAAGGAGCAGATTTCGCAGGGAATTTTGGCGCTTGATTCGGTGGAGGGGAGGATGAATCGGGTGGATATGGGACAGAATTTTGAAGTGATTGTGGATTATGCGCATACGCCGGATGCATTTCTGAAGGTCTATGAGTCGGTGGTACCTGGAAAGAAGGGCCGGATCATCTCGTTATTTGGAGGGGCGGGGAGACGTGATGAGTCGACGAGGTGCGAACGGGGCGAAATTGCGGCAAGGAATTCAGATATTGTGATTGTTACAGAGGATGATTCTCGGGATGAAAACCCAGCAGAAATTGCAGAGGAATTCGTAAAAGGTGCTGAACTGGCAGGGTTTTTGCGTGGAAAGAATCTTTTGGTGGAACTCAATCGTGAAAAAGCAATTCAGATGGCAGTCGATCTTGCAAAGAAGGATGATATTGTGTTGATTCTGGGTAAGGGGCACGAAAAAACAATCTTGAGGGCAACGGGTGCGGTGCCGTTTGAGGATCTTAAAGTTACAGAGAAGGCCTTAAGGAAAAGGCTGAAAGCCTAATTAAAGGCCTAATCGAAAGCCTAGTTGGCTGATCCAGCAATATTTTCTGGATCGAAGTTGGCGATACCGTTGATGATCTGTTCTTCGGTATAATGCAATAGGTTTGCGATGGTGGCTGCAGCGGCCATGTATGAAATGTTTGGCTCGCCTGTGAGGAAGCTGGCGACATTGAAGCGATGTCCTTCAATATTGAGGGTGGCTTCGCTGCCTTTACGATAAAGAGTGCGGCGTTCGATCTTAGTGTCACTGTAATGGTCGGAGCCATAAGTGACAGTTCCTTGTTTGCCTTTGAATTTTGAGAATTCAAGATAATTACTGTCGTCGCGGTTTAAAACGACAAATTCAGGCTCGAGGTCGAAAAGAGTATTTTCGGCTGCAGCATATTCTTCTGGCGTAAGATCAGAGAGCTTTGAAGGAACGTAGTCAGTGAGGGCGGCGAGATAAACTGGGAGCTGATAGAAGACGTCCTTTTTGAGAGAACTCGCAGGGGTGGTAATAATACAATAGTCGGCGCCGGCTTTCCAGGAATCGCTAAAGAATTTATAGAGACTTCCAACTTTAATTTCATCTTCAGAAGCGAGGATACCAACTTTTTCATTGGCCTCTATGAGGATATGGTAGAGATAGTGAGCGACAACGCTTTTGCCGGTGGTGCCGGTAATGCAGATGATGCGCATATCTTTCAGGATGTTGCCGTAATAAGTTTTGAGTAGGCGAACCTTAACTCGACCTGCACGGCTGCCGGTTAGTTTTGATTTGGTGGATTTTTGGTCGAGTGATTCGTTCATGTGTCTTTGTTACCGTTATTAGTTATTGAATAGATTATTGAGTGAGTCGAGAGATGGCATTGAGCTGCCGCCAAGCGCGCTTTTTAGCATCGTGGTGAAGAGAATGAGGAGGACGATGTAGAGAGCGACCATAAAAGTGACGTTGGCGAAAATGCGTTCGTTGCCTTTATAGTCGGCTTCAGCATTAAGGTTTTCATAGGCAGTGATTGAGCTGAAGGAGATACCGGCCATCATAACAATGAAGCCAAAGGATGGAGAGATGATGGAAGCAAGTGGAGCAAGGATGCTGGTGGCGAGAATGGCTGGAATGCCGGCAATAGTGACGATGGTGGTGAGATGGAAGAAGTTGGTTTTCTTTTTGAAGAGGAGAGCGACGAGGTGATAGATACCGGCGACAAAGAGAACTGGAAGAAGGAAGGAGAAGAACTGGGTGAAGATGGTCTGAATCCAGTTGATGTCGTTAAGGTTTTTCCAATTCCAGGCGGCGTCAATCTGTTTGCCGAAGAATGATTTGTGGGCTGGAACATAGACTTTAGAGAAAATAGTGTTGATTAAATTGAGAACGGTGTAGGCGAGGCCGGTAAAAACTGGAAGCTGCCAGGCGCTTTTGAGATCGGAATTATCATTGATATTTTCTTTTATAGCCGTGGCTGGATTTTTAGCGACCGAGAGAAGAAACTTGACGGTGTGATTTTTTGAGGCTTCTTTAAGTTTGGATTTTAATTTGGAAGCGGTGTTTTCTGCGGTTTTTGCAACTTTTTCAGCGCTCTTTTCAGTATTTTTGGTCTTATTTTCTTCCATGTTACTCCTTTTTTCTAATTAAATTATAGCATACCTCTAGGATTTTTAATTAAATATGCTATAATATGAATGTCACGGAAACGTGATGCTCATTTAATTTCTAGGTGGATGTTATTTGAATCTTCGGATTTGAACAATATCCACATCTGCACCCGTAGCTCAGCTGGATAGAGCGTTTGCTTGCGGAGCAAAAGGTCGTAGGTTCGAATCCTGTCGGGTGTACCATATTTGAAATTATTTGAAAAAACTCTTCCCTGTGGAGGAGTTTTTTGTTGATCGAAATTATATGTTTACATTTTTCTGGTAATGTTTTTTGGATATAATGTCTTCTAAAAAGAAGTCTTTTTAACCATTGTTCTATCGTTTGGACAGAGATTGAAATTAATAATCTCTTTTTTATCTACCCATTTTATATCATTATGTTCGATCATTTTAAGCTCACCTGAGTTGATTGTTGCTTCGAAATAGGTGATAGAGACATTGTCGGCCTGTATTGTAGTGAGTTTTTTTAAATTCCCTAAAGTTACTGCGAGTTCTTCCTGGATTTCTCTTATGATACACGCTTCTGCTGTTTCGTTAGGCTCAATTTTTCCTCCAGGAAATTCCCAGAGCAATTCATGTCTTTTTCCTTTGGGCCTCTGACATAAGAGAATTTTGTCTCCATCTTTGATGATGGCGGCAGAGACCTTAGTTAGATGATCCATATCCACTTTCTTTTGCACGTTTTTTGGCGATAGTAATGAGTTTATCAAAATCATTCTTGTCTTCCACGATGTGCATTTTTTTATGACAGTTTGGACATAAGGCGACAGTGTTATCAATACTATCTGCACCACCACGTTCGAGCCATCTGACGTGATGAGATTCTAGATATGGTTCCCCGTCTTTATCAAAGAAGGGTGCTGGTTTTTCGCAAAGTTCACAGACGCCGTTGGCTTTAAGTTTTGTGTAACGTGCAATGCTTTGGTTTCTAGTGTATTGCTTTGAGATTGCTTGACGATATGAGCTAGTTTTTGAGCTGCTTTTGACGGCTTGATTCTTTAGCTGGTCTACAGAGAGTTTCTTAACTTGTTTCTTCTTTTCTTTTTCATACTCATTAATGTATTCTTTTGAAACTATGCCGCCGCTATCGAGAGATAGTGGAAAAATCCAGACCTTTCGCATCAGACCATCTTTGTCTGGTTTTGTTGCCTGGTATGGCTTTCCAGAGAGATGAACTTCCCCGCGGTATGTATAGATTCTATTGCTTGATTCGAAGAGGTAGACCGGTAGTCTGTTTGAGGGTGACTGTGATTCAGCGAGGATTTTGTTCTCTCGGTAATTTATATCCTGGTCGCCAGATCTGCCAGTGCCAGTATAGTGTAGAACGTTACCTCTCCACTCGTCTTCATAAAGGGAGTCGTGCTTACTAAGAAGAATAAGACATTTATGATTGTTAGAATAAAGCATACCACCGCCGAAACTAGCTTGTGGGACGATGGATCTAATGTCATCAAAAGAGACTTCTTGTCCAGGTGAGAAAGGTGGTTCATACTTCATGTCTTCATTGTATCACAATAGAGGTAATAGTGAGTTTTATCTGTGTTTAGTGATACGAATCGATGATCTTGAGAGTATTAACGCATGAGCTATTTATCTTTAGCTGAAGGGTGTGATAGAATAAGAAGTGGAAGCGTGGCCGAGTGGTTGAAGGCGCACGACTCGAAATCGTGTGGGCAGCAATGTCTCGGAGGTTCGAATCCTCTCGCTTCCGCCAGGAAGTAAAAATGACCCGTGAGGGTTATTTTTGTTTC
>CAUTNG010000007.1:0-31399 GCA_963539995.1 uncultured Candidatus Saccharibacteria bacterium
GGAACGTTAAAGTCGGTACGAATTAAGATATTTTTGTTTTCAAGTTGAACATCTTTGATAGTGGTTTTGGTAAACATATTAATAGTATATACCTAAATCTATTTTCCTCGGATAAGTTGGACGATGCCGGCGAGAACCGAGAGGATACCATAAATAATCAGACCGGTGAAGACAAAATACTTACCACCTGCACGCGTGGTGGAATATGAAAGGATGGTGAGTGCGCCACCGATTATGGCCATGGCGAGACCAACAAGGATACTGCTAACACCGCCGGACCTGGCAGCAGCTTTATCATTTTTGGCAATCTGATTGAGACCATCCTTGCGCTGCTTGAGGTAATAATTCATGTTGGAATTTGCATAACGTTTGGTGGTTTCACCTGAGTTGGATTTTTGATTTTTGAGAACTAAGGTGAGAATGTATTGATGAGTTACCTTACGGTCTTTAATGACTGACCAATCCCCTGTTTCATCCTCACTTTCTTCGGCTTTTTCTTCAAATTTTGCTAGCTCTTTTTTAACAAATTGGACGGCCTCTTCTCGACTTTCAAATTGTTTGGTTTCTGTGATTTTTTCACCTTCAGAAATTGAGAGCTCGAAGCTAACATCTGAGTCTTTACATTCTAAGATCTTGATGAAAATTTTTTGTTCAAACTGTCTCACTTGCATCTCAAACTCATAATCGTTAATTTTCTTGAGTTTTTTCAAGTCTTTGCCGAGAAACTCGGAGCACTCATTAATATAGTGATTGGCGTCAGAGATTGAATCAAAGCAGCAAGCGGATTCAAAATTCTTGATATTATAGACAACAATATATTTCATATGAATATTATTTAACAGATGAGCAGAATATTCAAGATGAGTAAAAAATAATACCCTGTGCGGGTATTATTTTATAAACTCAAATCATGTCGCAATTAGATATTGCGGATCTGAATAGTGTCGGTACCGGAAACGGTGTTTGGTTGTCCAGAGACGATGACTGCGAGAACCTGGCTGGCGCCTTCCTTTGGAGCAACATAACCAGAAGCCTTAAGTTCCTTAACGAGTTCTACACCATAATTATCAGAGTATGGACGGACAAAGGCAGCGTTAGCATAAGTCAAAGCGAGTTGTCCGGCAACGCGTGGGCTGCTAGTAACAGAGATAATTGGGAGAGTTGGGCGCTCGGTAGCGATTGAGTCGGCAGTAGCACCAGAGGCGGTTTCACAAATGATGACGTCCGCATTGATTTTTTCAGCAAGTTTAACAGCGGCGCTCGCAACTGCATTATAGCTCTCATTATCACCTTTTGGATCAGTATCAAGTGGGTTTACGCCAATATGATTCTGGGTGTAAAGAATGATTTTCTTCATCTGCTTAACAGCTTCAACTGGATATTTACCCTGAGCGGTTTCATCTGAAAGCATTACAGCGTCGGCACCCTGGATAACGGCGTTGGCGACATCGGAAACTTCAGCACGTGAAGGTTCAGGATTGTCTACCATGGAGCCAAGCATCTGAGTTGCGACAATACAAAGTTTACCGTGCTTGCGGCAAAGATTAACTAGTTTGCGCTGAACGATAGGAACAACTTCGTTACCAGCTTCAACTGCCATATCACCACGGGCGACCATAATAGCATCGGTAGCCTTAACGATGGCCTCAAGTTTTTCATCAGTTTCGATAGCTTTTTTAGTCTCGATTTTTGCAACAATTTGTGCGGTTGAACCGTGAGAAAGAAGGATTTGGCGAAGCTTTTCGACATCTTCTGCACTCTGAATGAAGCTCATGGCGACAAAGTCAAAATCGCGAGTAGCACCAAATTCGATGTCAGCCATATCTTTTTCAGTAATGACATCGCCACCGAAGTCAGTGTCAGGAAGATTGAGACCCTTGCGACTCATAATGAAACCGTCATTTTCAATGCGAACACGAATAGCAGTGTTGCTGACAATTTCGATAACCTGGGAACGGATTTTACCGTCGAACATGAAGAGAGGCTCACCAACTTTCATGCGTTCAGCAAGATTGTATTGAACTGGAAGGACGTTTGAACCATCGTGCTCTTTGACGGCGTAGTCAAGAACGAGTTCATCACCAGTTTTAACATCGAGGCGATTGTCTTTTAAGATACCAAGACGGATTTTTGGCCCCTGAAGATCTTGCAGGATTGCAACTGAGCGTCCTTTCTTTGCAGCAGCATTACGAATCCACTGGATTTGCTGATCGCGTTCTTCGTAGCTACCGTGGGAGAAGTTAAGGCGGCAACCATTAGCGCCAGCCATGATTAATTCAGTAATTTTTTCTTCTGAGAAGACAGAAGGGCCTACCGTGGCCAAGATTTTTGTTCTTTTAAATAATCTACTCATATCTGAGATATTATATCATATTTATAGAGTAATTATTTTACCAGATAAAAACATCTAGCATGACTTAAAATGATGCTAGCACCATATAGTGAAAAGGCTACTTTTTAAGAAAAATGTGTGCACCAAATTCCATTAATTTATCAAAATCTTGATGTTGGTGATAAAAATCTAAAAGCTGATCACGAATTGATTGATATTCTGGATAACTACAATCAGGTAAAGTGATGATTGGTTTCCATGATTCATCAAGAAGAACCGTGAGCGATTCTTTCAAGACAAAGTAATCATCTTCTGATAATTTTGAAACTGGTGAATTTGGATTTTGGCGATAATAGTAATCGGTCTGAAAATGCATTAGCTCATGCAAAATACCATCGAGTGGCATACCCCAAAGTTCATTATCAATTTTGGCGTAAGTGTAGATTACTCCTTCCTCATAATAAACAATCATAGCTGGAAAAGTCGTGATTAAAAAAATCAAGGATTCATCACTAGAAAGCTCCGATAGATCAACTTCAGTTATTTTCTTGATTTCTTTAGAACGATTCTTTGCACAATCCTTAACAGCAAGTGCGTGTCCAGTTACGCGCTCAAGTTTCTCAATGGCTATATTGAATTTTTCTTTTAGCTGATTATTCATAATTTCATAGAATTTTTGTGGCGTCATCTCTATCTCTTGATTACGCCTTTCAAGAAATGGAACAAGGATTTGCCTAGCCTCAGCAAAGGATAGACCAGTAATTTGCTTTGCAATTTTCTTATCTTCTTCAGTTTTTAATTTTCTTGCGGAACCGAAATTATTAACAGAGTTATACCAGTTGTAGGCATCGAGTGTGATGTCATAAATAATTTTATACGTGACCATTTTTCCCTTTCGTAATTTTGAAATATTTTGATGAAATATCATCAATTTTTAATGATTCGGTTTCTTGATAAATAACTGAGTCTTTCTTTGCTGATTCTGTTTTGGAGGAATTCTGGCTTGGAAGAATTTCTTGGACGTCGTCTACTTGCTGGTCTTTAAAACTCACGATCCAGAACTTTGTTGGTAGATTTTTTGTGTTTATAGATCTGTCTAAAGTATCTTGCCAACTGAGGGTAATTGGAGTTTGATTAAGTTCTTTTGCGACAAGCAGATTTTCGACATAGATGGACGTTGAAGGGGTTTGCATAATATAAACCGCGGGAGTAGATTTTTCAGACTGATTCGCTTGGTTAGACTGGTTCGCTTGGCTAGGTTGGGAGACTTCAACCTGTTCACTACGATCGGATTGATATATTGCGGTGAAGATTTTACGAATGGAGACGTCTTGTTTGAGGCCAACAAGAAGCGTACTGATAATGATGATAATAGCAAAAATAGACGAGATTAGTGTGAAAAAAGTTTTTGCTCGGGATGGGGGTGCGCTTTCCAGGATGATCGAGCGCCAGTTAATTAAATGTCGACGATGTCTAAAACTGATCAACTCTTTAAGTTTCAGTTGATAAAGTAACAGAATGGCCGAATAGATAATGGACATGCCAAGAAGAAGCGCCATAACTGAATCAAACTCGGTGGCAAAATAAATGAAGATGGGATTTAGGACACTAATTGAAATAATGGAGAACGTGTTTTTTGTATCCAGTTTATTTTTAAGGATAAAAAAGAGGATAAGAATAATACCTGCACCGCAAAATACAGAAAAAGAACGAACTGAGGTGAGGGTAGTGCCAAAAATCTGCGTCCAAAAGCTTAGTGAACTAAAATAAATATTTTGTGGAAAGAAGTTGTGATGAGGACTGACTAAAGCTTGTCCACTAGCGGGGACTTGGAAGAAGTCTAGATAGTTGGCAGCTTCGATGTTTGAAACTTGTTTGAGAATAAATTGAGAACAGAGTAGAAAATAGATGAGGAGTAGACCGGCAAGCGACAAGAAATGAGAGATTTTGAGATGTGATTTTTGCTTCATTCTATATTTATTTTATCACTTTGAGGTTTTAATACTTATTAACATTTTAATGAATGGACCATTAAATATCGAACAAGATAGAAAAATCGTGATAAGATAAAAATATCTGGGCGTGGCGCAGTTGGTAGCGCGCGCGGTTCGGGACTGCGAGGTCGCCAGTTCAAATCTGGTCGCCCAGACCACTAATTGAATTTTTAAGTACTTATTCCTATTGAAGTTCTCTTATTAAGTAACTGGCGGAACGTCCCAAGGGGTAAACGCCAGTTCAAATCTGGTCGCCCAGACCACTAACTATGATTTTAAAAAGACACCGCATTGGTGTCTTTTTAGTGGAAGATTATTTTTTTAGTTTACTTTGAAGTTTTACTTTTATATTATTTTGCGTACTCGACGGCGCGAGTTTCACGGATAACATTAACCTTGATGATGCCTGGATAGCTCATCGTGGCTTCAATTTTATTAGCGATATCACGTGCAAGCTTTAAAGCAGTAAGGTCATCGACCTGTTTTGGTTCAACTACAACACGGATTTCACGACCAGCGGAGATAGCATAAGCCTTATCAATACCTTGGAAACTAGTAGCAATATTTTCAAGCTCCTTCATGCGTTCGGCAAAGTTTTCCGCAGAAATATTGCGGGCGCCTGGGCGAGCAGCAGAGATGGCATCAACGATTTTGACAATAATAGCCTCTGGAGTGGTAGGTTCAATATCATTATGATGAGCAGCAATGGCGTGAACGATAGGATCAGACATGCCGTATTTCTTGGCTAACTCAGCGCCGATTTCAGCATGTTTACCTTCAATCTTGTGAGTAACCGCCTTACCAACATCATGGAGAAGAGTAGCAGTCTTAGCGATACGAATGTCCGCACCGATTTCTTCAGCGATCATACCAGCCATGTGGGCCATTTCAATAGAGTGGAGTAAAACATTTTGACCATAGGAAGTACGGAACTTTAGTTCACCTAAGAGGTGTAACATTTCGTGTGGGATACCGATAATACCAACTTCGCGAGCAGCGTCTTCACCTGCACGCGTGACTTCTTTTTCAATTTCACGCTCAGCCTTGCTGACAGCCTCTTCGATGCTGGCCGGATTAATGCGGCCGTCTTTCATTAAGCGCTCCAAGGCATATCTTGCAACCTGACGACGAATAGGATCGAAAGAGGAGAGGACGACCATGCCTGGAGTATCGTCAACCATAATATCAACACCGGTGGCACGCTGAAGAGCCTGAATATTACGACCTTCCTTACCAATGATGCGCCCCTTCATTTCATCGTCGGGAAGCTTCAAAGCCGTAACGGTACGATCAGCTGTAACCTCTGAGGACATGCGTTCCATTGCAGTGACGAGAAGTGCCTGGGCAGTCTCATCAATATCGCGTTTGATTTCGCGCTGTTGTTTAACTACGAGATTAGCGAGATCGTCTTTAATGTCCCTTTCGGTCATGGCGATGAGTTTTTCTTTGGCATCAGTTTTTGAAAGACCAGCAATTTTTTCTAGTTTTTCCTGTTGCTTGTCGCGGATGCTATGGATTTCAGATTTGAGTTCTTCAATCTCTTTTTCCTGGCGAGAAAGACGCTCGGAGCGTTTCTCAATTTGGTCAAATTTATTATCGAGAGAGAGTTCGCGCTCACTCAAACGTTTTTCGGTTTGCTTCCAATCTTTACGTCTATTGTCTTCTTCATTTTTTGATTTCTCTGCTAGATCAGCAGCTTCTTTTCTAGCTTTCAAGATAATGTCCGATGCCTCGTTTTTTGCCTTGCGTACTAGATCGTCAGCACGATTTTTTCCGCCATTTTCATTCTTTTTGTCGTAAGCAAAAACCACTCCAGCACCAGCGCCAAGCCCAACTACTGCGGCGATAATCACAGGGACTAACTCCATATTCCTCTTTCTTTTTGTTATTTTTGGAAGCGTCAATATTTTCCTGATATTGACCGATTAACAAAATATATAATAATTACACTTTTGATAAAAATTCCCCCGGATATTTTTATTGTAACATATTATTTTATTTTATTTATTCGTATGGCTCGATGTTGTCGGTCAACATGTTACGAATGAGCTGGTTGGCAGTGTTTTCAAGACCTTGTTCAGCGCCATCGGTGCTATACATGGTTGGGTCGACATAGAAATAATTGTAGTCTTTATAGGTGAAAACTTTAGTGCCAAAACGAAGACCGGACTGAGTATCGAAATCACCATCAGAGACTGGTACGCGCCTTAGGCAACCCTGGCGGCCAAGATTTTTGCCTGGGTCAGCAAAAGCTGGCTTATATTGCACGCCTTTTTGAACGGCATTAAAGCAGATGGAATTTCTGAATTCATAACTATTTAAAACATAGCTAACGGTAGTTAAAGTATCTGGGACTTTGATCTTAATATTCCAGTCGTTGAGATAAATATAACCAGTAGTGGCTTTATAGACCGGGACATCTTCGGGTTTAGCAATTTTTGAAACACCAGTAGTTTCCTCAACGGCTTTGATAATTTTATCCTTCGCGGCAACGGTCTGAGTGAGAGTGGTGATTTTATCCCCTTGCGACATGCCAAATACAAGACCAACGATACTTAAGACAAGAAAGATAACCATGAGAATGCCAAAAACCAGTGACATGGTGGTCATTTTCTTGAGAGATTTAAGAGCGATGGCCTTTGGATCAGTTGTAGGGTCGATTGGTTGTGGTAACTCTTCTTGAGGAATCTGGTTGAGGTTTGGATTTTCTTGTGTTTGAAAATCAAAATGGGTTGGAGAAACCACTGGAACATTAAGTGAAGTCTGCGGACCAAAATTTTCAAAATTCTGGTTCTCTGGGTTTTTAGCATCCTTGGCTTGTTTTGCGGCTAATTCAGCAGCATTGGCAATGGCCTGTTGAGTGAGCTGATTGTTAGAGTTTGGGTTACCAGAGTTGGCGGCCTGAGAAAAGCCATTTTCGCCAAACGGGCTACTGGAAGCTGAAGCCATAAACGGATTATTTGAAGCTGGTGGGAGGTTGGTATTTGCGGCAGCCGCAGGATGTGCGGACTGATTTATACCACCGCCAAAAGTTACGCCACCGATGGTAGTTGAGTTATTTAAATTGTTGAAACTAAAAGTATTTTTTTCTTGATCCATGCAAAACCCTTATTCTTAAATTATTATAACAAAAAATACTATTTTTTGGGTGGTGTTATATTGGCCGGACGACCATAATCTGGAAGAATGACAGGAACTTTTTCGCCAGTTGACTTGAAAAGAGGAATATCGAGCTGGTCAGCTAAGGTGTTGACAATAGCCGCGCCGATGCGAAGACCAGTGAAGGAACCCGGCCCGGCCATAAAGGTTATTTCAGAAATATCAGTCCAGTCTGCATGATTTTCCTGGAGTTTTTGATGGAGCACTTGAAGAAGTTTTTCCGCTAACTGATTGCCGAGATCGATGCGATATTCTGTTTCATCAAGTCTGAGAATGGTTTGTGGAGTGGAAGTGTCGAGATAGAGTTTCATTTTTGTTCGATACTCCTTGTGCCGTCGTCATTAATCGTAATAAAAAAGCGAAGATGACCGGCTGGCAAGAGGTCGGCAACAGAATCCCCCCATTCAATCACGGTAATCGTATTCTGGTCTGATATGTTCTCAAGTAGATCCTCGGACATAATACCCGGATCTTGAAGGCGATAAAAATCATAGTGTACGAGAGATCGATTCTTGCCATCATGAGTAAAATAATAATGTTTTGACAGAGTGAAAGTTGGCGAAGTGATTTCTTCTTCAATGCCAAAACCCTTGGCAAGACCTTTTGTGATAGTGGTTTTGCCGGCACCGACGTCGCCAACTAGTTCAATGACAGCAGGAAAACTAAGAGTCTTGGCGAGCTTTTCGCCAAAATCAATCATCTCTGCTTCAGAAGAAAATTTTTGCATAGTCATATTATATAATGACGGGAGAAAAATATAAAATTGTTATGGTATAATTCAGCTATGAGATGTGGCAATCGAAATGTAAAATTAATGAGAATTATTAGCTTATTAATTGTAATTACTTGCGTGATTGTTGTAGTTGCGGCGCTGTTTGTGCGTAAAAATATAACAAGTAGCAAGCTGGCGGAACAGAAATTCGGAGAGCTGGCGCGCGATTACTATGAAAATGATTTTTATAAGCGGTTTATTAGAGATCACGTGGCGGATGAAAACGAGAAGGATCTTGGGCAGTATTTTGAGAAATACACACAGATGGGATTTTCGCCGGTAAAATTAAGGAAATTACTTGACTATAGTGAGCGAAACAATAAGGACATGAAAAAATATTTCGAGCACGAGAAGTTTAGTTGTGATACTAATGGATCATATGTAATTATTAAGCCTAAGCAGCCGTTTGGGGAGAAGGACTACGAGCTGAAAAGCGCGCTTAGTTGCAAAGAGGGATAGAATCGCGACAAAGAGGGGATAGAGCCGCGGGAATATCATTAAGGATTGTCTTTTCTCTTGGGGCATCTGGACTGGTTTTTCTGATTTTCCCTGCATTTTTTTTAATTCTGTTATTGAAAAAAATTAAATTTCTGTTAGAATAGGATTATTACAATCTTTGTATGGTCTCTTAGTATAACGGTTAGTACAACGGGTTTTCATCCCGTCAACGCGGGTTCGACTCCCGCAGAGATCACCATTTTATGAATTTGAGCCGGATGGCTCTTTTTTGTGTTTTAAATTTGATTTAAGATTTCGATTGCTAATTTCAATATATCTTCGTTTCTGCGCTTAATTGGGTCAACAGCATTACCGTCCACCGCATCGATGGACGGCGTTTGATTTAATATAAGATTAGACTATCTACTCTAATTATATTTGAACCAGCATCCCTAGAGACTACACATTCCATGACTGCGTTATATTCTGCACCAAATGCGTTTTGGACAGTGACGTCAACCTTATAAACCATCTTGTTTGTGCCACTTCTACCAATAGCGTGAACCCCGAGAATTGAATGTACTTTTGAGCCGCGATATGGATACATTTTATGAAAGGCCTGGTCGCACACCTCACGAGTACCGCCTTCGGATGGATATCTAGCATCTTCGGCTGCCTTAGCTTCCCTTTCAGCTTTCAGTCTTGCTTCTTCCGCAGCCTGGCGTTTTGCTTCCTCTTCAGCTGCTTTTCTTTTTTCTTCTTCAGCTTTTGCTTTTTCTTCAGTGATTTTATCTAACGATGGAAAAGGTACGATCTGCGCGGCTGGATCGCTGGAATAATATACGACATTACCTGCCTCACTACTTGCGATTTTGGTAACTTTGCTAAAATTGGAGTCCGCATATCGAATAAAAACCTTTACCCCTTCCTCTGAGGTGCTATTATCATAGACATTTGCAGTCACACTGCTAGTTGATTTTTCTATTTTGTCGATTTTTCGAACGCCAATTTCTGCCAGTATTCTAGTTGCATTACTATCACCATAGTTATCTAGACTTGTACATACGCTGTTTTTACAAACAAGCTCAACCTTCTGCCCATTGATGTCGAAATTTTTATTTGGATTATATAAAACTATAGCCAAAAAAGTTATGGCACTCAGAATGGAACTGATAGTACCCAACCTCTTCGTTAATTTTATTCTTTTCTCATATAAACCATATTTCTGATTCTTCTTGGATTCAATAACGGAAAGTATGGAGAGAATAGTAGGGCCAATCGGAAACCAAAATAAAACTAGAGATAATATACTTACAAAGAAATATAGCTTTGTTTCCTTTTCTATCTTTTTAAGAGTACGCCTATCTTCATCACTCATTTCAGATAATAAAGATTCTAGCTCTTTTTCTTTTTTATCTATCGGACTATTAGTTCTTAAATCTTCTATCTCTTTGTCTAGTCTTTTCTTTTCTTTTTCCAATTCCTTTTTTAGTTTAGGATAATCCGTCTTTGCGTTTAAGACATTGCGAGCAAATTCTCTTGCGCGAGATTCTAAGGTTGGATTAATGTTGGCATCAATAATTCCCTCGTCGCTCGATATAACGATTCTAAGTACACGGTCGTCATGCTGAATAGTCGTAGATTTAATCTTCTTTTTCTTTTGTGCTGCACCACCAACGACAGCACCCAAAGGGCCCGCTACTGCTGCTCCAAGCGCGATTCTAGTTAGGGTAGGTCGAGATCCGCCGCCACTACTTTCTACAGAGTAGGATACTTGACCACTGGTTTCAACTTTTGCAGAGATTTCAGAGTCAAGACTTAAGGTTCGGCCGGATCCAACAACTCTATTCTGGAATAATGTGATCCCGCCGATTCCGTCAATTCTTTTGAATTTAGAGAGGTTGTCGCGTTGCTTTTCTAGAGCTAGACTGTCTTTTTTAAGAACACTAATCTCCTTCTTGATCTTTTCGATTTTCTCAACCTGCTCTTTGCTAATCATAATATGACACCTTGTTAGTTATAAATAATATAGCACGAATAATTTTTTGTGGTATAGTTAAAGAGGTACTTGGCGCCATAGCTCAGCTGGATAGAGCAGGAGACTTCTAAGCTCAAGGTCGTAGGTTCGAACCCTACTGGCGCTACCAAATTGCATTTATTTTTCCGCAAAAAAGATGATTGCCTTAATCATCTTTTTTGTTTACTGTTTTTACCAATTTTTATAGATGTGCTTGATGTATGGTTTTCTAGAGTAAGTTTTCTTGGTGGTAAATTCCATGAGCGCCATATAGGACGGAAAGAAGGCGTTAAGTTTATTGAACGGCTTGATACATTCATGAAAAGTGGTGAGAGCACCAACTACCAGTAGTTTATCAGCATAGGTCCTGAGAGTATTCCGGGAATTTTCCGGGGCCCATTTTTTGGTTGGGGAGATGAGGCCGCGAGAGCTATTGATTAATTCATCGAGAACTGGCGGCATGACTCCATTATGCATGTGGCCGGAGATAAAATAGTCGAATTCACGAAGAAGATATTTTACCTCAGGCTGATTGAGATAGACTGGTGAGTGAATGAGAGCAAATTTAAGCTTCTTTTCAGGAAGATGTGTCAAATATTTTTCTGGGAGAGACTCGAGTTCGGAGAGTAGAACCGGCAGATCCTCGACAATTCCCTTGTCTGCACGATAATATTTTGGCGACTGAGTATAACCAAGACAATAGATATTTTCATCTTCATAGACCTGATTATCTAGGAGAAATATATTATCGAGGGCGCGAATTTCGTCAAAAAGTTTTGAGGCAACTTCGTACTGCCAGCCAGTCTGACCTTCAGTTGGCTTGCGATACATATCGTGGTTACCGACACTAAGAATCACCGTGGATTGCTGGCCGAGCTTTTTGAGAAAGTTTAGGAGGCGCTGACGTTTAGAATTTTCATCAACCATATCTAGAGTATCGATGAGGTCGCCTGGCATAAGAATATAATCTGGTGCGATAGTTTTGACCTGCTTGATGATGGCCTGGAGCTTCTGGTTTGTAACTTGATAACTAAAATGAAGATCCGACATAACCATGACCTTGAACGGATCGGAGGCTTTTTTGTGGTGTGCGAAAAAATCAGGGCGAAAAAGACGGTAGGTACTGAGTCGAAATAGTTTCATTGATTATTTTTTGATTAGGCGATAGTAGATGCTTGGAGCAAAGCGAAGGCCGGCAAGAGGCTTCTGAAGTTTTTTCTCAAGAGCAACAAGAGCTTTGGTTTTAAAGATTTTCTTCATGGTTTGGCTCCTGAAGTTTGAAACTGAAAGAATATTATCAATTTCGAAACCGGATTTTCTAAAGAGATCTTCGACATAGGCTGGATGGTAGTTATAGAAACCATCCTTATCAATGTTTTTAAGATTGGAAGGCTTCTTGTCGAATGGATTGACCTTAGATTTTTTAAACCAGTAGCGGAACATTTTTGGAAGAGTGCGCTTGTTGGCGACCTCAATCACGGCAACACCACCCGGCTCAAGAATACGGTGAAGTTCCTTGATGACGGCTGGGAGATCTGCAAAATGGTGAGTTGCGCGAACCATTAAAAGTGCAGAAAATTCATCATCCTTGAATGGGGTGTGATAGATGTCACCTTGAACAGTACGAATGCGATCACCAAATTCCTCCTTGGCTTGGTCAAGCTCGGTTTGTGAATAATCAAAGAGAGTGGCAACTTTGGCGCGATCAAGATACTCTTTAGCGAGACGACCGTAACCACCAGCGATGTCAACGAAAGTATCCATTTTGGCTGGGAGGAGCCTACGGATGGCGAGACGATCTGCCATATCTTCGTATTTACGGTCTGCATCTTCCCAGAAGATTTTTTTGTAATCATAGCCGTTATAATCGGAAACGACTTTCTTGTTTTGCTCTGTCATGGTAATGATTATAACACGAGAGGAGTAGCTTTACTTGTCTTTTGGATTACAGTCCTTGGTTTTGTGATAAACTATTTATCTTTTGGTTTGAGCTACTTGTCTTTTGGTTTGAGATTTCGGAAGAGGATTTTATTGAGTTTCTCAAAGAACGGCTGGACCTCTTCCAAGTCTAGGAGGAAGCTGGCAGCGAAGTAGATCACCATGGAGCCAAGTGAAATTGCGAGGAATTTTGGAATCGTAACAAAAACAGAAACATCGGTGGAGCGGAGTGGGAGAAGTTTAGTCAAAATGTAGGCGGAAACGGAAGTGACAACAGTGGCAACGAGCATTCTGAAGAAGGCGGACCAGAAGTCCTTATTTAGGAGATTCTGACGGGATTTTTTCTGCAGAATGAAGAGGAGAATGAAGATTTCAAGAATGGCACCGATGGACTGAGCCCAACCCAGGCCGTCTGGACCGAGGCCGATGATACTAAAAACAACAGAGAGAACCATCGTAAAACCAACGGCAATAATACTGACGATAAACGGAGTTTTGGTGTCTTGTCTGGCATAAAAACCGCGTGAGGCAATATGAAAAATGGACTGAGCAAAAATGGCAAGGACGAGAGAACCGAGAATACTGGCGATGACTGGCTGACCACCGTTTTTAACAAAACTTACAACATAGCCGCGGGCGAAATAGGCGATAACGGAAACCGGAAGAGAGATCCAAACAATCATACGGAGAGCACGGCGGAAAACATCATCAAATTTAGTAGTGTCGCCACTATTAGTTTCTTCGGTAAGTTTTGGGAAGAATGCAGTGGAGATAGCGACGCCAATTAGGTTGACTGGCATCTGATGGAGACTGTTGGCCTGCTGAAAAGAACGTAGTGCGCCTTTACCCATGCGTGAGGAAAGGTTGGTAGCGAGGATGGAATAAACATAGTCGATTCCCTGGTCGAGCGAACGGGCGGGAAGAAGTTTTAAGACGGTTTTGAAGCCAAGATTTTTCCAATAGATTTTGAATTGATAATCAAAACCGAGGCCAAAGAGACCGATGAGGCTGATAAAAATTTGTAGAACGGCGCCAAAAACCACACCAATGGCGACACCCATAATGCCACCTTCAAAAAGTTGGAGGCCAAAAATATTAATGCCATTTGTGAAGACCGTAATGCCGATAAGAATACCGACATTATAGAGAGCTGGAGCAAGGGAGTAGAAGACGAAACGACCGACGGCCTGCTGGATGGAGTTTAATACGGTGGCGATACTAAAAAGAAATGGATTAATGGCGATAACGCGCATCATGTTGATAGCGAGAGTGGTACCGGATTCATCGAGACCTGGGCCGACGATATAGCGAACGAGTGGATCGGCGAAGATCATAATGAGAATACTGGAGATTAGGGTAACGATGGCCATGAGGTTGAGAATTGAAGAGCTGAGCTCCCAGGCGGATTTTTTATTACCAGCAACCAGACGTTGGTTGAAGACCGGAATGAAACTGACGGCGAGCGCGCCAGAGGTTAATACGAAGAACATGAAATCCGGAATGGTGAAGGCGGCAGTATAGGCGTCAATACCGGTTGGATAAGTATCAAGATAGTATGAGTTCAAGAGACGGTCGCGAAAGATACCGAGTAGGGCCGAGATGAGGGTACTGAAGCTTAATAATATTGCGGCATATTTCACACTTAGCTTACTATTAGCCATAGCCACGACTGATCGAAACTGAAACTTCTTCATTATTTATTATTATACATGATAAAGCATGAGTGGGGGGATTTTAAAATTGCGACGAATATTGTATAATATATGAGTGAGAATACAAAATCTTACTTTAGTTTATAAAATCGGGGACGAGATTCTAAAATCTGAGAATATGCAGCGCGAGAAACGCTTTATTCAGCATGCCAATGTTTCTACTTATGAACACTCTGTAAATGTGGCAAGAATGAGTCTAGTGGTTGCACAGATTTTGCGAGCCAAGGTTGACAAGGTATCCCTAATACGCGGCGCTTTGCTGCATGATTTTTTCTTATATGACTGGCATGACAAGACGGCAATGCCAAAAGCACATGCCTATTTACATCCGTTAATTGCTTATGACAATGCGAAAAAAGAATTTAAGCTGAACGCGATTGAAAAAAATATTATTCAGGCCCATATGTTTCCAATTAGTATTGTGATGCCAAAATATCGCGAGAGCTGGATTGTGGTGCTGGCTGACAAGGTTTGCGCAATACAAGAAGTCACCTCAAACCTGAAGGTGCGAGCTTCAGTATCAATTCTAAAGAGCGCGCAATTTTATCCCGTGATTATTTAACTTTTTAAGTCTTTTTAAGTCCACAAAAAATACCCCAGGTGGGGTATTTTTATTGAAGTACGGGGAGTTTTTATGACTATTTTAGGAGCGGACTAGTTAATCGTGAAGCTTGGCGCGATCCGGGAGAGTGGCACCATCAAAGATGTCTTTTAGATCCTCTGCTTCAAGAGATTCTTTTTCAAGGAGAGCGTTAGCGACACGGTCGAGAACCTTACGGTTAGCCTGGAGAACTAATTCCGCACGCTTGGCAGCCTCGGCAGTAAACTCGCCGATTTCTTCATCAATTAATTCAGCAGTTTTTTCCGAGTATGGCTTACCAGTGCTAATCGTATAATAGCCGGTCTCCTCAGCTGGAAAAACAAGATTCCTGGTTTTATTACCCATACCTTCACGAGTGATCATCTCCTTGCTGAGCTCAGCTACATGTTTTAGGTCGGAAGAGGCGCCGGTAGTAACGTTGTCGGCTCCGAAAATGATTTTTTCTGCGATACGACCGCCCATGGCACGAGCCAAAACATCTTTAAGCTCATAAATACTCTTGTAGCTGCGGTCCTCAGGAGGGAGGAACCAAGTGACGCCACCAGTGTGACCGCGAGGAATAATCGTAATCTTATGGACAGGGTCAGAATCTGGAAGGACGTGGCCGACCACGGCGTGACCAGCTTCGTGATAGGCGGTAATTTTGCGTTCCTGTTCGTTCATGACTTTTGATTTGCGCTCAGGCCCGATCGCAACGCGCTCAAAAGCCTCGGTAACGTCAGCACTAGTGATTTCCTTATGGCCTTCCCTTGCAGCAGTAATAGCAGCTTCATTGGCAATATTAGCAAGATCAGCACCAGAGGAGCCAGCAGTTTTTGCAGCAAGAGCCTCAAGGTCAACAGATTTCTCAGTTGGCTTATTTTTGAAATGGACCTTAAGAATTTCGAGACGATCTTTGCGTTCTGGAAGTGTGACGTCAACATGGCGATCAAAACGACCTGGGCGAAGGAGTGCCTTGTCAAGCATATCAACACGGTTGGTAGCGGCGATAACAATTACGCCAGATTCATTATCAAAACCATCCATCTCGACGAGGATCTGATTGAGAGTCTGTTCGTCCTCACGACCTGCACCGCCTCTAGCATCACGCTTATGTGCGACGGCGTCAATCTCATCGATAAAGATGATGCTTGGGGAATTCTTTTTTGCCTTACTAAAGAGGTCGCGAACACGAGAAGCACCGACACCCACAAACATTTCGGCAAATTCAGAACCAGAAATACTAAAGAATGGAACATTAGCTTCGCCAGCAACTGCACGAGCCATCAAAGTTTTACCAGTACCTGGATCACCGGCGAGAAGTACGCCACGTGGGATTTTTGCGCCAAGTTTTTCATATTTTTTAGGATTTTTCAAAAAATCAACAACTTCGGCAAGGTCCTGCTTTGCAGCTTCATTACCAGCAACATCGGTGAAGAGAACACGTTTTTTGTCTGGGCCATATAGTTTTGCACGAGCCTTACCAAAACCCATATTTTCCTTATTCATACTTTGGGCTTGACCTAGGAGTCGGCTGAAGAAGAAAACGGCGACAATAATTGGAACTGCAATAGTCAGGATACTAATGAAAAGTTCAGAATAATTGATCGGCTCGACATAATTAATAACTGGGTAATGCTCCTGGCATTTTTTCAAATCTTCACCGGATTTATTAGCGCAGTGGTTAATGAGTCCTTGCTCATAGAGAGTGCCGGATGCATCTTTTCTGGAAACCTCGGTTGGAATATCTTTGTCTTTGAGGGTAATCTCAAGTTCACTACCCGAGACGGTGATTTTCTTAATGTTACCGTTTTCGTCATTGGCGCGAGCGATAACGTCAGAGAGTGGGACTTCCTTAACTTTCAAATTGTGAGAGCTAAAAAGATTTAGACAGTAGACAATAAAAAGAATGGAAAGGATCGTAAAGATGACCGAGCGGATAGTGTTTGACTTAGTGCTTTTGCCCGAGCTGGTTTTTGATTTATTCCCTGTAGAATTTTGCGTATTCATTAAACTCCTTAAAATTGGTCTTGAAATAGAAATTACTATATCTTACAGTGCTCCAAGGTGACTTATGTAGCTATTAGTTCTGGTTGCAGAGACTGTTAGTTTGGACTGCGCTTGGAGCTGACAAGTACAGATATAATTATATTAACATATCATTGCATTTTTGGGGTATGTGTGGTAAATTTAACAGTAGCGGGGCGTGGCACAGTTGGTAGCGCGCGGCGTTTGGGACGCTGAGGTCGCAAGTTCGAGTCTTGTCGCCCCGACCATTCAAGGAGGAGAAATAAAGAAAAGTATGCTTTTCTTTATTGAACCGACGCAGATTGGAATGTTTTTCGAAAAAGCGAAAAACATACCATTCTAAAAAAGACCACTTGGTGGTCGTTTTTTATGTTAACTATAATTTGCGAACTTGCGAAACGTTCCAAGGGGTGGATTTATTTTATAGATGCTTTAGAATAGTTTTATAGATAGCGAGTCATAAATGGATTTAATAGATAATATTCAATACAATATTGATAAGGCCATGATGGAGGATGGTGAATTTTATACAGCCGTGGTGACCTATTTGAATGGGACCAGAGATGACCGGTCAGCGCAGACAGTTTTGTGGGAGCTAAGTCACTCCAGAGAAGTTGGGATATTTTTTTGTAGGGCTTGATTTATCAGAGTTTAAATATGCGCTGGATAAAATGCAGATACCGGGTGGCGGGCATGAGAAATAAATCTGGCCATGAAAAATAGATCTTTGATATCCTGCTAACTATTTAATTTCTATAATTGCAAGAGTTTCCTGAGTTTTAAATTTTGCAACTTTTGCTGCATGTGACTTTAGCCATTCATCGGTGGCGCGAGCGGAGCCTGGGAGTTCTGGATTATTATAATCATGAACAATAATGATACTACCTGGCTGCATTTTTGATTCGACGAGGGTGAGGCTAGTTTTGATTGAAGTATAGAGATCACCGTCGAGAAATGCGAAGCTAATTTTGCCTGGCAGATCAGTTTCTGGGTCTAGTTCTTCAAAGAAAGCTTTCTTAATTTTTGGTAGAGGAAGGTTTTGACGCTTAAACTTTTCGATAACCTCACGCTTTGTAACAAAAAGTTCGCCAGATTTAAATTGATCACCGGCTGCCGAACTATCTTCCCTCGATTTTTCTGGAAGACCCGCAAATGAATCATAGAGCCAGAGATTTTTGCTTGAACCGCCTGGAAGCTTGATAAAAGTTTGCAATGCTCGCTGAAAAACAATTGAAGTATCTCCTCTATAACAGCCTAATTCAACTACATCGCCAGGGGTGTTTGCAGATAAACTCTGATTGAGGAGGCTTAAGAGGATTTCTGTTTCTTTTACAGAAACTTGCGAAACTTCATCCGATTTCTGTGGGGTATTTTTTGACATTTTTATTTCTTTCTCAGGAAGATGGCCGTAATAACACCAGCGACGGTGGCAGAGATAATATCACCCATGGTATCGTCGATACCCGGAGCATTGAGCTCCTGCATGTGGCCGCCGCAGAGTTTGTCATACGTAAATTCAAAACATTCCCACATTGCGGCAGTAAAGGCGACAAAACAAATAATGAAGAGAAAGGCAAAGCCGGTGTGATAGACCTTTCGTTTAATGGTAGATTTCCCAGAGGAGCCAGTTTTTGCCTCTAAGGTTTTTCCGGAGTAATCGGTAGCTTCTTTTCCGTCATAGAAATTATCTAGAATTTCTTTTGCGCCAAAGGCAGCCACCACTCCACTAAGCGTGTGGACAATTTTATCATAACTTGGGGAGCCCATAATAATGATGGTCTTATACCAGTCTAGATCAATGCCTAGTACCATGGCAATGATGAGGAATAGTCCATAGATGATCTGTAATCTTGTGGAAGTAGTAAAGCCTAGTTTTTTTAGCAGTTCTGGCGCATATGGCAGAATAATAGTAACTAAGTAGCTTGGGAATTTGTGCCAGGTGACTGGATCAATAAAATGAAGGACACTTAGGAGAATACCACTAAGACTAATGAGAAGCTTGAGTAGCCAGTTGATGCGTTCGTATTTTGTGAGATTAAAAAATCTTTTGAAAATTTTGTTCATAGATAATACCTTAAATCAATTAGATTAAATATATCATATTAGAGTTTTTATATCTGTATTATACCGCTACTTGAATCAAACAAAAATACCCCTTGCGGGGTATTTTTTTAAAATTGCGTTTTAAGCTGTTTTAATTCTGGGGATGATCTGATTACTTATCAACCACTTCGCCTTCAACTGGTTCACCATCTGATGGATTCTTGGAAGCATCAGCCTCCGCTGATTTGTCGTTTGAAGCAGACTGATAAAGTTTTGCGCCGATTGGCATGACTTTGTTAGAAAGTTCCTTAGCGGCTGCTTCAAATTTTTCGGTGTCCGCAGAGGTATCCTTAAGGACCTCCTTAGCTTCCTCAACAGCCTTCTTGATGGTTTCCTTATCCTCGTCTGAGATTTTGTCCTTGTATTCTTCAGGCATTTTTTCAGTCTGGTAGATTGTTTGCTCAAGTTTATTCTTGGCATCAATAGCTTCGCGCTTCTTCTTATCTTCGTCGGCGTGGAGCTCAGCATCTTTCTGAGCTTTTTCAATATCCTCTTTCGACATGTTGCCAGAGTTCTGGATAGTGATACTTTGCTCCTTGCCGGTACCTTTATCGCGAGCAGTAACGTTAAGAATACCGTTAGCATCAATATTAAAGGTTACTTCGATTTGTGGGACGCCACGTGGAGCTGGAGCAATACCATCAAGGATGAAACGACCAAGTGATTTATTATCAGCGGCCATCTCGCGTTCACCTTGGAGGACGTGAATCTCAACCTGTGGCTGGTTATCAGCAGCAGTTGAGAAGGTTTCTGATTTTGAAGTTGGGATAGTAGTGTTGCGCTCGATAAGCTTAGTTGAAACACCACCCATAGTTTCGATACCTAGAGAGAGTGGAGTAACATCAAGGAGAAGAACATCCTTAACGTCACCTTGTAAGACACCACCTTGAATAGCCGCACCAACAGCAACGACTTCATCTGGGTTCACGCCCTGCATTGGTTCCTTACCAAAGATACTCTTAACTTTTTCTACAACAGCTGGCATACGGGTCATACCACCAACCATCACGACTTCGTTAATATCTGAAGTTTGAAGCTTTGCATCTTTGAGGGCTTTCTCAACTGGTCCAGCAAGACGGTCTAGGAGTGGTGCAACCAACTCTTCCATCTTGGAGCGAGTGAGGGTATATTCAAAATGTTTTGGACCGTCAGCATCAGCAGAAAGGAATGGGAGGTTAATTTCAGTTTCTTTGGCTGATGACAACTCTTTTTTAGCTTTCTCAGCCTCATCCTTTACGCGCTGCATAGCGGCTGCATCGTTTTTAATATCGATACCAGACTCATCCTTGAAGCGATCACAGAGGAAGTTAACGATAATATTATCGAAGTCTTCACCACCAAGGTGGGTATCACCATTGGTTGAAAGTACCTCAAAGACACCGTCACCTAATTCAAGAATGGAGACATCGAAAGTACCACCACCAAGGTCGAATACTGCGATTTTCTCTTCATTTTTCTTCTCAAGACCGTAGGCCAAGGCGGCTGCAGTAGGCTCATTAATAATACGCTTTACTTCAAGGCCAGCAATTTTACCTGCATCTTTGGTTGCTTGGCGCTGGGAATCGTCAAAGTAGGCTGGGACGGTAATGATAGCTTCAGTAACTTTTTCACCCAAGAAAGCCTCGGCATCAGCTTTGATTTTAGAAAGAATCATAGCGGAGACTTCTTCTGGGGTATAAGTTTTGCCATCCATCTCAACGGCGACACCGTCACCTTTTTTAACAATCTTGTATGGCATAATATCGAGGTCGCGTTGAACTTCTTTGTCTTCGAACTTACGACCGATAAGACGCTTAATACCGTAAATTGTATTCTTTGGGTTGGTAACACGCTGACGCTGAGCGACTTTACCCACTAGGCGTTCACCTTTTTTAGTGACTGCTACTACTGATGGAGTAGTACGGTCACCTTCAGCATTTGTAATAACTTCCGGTTTTCCAGCGACCATGTACGCGAACGCAGAGTTCGTAGTACCAAGGTCAATTCCAATAATTTTACTCATTAAATACTCCTTTTAAATTATTTAGCACTCTTCATGTTTTATTGCTAAGTTAATAAGAGTATAGCCCATTAGCACTCTCATGTCAAGACTGCTAATTAAGATTTTTGGAGATTTTTAACAGGGGTAAATCCTATTTATGGAGAAAAATCTTACGAATTATTACAAAGATTTCGTCCTTAAATTGGAAGATTGCAATACCTAAACCTATAACAGCAGAGCCAGCGACCGCAGTGGTACCATTAAATTCCTTTTTTGGTTGTTCTTTTGTGTCTCCAGTCTTTGGGACTTCAACAGGGTTACCAGCACCAGTATTTTGATGACTCTTGCGACAACGGTTAGTTTCTGGGTGGCGCTCGTAGCCTTCTTTGCATGGCTTTTTCTCTTGTGCTTGCTCAACTTTTTTACAGCGATTAGTTTCTGGGTTTAGAGTTTTGCCTTCCGCGCAAGTCTTTGGAGTTACCGGACCTACAACCTTATGACAGCGGCCAGTTTCAGGATTTCGTGTTTGACCAGCCTTGCATGGTTTCTTTTCATTAGGCTCCGCCTTTTTATTGCAACGACCAGTAATCTTATTCATGAAGTAGCCATCATTGCAGGTTTTTGGAGTTTTCACAATTTCCTTATTACAACGATTAGTGACTTTATTAAGGAAATATCCGGGCAAGCAAGTTTTTGGCTCCTTAGTTTTATCTGCTGTGTTTTCTTCAGGTTTTACATCATGATGGTCCTGGGTCTGATTCTTCGTGTCAGGTTTCTTGGTTTTGGATTTCTCCGAGCTAGGTTTTTTAGGTGTTGGATTTTTAGGTACAGGATTTTTATTACAGCGGTTAGTTTTGACATTGAGAAAATATCCCTTGGGGCAGGTTTTTGGAGTTTGATCAGGAAATTTCCTGCACCGCTTCGTTTCAGGATTAAGATAATGACCCTTTGGGCAAGTTTTTTCTTCCTGAACAATGTTTTTACCTCTAGCATCAGAAGGCGGTTGCAGGGCAGAAACTGGCCGCATCACTGATTGAAGGAGAAGACTAGCACAAAGAAAGAAGACATATGTAAGATACCTAAACTTCAGTTTTTTGCTTCTTTTACTTCTTGGTTGAACTTTTGGTTTTGGGAATTTACCGTCTAAATCTTCACAATCAGAAGGAGATTGTTTATTAAGATGGTTTTTGATTTTTCTGATACTGACTGGCAGTGCTCGCATAGTATTACCTCATTTAATTTCTAATGAGGCCAATGTACCCTTCTAATAAAATATTAGCAAGCATTAGCGTTTTGCTTTTATGTACTACAGAGAAAAAACCTGGTTTTTTAAAAATAACATAAGCAAGATATAATCTAGCATAAGCAAGATATGATATAATTTAGCTATGGAAGGTCTTACTATATTCTCTGCGGTTGGAGTGATTATTTTAGCAGCATTGGCGCACGCTTCGTTACAGATGAATTTAGGGTCACTACTACTGCTTTATCACGAGAGTCTCGGGAAACATATTAAGAAAAGAACTAAGTTTTTAGTAACAAATTATATCTCTGGCGTGACGTTTTTGATTATTACAAGCCTGGCAGCAACCGCTTATTTTATTCATTTATTCTTTGGGGCTAACCTATCTGTAATTTGTTTAACAATTCTAACCTCTCTATTAGTTGCCTTAACGATCTGTATTTGGTTATTCTATTATCGAAGTGGCCGATCAACAGAGCTATGGCTACCAAAACCAATTGCTAGATATATCGCAAGGCGCGCAAAGCAAACAGATAGTAACATTGAGGCCTTTGCCTTGGGGCTGCTCGCGAGCTTTGCGGAAACACCTTTTGTAGTAGTATTGATGCTGGTGAGTGCAGATAGCTTATTGAAATTACCTTTGCTGCTGCAGATAGGGATGTTTTTAGGCTATATTTTTATCGCTATTTTACCTTTAGTAATTCTTCGAGTTGCAGTAAGGCATGGCAAGACGGTAGTTGAAATTCAGAAATGGCGCCTGAAGAATAAAAACTTCCTCAAGATTCTTTCTGGTACTCTGTTTATTACACTGGCGATTTTTCTAATTGCTTTTAGGATTATACAAAAATGAGACGAGTCAATAGGCCGAAGCAAATTGAGTTTTCAGAGGAGCAGTTGCGCGAAGATTTACGCAGAGAGGCCAGAGTTCTTAATATTCACCAGGGTGCAGCAGATTTAATTGCCGGAGAGGTGGCCACAAAATTAGAGAAGTGGCTAGAAGATAAGCCAACGATTACGCAATCTGATTTAGATCGAAGAATTGTGATGGAAGTAAAAAAATATAACAAGGACCTAGCCTTTATTTTAGGGGAGAGGAATAAACTAATATGAGAAAATATGACTATGATTTAATTGTGATTGGCGGCGGTGCGGCTGGTGTGGCGGGAGCCTTGATGGCGGCTTCACAAAAAAAGAAGGTTGCAATTATTGAGCGCGATTTGATTGGTGGACAAAATACGATTATTAGTTATACACAACAAGTGGCATCGAGGATTTCTCAGCTGTTATTTCGGGCTCGTGAAGGGGCTAGCTTTGGACTAAATTCAGACCATTTAAAGATCAACTTACCGTCAATGTACTCTGAAATTCAGTCTAAAGCTGAGACTTATATCGAGTTGAGACGTGCCGAGTTGGAGGAGGCAAAGGTTGAGATTATTCGAAGCAATGCAAGATTTATCTCGCCAATTGAGGTAGCTATTGAGAATGGAACTATAACTTCACGTAAGTTTTTAATTGCAACTGGAACAAGCTTAAACACAGGTGAGATTACTGGTCTTGATGAAGTTGGGTTTTTGACACCTGGCGAAATTTATCTAGGCTTACCAAGGATTCCGAAGGTTGTACTGGTGGTGGGGGCTGGCCAGAGTGGTATTGAGACAGCAGAGTTCTTAGCAAACATGGGAAGCTCGGTGATTTTGGTTGAGATGACAGAAAGAATTCTACCGAAGGAAGACCCTGAAGTGGCTAAGATTATCGAGGCAAAACTGGGAAAGAAGAAAAAGATTAAGATTTTGACAGAAACTAAGGTATTGGCGCTTGAAAATGATGGGGTACAGACATTACCAACCGGAAGAAAGACTAAGGTCGTGAAGGCGATTCTCTCTCGTGGTGAACAGAGAAAGTCCGTACGAGTTGAGTGTGTTGTTTTGGCGACTGGACAGAAACCAGAGACCGAGCTTGGCCTTGAGAATGCGAATGTTAAATTCGATAAGTCAGGTATTATTGTTTCAAATCAGATGCAAACTTCAAATAAAAATATCTTTGCAGCAGGCGGAGTGGCTTCAGTAAAAGAAGGTAAGAAAATTAGTGATAATCCGTTTAGCTCCTATGAAAAAGATAGTTATGAAGGAGCAATTGCTGCATCCGTGGCATTTAATGGACGTAGTAAGACCGTGGTTGAAAATAATGGTTTTGTACGGATGACTAATATTTATCCAAAAGTTGCCAGTGTTGGAATGACGGAGGATCAGTGTATTTTGGCGGGGGTAAAATATACGGCAGCAATATCAGGATTAACACAAAAAACTGCAATCTGGAGCCCAAATGCGGAGGATGGATTTGTAAAAATTCTCTGTAACCATGAAAAGAAAATTCTTGGTGCGACAATAGTGGCGCCTGATGCCGATATTTTAATGCAGGAGATTAGCCTGGCGATGAGAAATAAATTGTCAGTGGTAGATATTGCCGCCGCACCACATGTGGGGATGAGTCTCTCTGAGGCAATAAGGGTAACGGCAAGAAAATTATTGTAAGGGTTGACAGTTTTTTACTGGGTGTCTATAATAGTTACAGACATCGCGGGGTAGAGCAGCCTGGTAGCTCGTTTGGCTCATAACCAAAAGGTCGTTGGTTCAAATCCAACCCCCGCCACCAAATTAAAGATTATAGGTAATTATAGAGAACACGGCCGTGTTCCTTTTTTATTATCTATAGTCTATTTTTATATATAGCAAAATCATGCCTTTTGACTAGTCGGCATGATCAGCATTTATAAATTTATTTGGTACTTTTATAGACGGCTATACCCAGAATCTTCCCTGAAGTTTGGACATGCATCTTTGGTACCATCGGTGGAAGTCCAGCAGTTGATGGTGGTATAAAAGGTCTTTCTGGTGGTATTGTTTTTGTCGTCATTTAATTGAATGGCAAATTCAGGATATGGGAAATAGGTATCTACTAGCTCAACACGACTTTCGACGCGGCGATAAAGGTCGTTGGCACGCCCGGTAGAGTCCACCCTTGCCTGTACGCCGGTAAAATTAATGGACTCGCGCCTCGAGTTATAGAGCGAAATGGAGAAGTCGGTTTCTGGAGCACCGTATGGAAGACTAAGCAGGAGGAAGGTGGTGGCTGGGTTGCGATTTGTGGAATTGCGATAAGTGTTTGGGACTTCAAAGGTTACAGAACAGAAGAATGAACCTTCATGACAATAGACTGGGAAGAGGTGATTGCTGTTTTTGTCGAATGTATCGGAAACTTCATTAGCGGCAAATTCAGTCTTCCATTTATCACTATAAGTTGGCTTGAAGAACATCATGGCGCGATTAGTACTATTTTCGCTACTGGCGATATTAAACTCACCTAGATTAAAATCACGATCCGACTGGAAGAAGGCAGCAGTGACGAGTGGAGGAGTCATGGAGTGCTGGCCACTTGGTAAATTATAGTCGTCAATGTCCCAAGCTAGATTGCTACCACTGCGACGCTGAGCAGTATAGTTGGCATCGGAATACCATTTAATATTAATGTATTTGAGGTCTTGAATTTGGTCCGAGCGGAGCGGAACAATACGAGTCCTTGTATCCGAGCTTAAAGTCGAGCGGTAATCTGCGAGGTCTTCCTGAATAGTGACACAGGTATAAGCCTGTAGTTTTGAAGCAGCAGAGCCACCGTCTTGACTAGAATCCTTAACTTCCTGGATGGTAACACCATGCTGGTCATCAGTGGTACGGCTAAGAACGTTTGAGACAGTACTACAATCCTGTTTTCTGACACCATCTTGCATGGCGGCAATGATTTTGCTGCAGCGAGTACCAGAGCCGATAGTTTGCCCTTTATTTAGGCAGTCATGATATTGCAATAGAGCAACCTTGGCATCTTCGACACCCGCTAGGGCGGAATCATAGGCAGATTTTGAAAGATTAGAGTTAGTGGTTTGATTGACCTCCGAGAGGATGAGACGAGTAAAGCCAAGGGTAATAACACTAAATAGAATAATCGTAAAGACGGTGACGATCATCGAAGTGGCACCCTTGCGGGTTTTAGTCTTTTTGTCGATCTGATTGCGTTGTTTTTGAAAAAATCGCATTATTCTCCCTTTCGATTTTGGCCAGTTGATCTTGCCGCGAAGTTAAATTTATTGATTGCACAGTAGGTAAAATCGGTAGATAGACCATCACTTGGTGGCGCCTTGCAGAATTCGCCGATGCCGGTAATATCGATGCTTCCCCGCTCGGTTCCAAGAACAAAGGTACCCGAGTAGAAGGAGTGTAATGTGACAGCGTGTTGTGTTGGCGGGAAAATAACAAAATCATAAAGCACAAGACGATCATCAGTCTTATCAAGCAGTTCTGTAATGATGGTGTCCTTCATATAGTAGTTATTTTCGTTAGGTTTATATCCATAAGTAGCGGTTCCGTCAGTACGCATATAGGTGTGTTGGTAGCAGAGGTCACGGTTATTGTCTTCAACTTTTAGGAGCTTGAAGTCATTCTTATCAACCCTATCACCGTTAACAAAAGCATCGTAGTTGGCGCGACTACCAGAAAGAATCTCGTAATCATCGTCATTTAGTGCATAGCCAGTGTTCCAAATATAACTGTGTCGACCAGTACAGAAAACACCATTTAATGGAACGTTGTGAAGCACAGCGCCGGTTGACTTGAGGCGGACGGAGCCATAGTTTTGCTGATAGATATAGATTCTTGCATTGTCATCTAGACATTTTTGCATCTGGTTCCGATCAGAAGCGTATTCAGCTCGACAAATATCAGCGAGAGAGCGAGTCGGGGCGGCGGCAATGGTGCGGGAAAAATCATCAACTAGGGATCGACCCGTTGAATTTATCGAGCGGATTACTAGGCCTTTATGATAGGTGGTGGAAATATGAATAGTAATAATGGTAACTACAACCATGAGGGCGGAAATAAAGGCAAGCGCAAGAGATAACTCGATTAAAGTAAAACCGCGGCGAATACTTGGGGATTGACTTGGGGATTGTTTTAGGGATTGATCTAGGGACTGATGTATTTTTTGTGCTAACTTCATAATTAATCCTTTTTAACAAACTCCGGATTATATAACCTAATAATCGTACTGATTGTAGATGGACGATTGCGGCCAGGGCCATACCAACAGGTGCGAATGTGAAAATCATAGTACTCGGGAGCCTCAGCATCAAGGGAGGAATCATTGTAATTTTCAGGATTACTAAGGCGAGTAACATCTCTTGTTCCAATAACCCAAATACCCTCTACTCGATAAGGCGTATTAAAAATCGGGGCGGTATATGCGCTTTCACCATTATTTAACTCATTGAGATTGCCAGAACTGTCTACGCCAGTGGAATCACCAATACGTCCAGCGCTAGAAAAAACTAGGCGAGGATAGAGTGAAGCCTCTTGGAAGAGATTTGGGTTTTGTTTGGCGGAAATAATGGTTGTCTCAGGATTTTTAGGGTCAAGCTTTCTGGTATTAATTACAAACGCTTTGTCCGTGAAAATGTTATGTACCTCACCGGTCGAATTATCAGTATCGTAATACTGCTTACAGTCGTTATCGTTATATTTTGAGATACGGATTGGATTATTATTGAGACCATTCTGAGCCATGGAGAGACTACTCCAGAGCTCACGATACTCCTGCCACTTTGTTGGATCAATAGTCTTATCACGAACAAGTTCACGTTCTGATAAATAGGAGTTATGAATAAAACGGATGGCTTCAGCTTGAGAATCGATTTCATTTCTGGCCATAGAAATCTCCAGAGTACCCTGAATAAGAGAAAGGTTACGATTCATTACGCCGATTGAAAGAATTGTGATAAATGAAAAAATCGAAAAACAGAAAACAACCTCAATGATTGTATCGCCGCGGCGGTTAACATTTTTGTGGGTTGGTTTCCGAAAAAGATTCAACATAGACATAACCATTATACTATTCGCAAGGATTATCCGTTCCATCAATATTAACTAATTCGACGGCAGAAGAATTACTGCCATCTGCATGAATACGGATTGGACGACGATTTTTAGGAGCGAGTGGAAGATCTTCAGAGGCAAGACAGAAGGTTAAATCCTGGTTATTTTGCATTTTCGGATTTCTCAACTCCATCTGTAGAGGATTGTTGCGAGATGGACCAAAATCGCCGAGTGCGCCATAAAGCAATGCATCATTGGAGGCAGGACGATATTGTTCAAGTTTGGCAAAATCGCAGGATTGACTAATCGTATTCTGGTTCATTTGCTTGATGAATTGCTGAACATCAAAAGTCTGATCACCTTGGTTGTAGAAATAAGTATGAACAGTACCAGATAGAGGAGAACGAGCAATCATGATGGCGCCGCGAAAAAGTTGATGATCATTTGGGCGCTCAATTGTGGTTTGCCACTGCGGAGTGTATGAATCTGCTTGACCGGCAAAGTTAACACTACAAGTATTGTTATTGCTGCGGAGTGTGACAACATTGGCGGAAACTGCTTTTAGAGAATTGAGTGCATTATCACCGGCGGAATTTTCAACATTCATCTGTCCAGTGTAGACACGACCAATAATGTCATACATATGGACCTTAGTATTGGCGGCGCCAGTTTCGGCATCTTTTTCACCAAAAGTAATGAGTTTTCCATAGATAGCGCAACGGCTGCGACCTGGATAATTATCAGTGTCAGTATTGGTGGTAAGCTGGCCATTTTCATCCCAAAGAGAGTTAATCGTGCAGGTAAAGCCGCTATCCTCAGTGCCAAGCCTAGTGTTTTGAACGTTAATTGTAGCGGAATAGGCACTGCGCAAATAGTTCGCGAGGTCCGTATAAGCATCAACATAACGACGACGATGGATGTTAGTGGTGATCGTGCTCAAAATGGCCATAGCAAGAGCAGTTGAAATCGCGAGAACTAGTGTGACCTCAATTATAGTAAAACCACGACGGCGAGAAGGTTTTTGCATATTTTTATTATACATGAGCATTTTGAGATTGGCCAGAAACTATGATGATAGTTTTGTTTTTGATGGGTTCTTAATGAATTAACTTAGCGCCTCACCTTCCGGTAAAGCGTTATACGCCTCGCGTGCAGATTGATATTCCGCATCATTACCGACGGCTTTGTATAGCTCCATGGCAACTGTATAGTAGACAGTTTTTTCACTGTTTAGGAGTTCATCAGGATTATATTGGTCAAGTTTTTTTATAGCGTCATTGTAGCGCTCGCCTAAGACATAGGCTCTAATAAAATAAATATCAAAAAGTCTCTTTTGGTCATCTGGAATATCAGCCTGTTCAACATTGGCCTTCATTTTTTCGAGTACCTTATCGGTGTCAAAATTACCCTCTTTATCAATAGCGCCGTCGACATAATTACCAATCACGGTTCCAACGTAGTTGATAGTCTTGATCGTACCGGCCTCTTTGACGTTAAAATCTTTGACCATTTCCCGGAAATTCTTTTCTGATTCCTCATACTCTTTTTTAAGAGTATTGTATATCTTGGAACCTTTTTCACACTGACAGTTGACAGACACCGGATCATTGAGGTCGATGAGGGCTTTTTGTTCCTCGGCCGTAAGTGGGCGTTTTGGGATTAGATTAACAACTAAAACACCAATTCCAAAAAGTGCAGCACCAGAAACAATAATAGTGACAACTACAGAAATCATAAAAAGAAGCGGATTGGTTTTTCGCCAGGTTGCAAATTTTTCACGTCTTTCGGCACGTTTCCTAGCTCTTTCCTCTTTTTTGGCTGCTTTTTGTTGACGTTTTTCTAGTAGCTCAGAAAGTTTTTCTTGTCGTTTTTTCTCTTTTTCGGTAAGAGTGAACGGGTCAGAAACGGATCCGGCAAGGGTCTGATTCGCGATATTGCTACTGTGAAATATATTTTTCTCAGAATCATCCATAGTACTTATGATTATAGACGTGGGAAGAAAAAAAGACAAGAAAGGCCTTATTGTGGATATAGACATTAAAAATAAAAAGAATAGGGTTGTTATTTACAATATATATATACTCAAGATAATAATAAACATATCGTAAGTGAGGTAACTATGTCTGAAAAACTAAAAAATATTAATAAGAATCCTAATCCAGACACGGCTCCTGATAGGGATCCTAATCCAAATATGAATTCTTCTGAAATAAATCAGCTTAATGCCTTGTCTGAAATGAGCGGTAAATTTAATGCAGATAAGGCAAAAACACTTATTGAAGAAAGTCTAAATAGTAAAGAGGACCATACAAACGAGAATAAAGATACCGAAATTAAAGGTTTTGAATATTTAGCAGTACAACCAGAAAAACAAGAAGAGCTCACTCCGCGAGATACTGCAAATGAATATTTGTCTATACTTGATGATCTTAGTAAGGATTTCTCAAATCCATATTATAGCGAACAAAGAAGTGGACAGCATCATTATGCGGTGAATATAACTACCGATCTAGGACGTAAATATAGCGACAACCCACATTACCGTTGGAGTGGCTATGTCGGCACGGAAGCTGGAGAAAAGGACGGAACAATGCTTCGCATTGCCAGTGCCGACAGTCTAATTGCATCTGAAATAGGTTGGAGAAAAGATGGAGAAAAGGCCGGTAGAGAATTAGAAAAAATTGATAGAGATCTCGCTGACCTAGATGATGAATATGAGAAAAAAAGCTTTTTAGGAAAATTCTTTGGTAAAAAAAGATACGAAAGTGCTAAAAAAGAACTTGAACAGTCAAAATCTGCAATAGAAAATCAATCCAGTTATAACAATAAACTTATAGCTAGAGAATTAGCAATATCATACGACGAAAGCGGCGGTACTGGTTCTCATCATGGCGAAAAATATGATGATTCACAAAATGAGGAATGGAATCGTCGATTCTTTGGTCTAGATAATCCGGAGCGTGCTAAAAAAATTGAACGTGCAATTGAACTTCGAAAACAATATGAATCAGAGTGGAATAAGAAGAACTAATCGGTGCGATTAGCCAAGAGAGATAAACAAGGGGTGAAATCACAAAAAACCGGCTGGATGCCGATTTAGGATCTGGTGGGGGCGGTTGGGCTCGAACCAACGACCAAGCGGTTATGAGCCGCCTGCTCTAACCCCTGAGCTACGCCCCCAGGT